>JBOIDW010000037.1:0-22769 GCA_050740655.1 Gammaproteobacteria bacterium | reverse complement strand
CGGGGTCACCCTCACCGATCTCGACGGCAACCGCTACTACGACCTGAGCGGCTCGTATGGCGTAAACGTCTTCGGCAACGACGTCTACAAGACCTGCATGGCGCGCGGCAGTGAACGCGTGCGCGAGTTGGGTCCGGTACTCGGCGCCTATCATCCCGTCATTGCCTACAACGTGCAGCGTCTGAAGGTCATCTCGGGGCACGACGAGGTGTCCTTCCACATGTCCGGAACGGAGGCGGTCATGCAGGCGGTGCGCCTGGCGCGTTACCATACGCGCCGCTCGCACCTGGTCCGTTTCTGCGGTGCCTACCACGGCTGGTGGGGAGATGTCCAGCCGGGCATCGGCAACCCCGTGCCGGCGCGTCAGACCTATACCTTGAAGGACCTGGACGACGCGACGTTGCGGGTATTGCGCAAGCGCCGCGACGTCGCTTGCGTGCTGGTGAGTCCGCTGCAGGCGCTGCATCCGAACGCGCATGCGCCCAGCGACTCCGCGCTGCTCGACAGCACGCGCCGGGCGGGTTTCGATCGCGAGGCCTATGGCGAATGGTTGCAGCGCCTGCGCCGCATCTGTACCGAGCGCGAGGTCGTGCTGATCTTGGACGAGGTCTTGACCGGTTTTCGGCTTGCGCCCGGCGGCGCCCAGGAATACTTCGGCATTCGCGCCGATATGGTCACCTACGGCAAGACGCTCGGCGGTGGCCTGCCCATCGGCGCGGTCTGCGGCCGCAGGGACCTGATGAAACGCTTTCACGAGGAGCGCCCGGCAGATATCTGCTTCGCGCGCGGCACCTTCAACTCCCATCCCTACGTCATGGGGGCGATGCACGAGTTCCTGCAGTACCTCGACACCCCGGAGGCCCGCGCGTTGTACCTGGGCCTGGATGGACGCTGGAACGCCCGGGCTGAAAGCCTCAACCGGCGCTTGCGGGACGAGGGTCTGCCCGTGCAGGTGGCAAACCTCTCGTCCATTTGGACGGTCTGCTATACGCAGCCGTCGCGCTACAACTGGATGTTCCAATATTATCTGCGTGCCGAAGGGCTGGCCTTGAGCTGGGTAGGCACCGGACGTCTAATCTTCAGCCTCAACTATACGGACGCGGATTTCGAGGCCGCCGCGGATCGCTTCGTGGCGGCGGCCCGTGCCATGCGCGAGGCAGGCTGGTGGTGGTCGGCGCCCGAATTGACGAATCAATGGATCCAGCGCCGGACCCTGCACGAGATGATCGCCCATCGTTTCTGAGGCCCTTGCCGCGCATCGACCGACCGGCGCGGCCGTGCGTGAGTCGGGACCTCAAGCGCGCAGTTTCCGCGGGTTGGGATCGATCAACTCGCCGCGCAACAGGTACAGCGGGGCCTTGTGGTACAGCTTGATGTCGTGAATGGGGTCCGTGAGGATCTTCGTCAGCCACACCAGCCCGGTCTGGTGGCCGTGCAGAAAACCCAGGTGCACGGTCCGAAACAGCAGTCCGCCGACGCCGATCAGGATCCAGAGGACCGCCAGCTTGTACAAGAAATCGGCTGCGTTGGCGTGGGGCTCGAAGAGGCCCAGCAGCGTCGGATCGGCGTACAGCGCCAGCGGCGAAAGCACCCAGATCCCCAGCAGTACCACCTTGCGCTTGAGGTTATAGCCCACCTTGATCGCCTCCTTGTGCTCATGGCTTGCCTGGTTCATCTCGTCGTAGCCCTTGGGCTCGAAGAAGAAATGCCCGACCTGCCGGCTCGACATCGCGACTAGCCAGCCCACCAACGCTGCCGCGACCGGATCCGTGAACAGCAGCACGTAGGCGCACAGGAAACTGATCGCGCTCAACAAGTGCAAGCACTGGTTGATCCGGCTGTGGTGGTAATAGCGGTGGTCGTCCCAGCGTTGTTCGGCCAGCACACGGAAGAAATCATTCATATAGCCCTCCTATCGACCGTTTCAATAGAAACAAATAGTACGAACGGCGGGATCAATACCGCGTTTGTATGAAGGATCGATGACACGCGGACGATGGTTTCGCCACCACGCATCGATCGTCACACAAGCTTCACGCACTCATCACCCGAACGACACATCCGTTCGGTACCGTATCACTCCAGGACCAGGGATTCCCCTAAACGGTAGCATCCACACGGGTCAAGGACTCACGCATGAACAGGGGAGAAACTCCGGTATCGGCTACCCAACCGGCGGCGACGCCCGAGCACGGGTCGCACCCGCGTCATATCTGTATCGTTACCGACACCTATCCACCCGAAGTCAACGGCGTGTCACTGACCTTGGCGCGCTTAGCGCAGGGCCTGCAAGGACTCGGTCACACCGTATCGGTGGTGTGTCCGAACCCGTGGCACGGCGAGCGTCGCAGTCGTGGTCCCAGGTTGACGGCAGTGAGCGGCTTGCCGCTACCCGGATATAAGGGCTTGCATTTTGGTTTACCGGCCGGTGGAGTGTTGCGCGAGCGCTGGGCACAAGACCGCCCGGACGTGGTCTACGTGGCCACCGAGGGTCTGCTGGGATGGTCGGCAGTGCGCACCGCCCACGGTTTCGGGATCCCGGTCCTAAGCGGTTTTCACACCGACTTTCACAGCTACTCGCGGCACTACTATGCGGGCCTGCTGCAGCATTGGGTCGCCTATTATCTTCGTTGGTTTCATAACCGCACCGGCGGCACGCTGGTACCCAGCACCGAGCTGCGCGAACGCCTGCGCGCCGGCGGTTTCAAGAATGTCAGTGTGCTGGGCCGCGGCGTCGATAGCGAACTGTTTACCCCGGCACGCCGCTGCGCGGCATTGCGCGAATCCTGGGGCCTCTCGGAGCAGGACGTGGCCGTGCTATACGTGGGGCGGGTGGCAGCGGAAAAGAACCTCGGGCTCGCTATTGCGGCATACCGCGCCATGCAGGCGAGCGGCAAGCCCATGAAGTTCGTGATCGTGGGGGACGGACCGCAACTCGCCGCGTTTCAAACAGACCATCCCGATCTCCTATTCTGCGGGGTCCACCGGGGTGAGCCGCTGGCCGAACGTTATGCTTCGGCGGACGTGTTTCTGTTTCCGAGCGAAACCGAGACCTTCGGCAATGTGACCTTGGAAGCGATGGCCAGCGGCTTGGCCGTCGTCGCCTATGACTACGCGGCGGCACACACGCACATCACGCACGGCGAGACCGGCATGCTGGCCCCGTATGGACAGCCAAAGGATTACGTTGCCGCTGCCGTCGAGCTCGCCCGCGCGCCGCAGACCCTGCCGCGTATGCGGCACCAAGCACGGGAGTACGCCGCCACCCTCGGCTGGCCGCGCGTGGTGCAGCAATTCGAGGCGCTGCTGACCGCTGCCCTGAATCACCGCCAGCCCGCGGCAGATGTTCTTCAGCGACCGCTCGCCGACCTCCGGTAGATACTCGTCGCCGGTGTGGCGGAAGTCCTTGTCTTCCGGATAACGCGATAACGGGGACAGGATCGAATGCTTGCGGGTAACGTCCCCTTATATAAGCGAACCCTGATCCGGACTGAGGGCACTTCCGAGAACTGCGCGTGCCTGCGCGTCTTTACCGCAAGCAGTCCTGCACCCTGGACAGGCGCTGCTGAGCACCGCGACAGACCGGCACGTTATCCGTCTCATACCAATCCCCCAGCACGATGCGCTGTACGCTGCGCCCGCCGCAGTGCAGGTCATGCACGCCCGGTCTATGCGTGTGGCCATGAACGATCTGTGCTACGTCGTGGGCGTTGAAACACTGCACGGTAGTACGGGACAGCTGGGGAGCGTGCCACACACACGCATTTCAACCCACATTTCTCACAACGTACCAAACGGCGAAGCAACCAGCGTTCCTCGCGCAGATTGTGGGGGCTGAACTGTTGGTCGGGTCCGTGACGCGCTGCGAATGCCTCTCGCCGTCGATCAGCGGTGGAATCGAGATCGCTATCCATTCCGACGCCATTACCACGGCGACGCATTCACGTTGTCGTCACCGTCTCTTCATCAAGCGATCACCCCCGGATGCCATGGTTGGAACACCCGAAACGGAGGACCTACAGCATGCAGAACCTCTTTCCGCGGGGTAGCGGCGGCGACTACCGCAGCGTCTGGATCTCGGATGTGCACCTCGGCTTTCCGGGATGTCGCGCCGAGTTTCTCCTGGAGTTTCTCCGCGATACGGACTGCGATACGCTCTACCTGGTCGGCGACATCATCGACCTTTGGTACATGAAAAAGCGCCTGTACTGGCCGCAGTCGCATAACAATGTCGTGCGCACCGTGCTGGGCAAGGCCAAGCATGGGACGCGCGTGATCTTCATACCCGGGAATCACGACGAGGCGTTTCGCGACTTCGACGGGATGAGCTTCGGCAACGTGGCCATCCGCAGCGAGGCGGTGCACCGCACGGCGGACGGACGCCGGTTCCTGGTTACGCACGGCGATCAATTCGACGCAGTCGTGACGTCGTCGCGTTTCCTCGCCGTGCTCGGCACCAAGGCCTATGACCTCCTGCTGCGCTTCAATCATTGGCTCAATTATCTGCGCCGCCACCTGGGCTTTCCCTACTGGTCGCTGGCGGCCTTCATGAAGCACAAGGTCAAGAACGCGGTGCTCTACATGAGCGCATTCGAAACGGCCGTGGCCTATGAAGCGAAGCGCCGCGGCCTCGACGGTCTCATCTGCGGTCATATCCACCGTGCCGAGATCATGCCGATGAACGGCGTGCTCTACTGCAACAGCGGCGATTGGGTCGAGAGCTGCACGGCGCTGGTGGAGCTGCGCGACGGGACGCTGGAACTGGTTCACTGGTCCGATGCCCAGCACGCCGTCCAACCGGTCCGGGCCGCGGCCTGAGGGGACGCACATCGCCATCGCCACCGACGCCTGGCACCGCAAGGGTATTGTGGTCACATCTTGTATTATCACATTTGGAGAAAGGCGGGGTAGAGTAGAGAGCAGACGCGTGCCTGCCCTCCCTCATCGAAAAACGGTTCCGACCTACGCGGGCTACACGATTGCTCCCGTGGAATCAGGCGGTCGAATCAATAAGCAACCTCGCAAGTTGCGCACAAAGTTGTAAAAGTAAGTTGATGCCTATCACACGCTCGGTCGGTGCCATCCTACACTCTCGGCCAATCGCGCCGTGATCTGTCCCAGAGAGCATGCCTCAACCGTATTGATAAGCTCGGCGAAGACATTGCCCTTGCCGTCGACGACCTCGGCGAGCCTATCGAGCATCCGCTTGCTTTGTTCTTGATGATGTCTCTTGAATTGCTGCAAGCGCTCGATTTGCAGGTGCTTGCGCTCAGGGGGTGTACGCACCAATTGTACCTCGGGTAACTTTTCTGCGGGATCGCGATAGCGGTTAAGACCAATGACGGGTCTCTCGTTGGCATGGATTTGCCGTTCATAGCGATGGGCCGAGGCCTGGATCTGGCCGCGCTGATAACGCTGCTCGATAGCGGCCAGCACGCCGCCGATCCGGTCGATCTCCGCAAACTCGACCATGATCCCTTCTTCGACGGCCTGTTCCACGATCTTCATGCCTGGCGAGCCGCTCAAGGCATTCATCATGTATTTGAATAGCCCGGTCTCCTCAAGCAGGATAGCCTGCGCATGGGCCGCCAGTTGCACATATTCCGGGCTCGGGGTGGTGAAGGCTTCATCGGCGCCGTTGCTATGGCAGGAATCGGTGGAATTCATATAGGCCAGCATCAGCTCTACCGCCGTGCGCGTCATGTTGTTCTTGAAGAGATTTGCGATCAGCGACCGGCCGCTGGTTTGGGTGTGCAGCCGCAGGCGCTGGGCTCGCGGTGCGGCCTGAAACACCTCACGCATCGCGATGGCCCAGAGCTTACGGCAGACCCGCGCCAGGGCCAGATATTCGATATCGAGCCCGCAATCGAGGAAAAATGAAAGGCGTGGCCCGAATCGATCAACCTCAAGCCCGTGCTCGCGAAAGAATTCCACATATGCGAAACCGTTGGAGAGGGTATAGGCCGCTTGCTGGATCGGTGTCGCGCCGGCCTCGGCGATGTGATAGCCGCTGATGGAGATTGGGTACCAGCGCGGCATGTGTCGGGTCGTGTACTCCACCATGTCGGTAAGAAAGCGCAAGGAGGCCTCCAGGGGAAAGATGATCTCGTTTTGCGCCTGGACCTCTTTGAGGATGTCGGCCTGCACCGTGCCGCGCAGCTTGGGCGCCACGTCCGGGCCGAAGCGGCGCTGGGCCGCCGCCACATACATGGCAAGGATGATGGGGGCCGGGCCATTGATGGTCATGGACACGGAGAAGTGCTCATCGTCCAGCGGGAAACCCGCGTAGAGCCGCGCCATGTCCTCGATGGTAGCGATCGCCACCCCGCCTTCACCCACCTTGCCAAAGACCCCCTCCGCATCGCTGTCCAGACCGTAAAGCGTGGGGCCGTCGAAGGCGGTGCTCAAGCGGATGTGCCGTTGGTAGCGGGTCAGGGTATGAAAGCGTTGATTGGTATCCTCGGCAAGGCCGAGTCCGGCAAATAGGCGGGTGGGTTCCTCGACGGTCTTTCCCTCGAGGTACATCGCCGGATAGATCCCATTAACGAAAGGGAAATCCCCAGGCAATCCCTCGTTATAAAGATAACGGGCGATCTCAGCGGGTTCATCGGTCGATGGCAGGGCCAGACGGGGCAGCTCGAGGCCGGTAGGCGTAATGACAGTATCGATCCCCTTGCGGATGGCATCCCAGCGGGTAAGCAGTTCCTGTTGAAATTCGGCATCGGTGCGGGCCCGCAGGACCTGTGCTTCAACATGGCGATTATATGCCGCTATGGCTTGATTGATGGCGGCAAGAGTGCTCATACTGGCTCGCAAAGATATCGGTAAAGCGCATCAACCCCCGGATTACGATGCTGTTTAGCGATCGTAGCGATCAACCTTTGCCCCCGGCCGTTGAGCGACAGTTGGAATTTCAGCTCCGCCTGCGCAGTCGAAGCGCCTGGGCGGTCCGCCTTGTTAATCACGATCGCGTCGGCCACATCCAGCATCGCGATCTTCTGTAATTGCAGGCGGCTGCCGTAGTCCGGACCCATGACCAAGACGATCTTATCGACCATCGGTCTTTGGAAAGGGGTTGCCTCCTGGCCGATGCCCACGGTTTCGATCAGGATCAGATCGAAGACTGCCGTACCCGCTTCTGCCTTGGCCCGTTTTAACGCTTCCAACCAGCGTGTGCTGGCCTCCGCCAATCCCCCTGCCTGACCGCGTGAGGCGAGACTGCGCATAAATACGCGGTCATCTTGCGCATGGATCATCGCCGTGCGATCCCCAAGTAGCGCGCCCTTGCCAATGATGCTCGGATCGTGGGAGAGAATGGCGATCCTTGCCGTGGGGTGAGCCTTGAGATGACGCAGCACCAGCTCATCGATCAGCGTGGTCTTGCCAACGCCGCCGGGGCCGGTAAAACCGAGGGTCGGGATTGGGAATGCACTATCCGACAGGGACAGTAATCCGTTGGCTACGTCTGCCTCTTCCACCGTAGCGGTTATGAGCTGGGCAAGGCGCAAGTCGAAAGAGGCGTGTTGCGTTAACGCGATGCTTGGGGGAGCCCTCGGCCCGCCGTATTTTCGCACCACAAATTCCACCATTTCGGCCAAGGAGGATCCCGCGAAAAAGATCCGGTCCACCCCGCGCGCGTACATTGCCTTGGCATCGGCCTCGGTGATCGTTCCACCTCCGCCGCCAAATACCCCGATGTCGTGAGCACCCTGCGCCTTGAGCAGACCGATAACTTCCTCGAAAAATTCGCAATGGCCGCCGTTATAACTTGAGATCCCAATCGCCCGGACGTCCTCTTGAATCGCCGCTTGGACGATCGCCCGGGCCGAGCGGTGATACCCCAAATAGACGATCTCGATACCTTGGCGGATCAGCTCCAAATTGATAGTGACGATCGCGCTATCGTGGCCGTCGCAGATCGGGACGGCGGTAAGGAGGCGAAGTGGGGACGAGCGTTGCGCAGCCATAGATTCAGGCGGTGAGCCATACTTAACCCTTGAATCCACCGGGCCCCTCCCACGGTCTATCACTCCGATAGACCAACACCCCCACCACCACCGCAGCCGCCACCGTATTCACGTTATCCGCATAGAGATCACAGGCCAAGGTGTACTTGCGAGCGTCCTTGATCTCGGTGACGTGGGCGCGCAGCAACAAGGGCTGAACGATCGGCGTGGGTTTGAGAAAACGGATGTTGAGACTGCCCGTGGCGAAGCGATAGCGCGGCTCGGAGCTTAAGGGACGATTTTCATTGCGGACCGCCGTGGCCATCGCGGTTGCCATGCAGTGGCAGTCGATGAGCGTAGCGATGATCCCGCCGCAGGTAATCCCTTCCCAGCCCTGATGGCGCTCATCGGGTTGCCATAGGCAAACACCTTCGTCACCCTCCCAAAAACTCTGAATTTTAAGCCCCGCTGGGTTATTTTCTCCGCATCCGAAACAGACAGCGCCTGGCATGTAGTCCTGAAAAATTTCGCGTTCGGCCATAACCGCTTAGACCTCATTCCGGCTTTTCCAGGTCCATGATCACCGCAGCCAGGAAGCGCGTCGCCTCGCCGCCGGTTACGGCCCGATGGTCGAAGGTGAGCGATAAGGGCAGGATGCGGTGCACTTGCGGCTGTCCATCTGCAGGGACGACCGCTGGTCGGATCTTGCCTGCACCCAGGATGGCTACCGTGGGCGGCATGACGACGGGATCGGCATAACGGCCGGCGAAGGTGCCGAAATTGGAGAGGATAATCGTGTAACCGCGCAACTCCTCGGGTGGGATCGTGCGTTCTTTGACCGCTTGCTTGATGGCATTGAGTCCGCTTCGCAGATCCGCCCGGTCGCGCGTGCCGACCTCGCGCAGCACCGGGACAAAAAGACCCTCCGGGGTATCGACCGCGATCCCGAGGTCGATCTTGTTAAGCACACGGCGTCCCAAGTTTTGGCCGTCATACCAGGTATTGAGCGCAGGCTCGGCCTTACAGCCCGCCACCAAGGCGCGGATGAGCCGCAGGCTCACGTCTTCATCGGCCTTCCAAGCATGGATATCGGCGTCCTCACACACGGTAACAGGGACCACTTCCGCATGGGCCTGGGCCATCGCCCGCGCCATCGAGCGCCGGGCGCCGCGCAGGGGCTCAAGCGGCCCGACCTCGGCCAGGATCTTCGCCACCCGTTGTACATCGGCAGCGGTGATGGTGTCATCGGGTCCGGTGGGCGTAACAATCGATAGATCGACGTTCAGGCGATGCGCCAGCGCCCGCACCGCCGGTGTGGTCTTGGCGCCTGTCGCGGCTCGCCCTACCGTCGCCGGCGGTTCAATCATAACCGTCCGTCCGGTCTCGACCCGGCCCACCACGGTGCCGGCATCGGCGGCCTTGGACGTTGGTTCGCCCGTATCGAATTCAACCAGGGGATCGCCGATATGCAGGATGTCGCCGGTTTGGCCATAGAGCCGCACGATCCGCCCGGTTTCGGGGCTTGGGATATCCACGATCGCCTTGGCGGTCTCGACCGCTACGAGTGGCTGATCGCGCTTAACCTCCTCGCCCTCGGCTATATGCCATTGGACGATCTCGGCCTCCACCAGTCCTTCACCAAGATCAGGGAGCTTGAATAATCTCATGCGAATTCCAGGGTCTGGTAAACCGCTTTAATAATCCGTTCGATGCCGGGAAGGTAATACTTCTCCAAGCGCGGTAAGGGCATCACCGTGTCAAAGCCCGTGACCCGCTGCACCGGCGCAAGCAGGGTAAGCAGACCGCGTTCGGCCAATTGTGCCGTGATCTCGGCACCGATTCCACAGGTCTTGGCGGCCTCATGGACGATGACACAGCGGCCGGTCTTAGCCACCGATTCCAGGATCGCCGGCATGTCCAGGGGTTTTAAAGTGGCGCAGTCGATTACCTCGGCGCTTACCCCCTCGTTGGCAAGCTTATCCGCCACGGTTAAGCACTCATGCAGCATCGCGCCCCAGGAGACGAGCGTCACATCGGTGCCCTCGCGCAGCACGAAACAGCTATCGAGGGGCAAGGCCTCGCCGTTGTCCTCAACCTCTTGGCGTACTAATCGGTAGAGGCGGGTCGGCTCCAAAAACAGCACCGGATCGCGGTCGCGGATCGCGGCGAGCAAGAGACCATAGGCGCGTGCCGGCGAGGATGGGATCACCACTCGTAGCCCGGGGATATGGGCAAACATCGATTCGGTGCTTTCGGAGTGATGCTCCGGGGCGTGGATGCCGCCGCCGTGGGGGCTGCGTACCACCAACGGGCAGGTGAGCCGTCCGCGGGTGCGGGTGCGCAAGCGGGTGGCGTGATTGAGGATCTGATCGATGGCCGGATAGATGAAGCCCATGAACTGGATCTCGACGATCGGTTTTAGGCCCTCAGCCGCCATACCGATCGCCATGCCGGCGATGAGCGTCTCGGACAGCGGCGTATCGCGCACCCGCGTCTCGCCAAAGCGGCTATGCAGGCCGACGGTGGCGCGGAATACACCACCGTTGCGGCCGACGTCCTCACCCAAGACCACCACCGTGGGGTCCACGGCCATTTCGTAGGCCAGCGCTTTGTTGATGGCCTCGACGAGCGTGATCTCAGACATCGCCCCTTACCTCCTGGCGCTGTTCGGCGAGTGCGGCGGGGAGGGTGGCGTAGAGGAAATCGAACATCGTCTCGGGCGCTTGCGGAGGCGTGTCCAGATATTGGCTGACCGCCGTTTCGACTTCGGTTGTACAGCGTTGCTGGAGCTGCGTTTCTTCCTCCTCACCCCAGCAACCTGAATGGACCAGATACTTGCGGACCCGTTCGATAGGATCGTACTGCCGCTGGCGCTTGACCTCCTCTTCCGAGCGATAACGCCTGGCGTCATCGGCCGTGGTGTGATCGCCCAGGCGGTAACTAAGTGCCTCAATGATACTGGCTCCGCCTCCATGGCGGGCACTGTCGATGGCGTTACTGACCGCGTAACTGACCGCGATCACGTCATTGCCATCGACCTGCTCGCCACGAATGCCCGCGGCGATGGCCTTTTGCGCGAGGGTCTCAGCCGCGCTTTGGGTGGATCGAGACACCGAGATTGCCCATTGGTTATTGTTAATGACGAACACGACCGGCAACCGCCACACGCCGGCGATATTGATGGATTCGTAGAAATCTCCCTTGGAGGTTGCGCCATCGCCGAGGATGCACACCGCGACCCGCGCCTCTTTCCGGTATTGCATCGCTAAAGCCACTCCTACCGCATGGCAGGTTTGGCTGCCGACCGGCACACAGATGGGGAAATCGTGGCGCGGAGCCGAGGGATAGCTCATACCTCGTTCATCGCCGCCCCAATAAAGAAGGATGTCGAGCATGCGGACACCGCGCAGGAATTGCGCGCCGTAATCACGGTAAGAGGATAAAAGCACATCCTCCGTGCGCATCATGCCGCCTACTGCCACGCCAATCGCCTCTTGCCCTAAGCAAGACGCGAAGGTGCCCAATTGACCAGTGCGCTGCAGCGCGATCGCCTTTTTATCGAACAGGCGGGTGCGCACCATGGCTTGATAGAGGGGGATGAGATCTTTGGGATCACGGAAGGCCGCGGGTAATTCCCGGCCAAGCTCGGCATTGTGATCCAGGAATTGGGTGTAATAGATGTCGAAACGCGCGACGTGGGTCATTATCCTGCTCCGGTCTCTTGAGGGCTGGTTAGCTAAGCGTTGAGCCAGTGCTTGAGCTCTCGCGATTGATGCGCCCTTGAAACGTCAGAAAACGGCGGGCCTTATCGATCGAATAACCCACGTGAGCATCCATGTTCGCCGACAGAGAGGGGGCTGTTAGCCCTCCCAAATCATACTCCTCGGCAAACCTTTGTAACTCTAAATCGGAGATGACTTTCATGGTCCACCTCGTGAGGCGCCATTTAGACGCCCTGGCCATCGACCCTAGGCCTGTTAGACTTTAAAAGACCTTGCGAATTCCTGCCGAGGAGCCATGGGATTGGTTTGTACGAATCGGCGGAGCGAGGGCCCAAATCGCCTGGCATAATGCCTAGGCAGAGGGTGTTGCGGGGGGGATACGCATGGCGCCGAGCTCCCCCTATAGACTCGCCCGGTCCAAAAACGGCATCTGGCCTGGATACGGGCCGAGGGGCGCGGGTGGCGGCTCACTGCCCGGCGCGTCGGGCGCGACTCGACCACGGCGTGCGGCAGTAGCGGGGGGCGATCAGTAGAGTGGCGCGCCAGCTCAATAGTCGCCGGTCGGTAACTTCATTTGAAGACTATTGCACTGAGTGATGGGTTTCGCCGCCGATCTCGGCGGGCACGTGGTCAAGTAGCGTATCCGTCTGCCTGGCCGTGGGAAACGTGGAGGCGCTCGGACGATCGCCGTCACGAACCGCGGGAATCGTTGGTTTTTCCTCTACGGTTCAAGAAGAACGAGCGGGCGAACGTCGACAAGGACGAGTTGCAATTCTGCCAGGAGTTGGTGAAGGAATTACTCGGGTTAGATGAAGTGCAGATCACGGCGGCCTTATGGATTTTCGGAAGCGCTCGCGGGTCTAACGGAGGGACGCGACCACGTCGAAGGGTGGGTATTACTGTAACCAAAACTTTCCGAACGCGTGTTAGCGTCGTCGTGAGCCGCGAGGGCAACCATGAACGACGTCGTGATCATCGCTGGGCGAAGAACCCCGCTGGGGTCCTACCAAGGGGCTTTGTCTCGCCTCACGTGCACGCAGCTTGGGGCCGCGGCCATCAAAGCCGTGGTCGACGAGGTGGCAATAGCGCCTGACGCGGTCGATGAAGTCATCATGGGCTGCGTTCTTCCCGCTGGGCTTGGTCAAGCGCCTGCGCGGCAGGCTGCGTTGCAAGCGGGGCTGTCGGTGGGCACCCCGTGTACAACGGTGAATAAAGTGTGCGGATCGGGGATGAAAGCCATGATGCTGGCCCATGATGCCATCGTCGCCGGTACGAACGAGGTGGTCGTCGCGGGCGGCATGGAGTCCATGAGCAATGCGCCTTACCTAGTGTCTCGATGCACCGCGAATACGCGTCCCGGTCATCAACGCCTTGTGGATCATCTTTTCTACGACGGACTGGAGAACCCGGACGACGGCAGGTTGATGGGCCAGATCGCGGAGCGCTGCGCGGAGCGCTACGAGTTTAGCCGGGATGCGCAGGATGCGTATGCGATCGAATCGATACAGCGTGCCCAACAAGCGAGCCGCAGCGGCGCGTTCGCGGCGGAGATCGTCGAGGTCGAAGCGGCGGGGCAGCGAGTCAGCCAGGATGAGCCGCCGTTCAAAGCCAAGCCGGATAGGGTGTCCAAGCTGCGGCCGGTTTTTCAAGCGGAGCACGGAACGATCACCGCCGCGAGCTCATCCTCGTTGGCGGACGGCGCGGCCGCGTTGCTGTTGATGCGGAGGGCGGCCGCCGAGCGCTACGACCAGAGGCCGCTCGCCCGTGTCGTGGCGCATGCAACCCATGCGTGCGTTCCGACGGATTTTCCCGTCGCGCCGATCCACGCGATACGAACCTTGTACGAGAAAACCGGGTGGCGCGATGTCGACATCGACCTCTACGAGATCAACGAAGCGTTCGCGGTCGTGGCGATGGCGGCGATCCAGGACCTTGGCATCAGTCACGCGAAGGTGAACGTTCTTGGCGGCGCTTGCGCGTTGGGCCATCCGCTGGGCGCGACCGGGGCGCGCATCCTCGTGACCTTGTTGCACGCGTTGCGGCGGCGCAATCTACGCCGCGGGATAGCGGCGCTGTGCATCGGCGGTGGGGAAGCAACCGCGGTTGCCGTGGAACGGGAGGCCGCCTGATGCCGGTGATCGAAACCCGCGTGGATACGAATAGCCGCGAGTTCGAGCGCAACGCTGAATACCATCGGAACTTAGGGCTCGATCTGGCGGACGCGGTGAGCAAGGTCCGCGAAGGCGGGAGTCCCGAGTCCCGCGAACGGCACCGGCAACGAGGCAAGCTGCTAGCGCGCGAACGGATCGCGGCGTTGATCGATCCGGGCAGTGAGTTCTTGGAATTTTCTCCGTTGGCGGCCATGGGTTGCTACGACAATGCCGTCCCCTGCGCGGGCATCGTGACTGGACTCGGACGGATCCAAGGCCGCACCGCCGTCATCATCGCCAACGACGCGACGGCGAAAGGCGGCACTTATTATCCGTTGACGGCCAAAAAACATTTGCGGGCGCAGGAAATCGCCGCCGAAGATCATCTTCCTTGTATCTACCTGGTCGACTCGGGCGGCGCTTACCTGCCGCTGCAAGACCAGGTCTTTCCCGATCGCGACCACTTCGGCCGGATCTTCTTCAATCAAGCCCGACTGTCCGCGGCCGGCGTTGCGCAGATCGCGGTGGTCTTGGGCACCTGCGTCGCTGGCGGGGCTTATGTGCCCGCCATGTCCGACGAAGCGATCATCGTCAAGAATCAGGGTAATATCTTCCTGGGCGGCCCGCAGTTGGTGAGAGCGGCGACCGGTGAAGCGGCTGAAGCCGAGGAGCTTGGCGGCGGCGATATGCACTGTCGCGTCTCCGGTGTGACCGATCATCTCGCCGACGACGACGCGCACGCGCTGCGCATTGCACGGGAGATATTCGCACATCTGCCGGAGCAGCCGGTTTGCGTGCGCCGCCGCGATAGCCGACCCCCGCGGTATTCCCCCATTGAGATCTACGGGTTGATTCCCCGCGATCCGCGCAATCTCTTCGACGTGCGCGAGATCATTGCGCGCGTGGTCGACGGTTCTGAATTCCACGAGTTCAAGGCGCTGTATGGCAAGACACTGGCGTGCGGCTTCGCTCACATCGACGGATACCCTGCCGGCATCGTCGCCAACAACGGCGTCTTGTTTTCCGAGTCGGCGTTGAAAGGTGCTCACTTCGTCGAGCTCTGTTGCCAGCGCGGCACGCCCATCATCTTCTTGCAGAACATCACCGGCTTTATGGTCGGCAAGAAATTCGAGACCGGCGGTATCGCCAAGGACGGGGCCAAAATGGTCGCCGCCGTCGCCTGCGCAGAGGTTCCCAAATTGACCGTCATCATCGGCAATTCCCACGGCGCCGGGAACTATGCGATGTGCGGACGCGCCTATGCGCCGCGGTTCCTGTGGACCTGGCCGAACGCGCATATTTCGGTCATGGGGGGCGATATCGCCGCCTCGGTGCTGGGGAGCGTGAAAGGCGAGGGTCTGAAGTCGCGATCCATCCCTTGGACGGATCAAGAAGAAAGCGCATACCGGGACGGCGTTCGCCAGCAGTACGAACGGCAATCGAACGCTTATTACGCGACCGCGCGCTTGTGGGATGATGGTATTATCGATCCCGCCACGACCCGCGAAGTGCTCGCCCAAGGGCTGGCGGCCGCCGCGCATGCGCCGGCCCGTGCGACGCGCTTCGGCGTTTTCAGGATGTGAGACGATGTCGATGCGGCCCGTGTTGGTGAGCGAGTTGGACGAGCGGGGAGTCGATACGTTATGGCTGAACCGGATCGACAGGCGCAACTCCCTCAACGCGGAACTGATCGCCGAGTTGATTACCGAGCTCCGCCGCGCGGAACAAGATCCCGCCGTTCGCGTGGTGGTTATCGCCGGTCGGGGCGATACGTTTTGCGGCGGCGCGGATCTAGCCTGGTTGCGCTCCGTCGCCGACGGCGAGGCACGCATGGACGGGATCGAAAGTCTGGCGCAGCTCCTGAGTGCCGTGTGGCACTTTCCCAAACCCACCCTCGCGCGCGTGCAAGGGTCCGCCTACGGCGGCGGCGTAGGATTGATCGCCTGCTGCGATATTGCAATCGCCGGTTTCAGCGCGCGCTTCGCGTTGCCGGAACTGCAGTTGGGTTTGATCCCCGTGGTAATCTTGCGACACCTGCTGCGAGCGCTGGGCAGCCGGCAGGCGCGGCGTTGGTGTTTGTCGGGCGAAGCCCTCGTGGGCGCGGACGCGTTGCGTCTCGGCTTGGTGCATAAGCTGGTAGCTCCCGGTGAGCTCGACGCCGAAATCGAGCGTCAGACCGCGTTGCTACTCCGGTCGGCGCCGGGCGCGGCGCGGACGTTCAAACGCTTGCTGACGGAGTTCACCGAAGTCGCCGACGAGGACGCTAGGAGCATCGCTGAGCTCGCCACGCACTTGCAAACGTCCGCCGAGGCGCGCGAAGGGATCTCGGCGTTCTTCGCGCATCGGCGTCCCGCTTGGGATCGGTAACGTGGAGACTCGAGCGCTGCCGCCGAAGGTCACCGTCGTGGAAGTCGGACCGCGGGACGGACTTCAGAATGAGCGCGTTTACGTGGACGCAGCGGCGAAGGTTGAGCTCATCGACCAGTTAGCGCGCGCGGGATTTCAGGCCATCGAGGTGACCGGGTTTGCGCACCCGGAACGGGTGCCCCAATTGGCGGATGCCGAAGAGGTCTACGCGCATATCGCTAAGCGCGAGGGCGTTCGGTACATCGCACTAGTGCCCAATCTGCGCGCGCTGCAACGGGCCTGCGCTGCCGGAGTGACGCAGGTCGCCGTGATCACGGCGGCGTCTGATACGTTCAACCAGCGGAATATCCACTGTGATACCGCCGAATCCTTGCGGCGCCTGGAGCCGATGCTGGCGCTCTGTGCCGAGCGCGGCCTGCATGCGCGCGCCTACGTCTCCTGCGCCCTCGGTTGTCCCTACGAGGGCGAGGTCGATGCCGCGATGGTCGCTGACCTGGCTGCAAGGCTCTACGGCATGGGCTGCGGCGAGATCGTCTTGGCGGACACCATCGGAGCCGGAACCGCGCGCGCCGCGCAATGGCTGCTGGAGCGCGTGGGAGCGCGAGTGCCCGTCGAACGGATCGCGGTTCACTTCCACAACACGCGCGGGCAAGCATTGGCGAACATACTCGCGTGCTTGGAGCTAGGGGTAACGACGATCGATGCCTCGGTCGCCGGTCTGGGTGGTTGCCCCTTTGCCCTAGGTGCGAGCGGCAACGTCGCGTCGGAAGACCTCATCTACATGCTCCACGGGCTGGGGATCGCAACCGGGGTCGATCTGGCGCAGTTAATTTCCATCGGCCGTGGGATCAGCGAACGATTGGGCCGGTCCAACGAAAGCGCGGTGGGTCGCGCCGGACCCTTCGCGGGGCGCAAGACGGCGGTGGAAGCGGCGACTGCATCCGGCACGTCGACCCGCACATGGGGAGCATCAACATGAATCTCCGCGATGCCAAGGCCGTCGTGACCGGCGGCTTGTCCGGACTGGGCCTTGGGGTAGTCAAACATCTGCTGGCGGGAGGCGTGCGCGTCGCAGTGCTCGACGTGCTCGCGGCCGTACCTGATGAACTACCTCCAGACGTTCTATATTTTTCCGCCGACGTTAGCGTGGAGGACGAGGTCGATCACGCGCTCGCCGAGGTCGCGGAACGATTCGGTGGGTTGACCCTGGCGGTCAGTTGCGCAGGAGTCGCGCACGCGGGAAAGCTGCTGGGCCGCGAACGGGTGCATTCTCAGGGCGACTTCGCCCGCGTCCTCGCTGTGAATTTGATCGGCACTTTCAACGTTGCGAAAGCGGCGGCGAATCTCATGCGCAACAACCCGTCCACCTTGGACGGTGAGCGCGGCGTCATTATCAACACGGGATCGATCGCCGCCGACGAGGGACAGGTCGGACTTGCGGCGTACGCCGCTTCCAAAGGTGGGGTCGCGAGCTTGACCTTGCCCCTGGCGCGCGAGCTAGCGGCTTACGGGATACGCGTGGTGACGATCGCGCCGGGACTATTCGAGACGCCGATGATGGCGGCGATGAGTGACACGGTGCGCGCGCGGTTGAACGAATCCTTAGCCTTCCCGGAACGCTTCGGACGCGCCGAGGAGTTTGCCGGGTTAGTCGCCCACGTCTACGGCAATCCCATGTTGAACGGCTCGGTCGTGCGTCTCGACGGGGCGTTACGCTTACCCAACCAGAGAAGGCGGTGACCCTATGGCCGCAAAAGTTCGTCACCAAGAGGAAATCAAACAAGCGGACGAATTATTGTTCGCGGGCCGCTCCATGATAGGATTTGCGCGCGGGCTCTTCCATGGACGCTTCCTGAGCGAATATGTATTCCCCTATCCCACGCTCGCGGACGCAGAGCGCGGCGAAGTCGAAGCGGCAGTAGCGGCCGTCCGGGCCTTCGCAGAATCCAGCATCGATCCCGCGGCGATCGATCGAAACGAGGAGATCCCGGTCTCAGTGATCGAGGGGCTCGCGGAACTGGGCGTCTTGGGCATGACGGCGCCGCCCAGCTTCGGGGGCCGCGGTTTTTCCCAACTCGCCTATGGGCGCGTGATGGAAGTCCTGGGCGGGCACTGCGGTGCCACCGCGATTTTTGTCAACGCGCATCATTCAATCGGTCTACGCGCGTTGCTGCTCTTCGGCACGGAAGCGCAGAAGGCGCGTTGGCTGCCGCCCTTGGCGCGCGGGGAGCAGCTTGCGGCGTTCGCATTGACGGAACCGGAAGCCGGATCGGACGCGGCCAACGTGCAGACGCAAGCCACCCCGAGCGAGGATGGACAGTCTTTCATTGTGAACGGCGAAAAACGCTATATCACCAATGGCGCGATCGCCCAGGTACTGACGGTGATGGCGCGCACGCCCGTGCCGGGACGCAAGGACACGCAGGTGACGGCGTTGTTGGTGAGTCCCGACATGCCCGGATTCGAAGTCGTAGAACCGCGCATGCGGAAGCTGGGTATACGCGGCACCGCCACCGCGCGCTTGCGGTTACGCGATATGCGTGTACCGCGAACACACGTGCTCGGGCAGCTCGGCAAGGGCCTTAAGATTGCGCTGACGGTGCTCGACTACGGCCGCACGACCTTCGGGGCCTGTTGCACGGGTGCGGCGAAAACGCTGTTGCGACTGAGCATCCGCCATGCGCGCGAGCGCCGGCAATTCGGCCGGCGCTTGAGCGACTTTGAACTGGTGAAGAAAAAGATCGCGCACATGGCCGCTTGGACGTACGCCATCGAAGCCATGACGCAGGTCACCGCCAGGCTCATCGATCGCGGAACGAACGACTATATGCTCGAGACGGCCATGCTCAAGGTCTACGCGACCGAGGCGGTATGGCTGATGGTCAATGATGCCTTTCAAATCCATGGCGGTGCGGCCTATTTCACCGACCGGCCGTTGGAGCGCATGCTGCGCGACGCGCGGCTCAACCAGATCGGCGAAGGCGCGAATGATGTCCTGCTCTCATTTATCGCGCTCGTGGGAATGCGTGGCCCGGGCTTGGAATTGAACGACGCTTGGCAGGCTCTCCAGCGTCCATGGCGAAACTGGTCTCGGCTGCTGCAAGCGGGGCAAGCGGAACTGCGAACGCTATTCGTGGCGCCGCCGATTTCCGTGCGAGCTCAGGCGTTGCAGCATGATGGAAAACGATTGGGCAGGTGCGTTCTCAAACTATCCAGGGCCATCCATTACGTCTTGCAGCGCCATCGAGAAGCCGTGATCGATCGCCAGTATCTGCAAGAACGTATCGCCTGGGCAGCGGTGGAGATCTTCGCGTCGGCCTGCGTCTTGAGTCGGATCGATATCGCATTGGCGAGTTCCCCCAATACCCTCGGGCGAGAGCAAGAATTGACGACGGCGCAGTATTTTCTCATGGCCTCCGATCGGCAGATCCAACGGCACTTACAGGCGGTCTATCGTCGTGGTGCCGAAGACGCGCTCTGTACCTCGGTGGCGGATCTGGCGTTACATAATCAATAGCACCGGATCTTTGCCGCGCCGTAATGCGCCCTTCAGGACTTTTTAGCAAGCTGTTAAGGCAACGTGAGGTCGATGAAGTCTGGGACGGACATCGCTTCAAAGCGTGTACGCTCCGAACCGATTCCCATTAGTTGCTCGACTCGCCGCGCCGTCAAGCGCGATGCTAAATTGCGCTCAAGTTTGGAACGGAGCAGCGGGAGCGCTTCGGTGCGCCGCCGCCAATGCCCAATCGGGTACTCGATCTCGATCCTGGGTGTCGCTGTGCCGTCCGTGAAAAACACCTGAACCGCGTTGCCGATGCTGCGCCTATCCGGATCGCGATAACCGGCCACGTAGTTCGCGTTCTCCCGCACGTTGGTAAGGCCGCGCAGGCGATCGATGCGCGGATCGGATGCCATCGCCTGTTCGTAATCCGCGGCGGTCAAATCGCCTCTGATGAGACAGACCGCCACCATGTATTGCAGACAGTGGTCGCGGTCGGCCGGATTCGCCAAAGGCCCGGTCTTATCGATGATGCGCAGCGCGGACTCTTGTGTCTCGATGAGGACGTGGCTGATGTCTCCGAGTCGATCCCGCACTAGCGGGTGGAGGCGCACGGCGGCCTCGCAGGCCGTTTGGCCGTGGAACTCGGCGGGAAACGAGATCTTGAACAGCACGTTCTCCATCACGTAGGTCCCATAGGCCCGTGGTCGCGTGATTGCTAGTCCGCGGTTCAAGACCTCTTGGAATCCCCATTGCGGAGTGGACAGAGCGCTTGGGTAGCCCATCTCGCCGCGCAACGCATTGAGCGCGTGCCACACGCCGCGGCTGGTAGCATCTCCCGCTGCCCAACTCTTGCGCGATCCGGTGTTGGGCGCCTGCCGATAAACGCGCAGCGGCGCACCGTCGAGCCAGGCATTGGAAACCGCGTTGATGACTTGCTCCAAATTACAACCCAGTAATCCGCTGACCACGGCAGTGCTCGCGATTCGGACCAGGAGCACGTGATCGAGGCCGACGCGGTTGAAGGCATTGTCGAGCGCGAGCACGCCTTGGATCTCGTAGGCCTTGATCATGGCGGTCAGCACATCCCGCATCAAGAGGGGCGCTTGCCCCGCCGCGCGGTTATGAGGGCTCAGCCAGTCGGCGACGGCGAGTACGCCGCCGATATTGTCGGAGGGATGTCCCCATTCGGCCGCGATCCAGGTATCGTTGTAGTCTAGCCAACGGATCGCGCAACCGATGTTGAAGGCGGCCCGCACCGGATCGAGCTGGAAGGAGGTGCCGGGCACCCGCGCGCCGCCCGGCATCTCGGCGCCCTCGACAATCGGCCCGAGCAGCGCGGCGCAGGCCGGATAGGACAAGGCAAGCAAGCCGCAACCCAGCGCATCCATAAAGCAGAGACGGGCGGTATCGCGCACTTCGGCGCTAGTCTCTAGCTCGCCAAGCACGTAGCGCGCGATAGCGACCAGCTCCGGGTCCGGTGGCGGACGCTCGGCATTGCGCAGTTTGGCGTTGGACATGGGCGGTAGTCGGCCGTTATTCGGGCTAGCGCCGGTCGAGCGGGACGAAGGGACGCGGGTCCGGCCCCGTGTAGTTCGCGGAGGGACGGATAATCTTGCCGTCCTCCCTCTGCTCGATGACATGCGCACACCAGCCCGCAGTTCGCGTGATGACAAAGATCGGCGTGAACATCTCGGTCGGGATCCCCATGGCGTGATAGCTAGGCGCGCTATACCAATCGAGGTTCGGGAACAATTTTTTCTCATCCCAGAGCACCTGCTCGATGCGTTCGGCGATCGCAAAAAGGCGCGCGTTGCTCGATTCGGCGCAGAGCGCGCGCGCGACCTCTTTGATGATCGCGCTGCGCGGATCTTTCAGCGTGTAGACCGGATGACCGAAGCCGATGATGAATTCCTTGTTGGCTAACCGGGCGCGGATGTCGGCTTCGGCCGCGTCCGGAGATTCATAGCGCGCTAATATTTTCATCGCCGCCTCGTTCGCGCCGCCGTGTTTCGGTCCCCGAAGCGCGCCGACGGCTCCCGTCACTGCCGAATAGATATCCGCGCCGGTGCTGGCGATGACGCGTGCAGCGAAAGTAGACGCGTTGAATTCGTGCTCGGCATAGAGGATCAGCGAACGATCCAAGGACTGCACGTGCAGCTCGTTCCTCGCTCCCAAAGCGCGGCTCCCGGCAGCTCCCGCGTCGGGTGCGCCTTGGTGGAGCAAGCGGAGAAAATGTGCAGCTACCTGATTGTCGGCGGTGTCTACGGGGATCGGGCGACCGCCATGGGAGTAATGGTGCCAATAGAGGAGCATCGATCCGAGACACGCGATCAAGCGATCGGCGATCTTCCGGGCACCCGCAACGCTGCGCGTTTCGTCTTCCGGCTCGACGGTTCCGAGCATCGAGCATCCCGTTCGCAACACGTCCATCGGGTGAGCGGTCAACGGAATCTGCGCTAGCGCTCCCAAGACCGGGGCAGGCAGCCATCTCAGCGCGCGCAGCTTGTCACGGTAGCACGTGAGCTGTGTTCGCGTGGGCAAATACCCGTGGATGAGCAGATGGGCAACTTCTTCGTAGGTGGCGTGCGCCGCCAACTCGGCGATATCGTAGCCGCGATAATAAAGATCGTTTCCCCGCGGCCCGACGGTGCAAAGCGCCGTATTGCCAGCGACCATCCCTGATAACGCCACTGATTTTTTTCCCGCCGTCATGACGCATGACCTCCCCGCCAAACCTTAAAGAACTCCAACGCCTCCGGGTTCGCCAACGCCTCAATGTTTTTCACCGACCGCTGATGGATGATCTCCCGCACCGCCAGTTCCACCAGTTTGCCATTGCGTGTACGCGGCAGGTCGGGTGCCTGAACAATCTTGGCGGGCACATGGCGTGGCGATGCGCCAGGAAGGGGCCGGTGCAGGGTCTCATCTTTTCAATTCGCGCAGCGCGCGCTCAAGGACGTCGCAGTCGAGTTTATCCCTTTCGCGCAGCGTCTGTTTGGTCTTGAGCAAGCCCTCGATGTTGAGCGTCCGAACGGGGACTCCGTCGAAGTCGATGGTGATCGCGTACGGTTTAAGTGACTCG
>JBOIDW010000036.1:0-2111 GCA_050740655.1 Gammaproteobacteria bacterium | reverse complement strand
CAACTGAAAACGGTCATACGGGTCCATCAAGAAGATTTGGCCGCGGGCTATGCCGGGACATTTCTACCAGGAGCCTTGGCGGTAAAATATAAGCGGGCAGAGAAAGAGCTGGTATGGCAGTGGCTCTTCCCGGCCAAAACGTTGACGCAGATCCCCGCTACAGGCGAATATCGGCGATACCATCTCCATGAGACTCACGTGCAAGCGGCGATTAAGCGGGCGGTCCGGCGAAGCCAGATCGCGAAACGGGCCTCCGCGCATACGTTTCGTCACAGTTTTGCCAGTCACCTATTGCAAGCGAACTACGATATTCGCACGATTCAGGAACTGCTGGGGCACAGCGACGTCAGGACAACGATGATTTACACCCACACGGTGCCGAGTGTCACGCTCAAGGAAGCAAAGAGTCCGCTGGGTTCTTGACCTCACCAATGGCGTTGATTGTGGTATTGAATGTCTCTTGTTGGGACCAGCCCAATGACTCTTCATGGCCCGTTACGCGACCTTCGGTGAATACACCTACTTCTGGCGGCAGAGCAAGCAGGTGGAACATGGCGAGTTTCGGCCGGTACGGGTGCTCAGTGCTTAGCGTTCGATTCTTTCCGGCGCGTGAGCCGACCCCACATACGACACCCGCCAGATCCGCCCGCCGCCGTCGTCGGAGACGAGCATGGATCCGTCCGGCATTTGCAGAAGGCCGACCGGCCGGCCCCACGCCCGGGGCTCCTCGGCGCTCAGCAACCAGCCCGTCAGAAAATCTTCGGGCCCGGCAAGCGGTTTACCGTTCTTAAAGGGAACGAAACTGATCTTATAACCTGAGGCTTTGGATCGGTTCCACGATCCGTGCAGGGCCACGAAGCATCCGCCGCGGTATTTCTTCGGGAATACGGTGCCCGTGTAAAAGATGAAGTCGAGGGCGGCCACGTGCGCTCCGAGTAAGACGGACGGATAGAGGGTTTTTTCGACCCTACCGGGGGCCGCTCCTTTGTGGTTGGGATCCGCATGCGGTCCGATGTAGGCATAAGGCCAGCCGTAAAACCCGCCGCGCTCGACCCGCGTCAGAAAATCCGGCGGAAGATCGTCTCCCAGACCGTCCCGCTCCACGGAGGTCGCCCAGAGCTCAGACGTACCCGGATACCAACGCAGGCCGACGGGGTTGCGCAAGCCCGAAGCGTAGATCTCGTGCGCGCCGCCATCAGGGTTGAATCGATTGATGGCGGCGCGCATCGGATGCTCACCGGCGTCGATATTGGACCTCGAACCGATACCCAAGTACAGCTTTCCCCCCCGAGCATCGAAAAGCAACGTGCGCGTGCTATGGCCGCGTCCGAAGTCTTTCAGCGCGATGACTTCCTCACCACTGCCTCGTATCTTGCCGGTCTTCGCATCGTAGCCATAGCGTTTAACCGAGGTAGCCTCGGCGACATAGAGCCACTCGTTCCGGAACGCGAGACCGTAGGGTCGGTCGAGGCCGGCGACAAGTCGCGATTTCTTGCCGTCGCGTACGACGTAGACCGCGCCATCCTCGATATCGGATACGAGCAGCTCTTTGCTTGGACCGAGCGCCATGAAGCGCGGGGCGGAGAACCCACCGACGTATTCTTCGACCTTGAAACCCGCGGGCAACCTGAGCACAGTACCTTCAGGCCGAGGCACCAGGAGCGGGGGTCTGGCTTTCGAGGGAGTATGGTAGGGCGGCGGAAGCTCAGCCCAGTTGACCGGAAATTCGTTCGCGGCGCCCGCGAGCGGGATCGCCGCCGACAGGAGCAGGAACCGGGTTCTAGCGGCTATTTTCACGCATCGATTTTAGCACGTCGGTAGCCCCCTCTTGCTTCAGGTTGGCTTGCTATTATCGATATCCGATAATGTACATTTAGCGTATAAGCCTGACCCAACATGTCCCCGCTAGAAACCGAAGTCGCGCGCCTGATGGTGCAAACGCTGAACCTCGACATGGATCCCGCGCATATCAGTCCTGACGATGCGTTATTCCGTGAGGGGCTGGGTCTGGATTCCATCGACGCGCTCGAGCTGTCGTTGGCGGTTTCCCGCTGCTATGGCTATCACTTGCGCTCCGATGATCCGGACATCACGGCGACCTTCTCCTCGTT
>JBOIDW010000035.1:0-4321 GCA_050740655.1 Gammaproteobacteria bacterium | reverse complement strand
GCCGGGCGTGACGCTGCCCCAATCCATCTATTTCGACGCCCTGGGATTTCGAGCGGCCGAGATCGCCTCCGACGGCGGCATCTTGTACGGTCGTTACCGCTTCGGGGAGCACGCCCTTAGCGCGGAGCTCCTCGTCGCCGAACCGCTCGATAATATTGGCGGCGCTCCAGCGTTCTTGACCGGTTTTCCGAATGCCCGGGGCACACTGGGAGGCCGCCCCCTGTTCATCGGCCGCGCGGGGTACGAGTGGCAGGAGGGGCGCGTGCGCCTGCTCTTCAGCGCCGTGGACCTGGATCGTGACTTCGAATCCGGCTCACCGTCCGTGCCCTCGGGTAACGTCAAGGCCTTCGCCCCGTTTGTGTCCGCCCAGGTGAATCTGGAAAGCTGGAGTTTCACCAGCGAATACGAGCGCATCAGCCTCGAACGCACGGGCTTGTTCCCGCCGCCCGCCCCCGAGGTCCTGCGCGAGAACACCACCGAGAGCTACTACTTCCAGGCCGAGTATCGTTTCATGCCGCGCTGGTCGGCACTCGCGCGCTACGATGCCTTCTTCGCCAACGCCGATGACCATGACGGCAGCGCAACGGCGCGGAGCTTGGGGCTGCCCCGGCACCGGTTCTTCGCTAAGGACCTGACCTTCGGCCTGCGCTGGGAGTTTGCCCAGAACTGGCTCATCGCGGCGGAGTATCACAATATCCACGGCACCGGCTGGCTGTCGCCGGTCGACAACCCCCAGCTCGATGTTGACGGGGGGGATGGTCATTGGGATCTGCTCGCGGTCATGCTCTCCTACCGTTTCTAGCGATGGGCAGACCGCCGGAGCCACCACGGGTCGATGGTCGCGGGTAGCTCAGCGCGGAACCGGCGGTTTGTCGGCCTGCAATGGAAGGGCTTCCTGTGGATGAGCTGCCTGCTGGCCGCGCTGAGCGGGGCGTTTTACTGGCGGAGCCATTACGACCTGATGCGCCAGTACCACGCGCAGCGGGAGGCCGAAGTCCATACCTTCCGCCGCCAGGTCGCGGGATTGTTCACCGGGATCTCGGACCGGCTGGTACGTTTGGGCGGCACCATCGTGTCCATCGGGAACGTAGCCGAGACGATCCAGCGGGGCAACCGCGGCATGCATTTGGGGCCGGCAGCCGAGGCGCGTTTCGCCAGCTTTGCTTACGAGCTGGACGTCCAGCACATAGCCTTTTACACGCCCGGCGGCGAGCGGCTGTGGCAGTGGACCCCAGCCGAAGCTGCCGACCTGCCCGATGTGCGGCTGGGCGTAGCGCTGGCGCAGGTCCGTAGCAAGGAACGCCCGGTAACGCTCCTCGGATGCAATCCCCTCTGTCTCGTGCACGCGTTCGTACCGGTCCTCGCCGAGGGGCAGAACGTCGGGGTTATGGAGATCGGACAGTCGATCGCGGATCTGGTCATCGAGCTCCACACCTTGACCGGGGCGGACATTGCTGTTTTGGTCCCGGCCATGGGCAACGGTGGCGCCGTGCTCCAGCACTGGGGATCCGCCGTCCCGGCCGTGACCGATGCGGCCCGGCTGACTCCGCTTTTGGAGGAACTGAGCGCGCGCTACCCTGACCCGAGCGCGCTTGACAGCGGACAGACGCTGGAGTGGGGCGGAGCCAGTTTCGAGGCGCAGCGCGTCTCGCTGACTGATTTCATCCCCGCCGAGCCGGGTTTTCTCCTGCTCATCTCGGATGTGAGCGCGCGTTTGACCGAAATCGGGCGCGCCACCCGTCAGGGATTAATCGCCGCTACCGGCGCGCTTGCGGCAGGTGAATTGCTTCTGCTTTCTCTCGTGGGGATTTTGAGCAGCCGCCTTCGACGGGTCGCGAAAACGCTGCCACTGCTCGCGCAAGGGAAGCACCGTTCGGCCCGCGGGCGGTTGATGGCGGATCGAAAAGGCGCAGCGTTCAGTGACGAAATCGACCTCTTGTACGACACGGCGCTGACACTCTCGCACCAACTCGAGGAGGCCGACCAGGCACTTTCCGCGAAGAACCGGGAGCTCGCCGAGGAGCGCGACCTCATGCAGGGGATCCTGGACGCTGCTCAGGTCCTGGTCGTGACGCAGACCCGCCACGGGATTATCCAGATGGCGAACGAATTCGCCGCGCAGCTTACCGGGCTTGCCACGGCGGAGTTGCGGGGCACACGCTTCGTAGACCTTGTCGCCGATGGGGAGGCGCACCGGCAAGTATTGAGCAAGCTTGAGGATCTCTGCGCCGGAGACAAACGGCGCGCGGAGCATGAGCACGACCTCGTGGGACGCGATGGGAGCAGACGCCAGGTACTGTGGGTGCACACGCGCCTCGGTGCTGAACACCCCCACCCGGCGGCCGTGGTGTCGGTCGGTCTCGACGTGACCGAGCGGGTGGAGGCGGAGTCGCGCATGCGGTGGCTCGCCAATCACGATACCTTGACTGGCCTCTGCAATCGCCATCGCTTCCTCGAAGATCTCACCCGCACCTATGACGAGGTGACCCGTACCCGGGTCACCGCAGCGCTCCTGCTCTTCGACCTAGATCATTTTAAGGAGATCAATGACACGAGCGGCCATGCCGGCGGGGACGCGCTGCTGCGCATGATCGCCGAAGAGTTAAACTCCCGCGCCCGGAAATCGGACGTCGTAGCCAGGCTTGGCGGTGACGAATTCGCCGTGCTGCTCCCGAACACCGACGCTTCAGGCGCCGAGACCTTCGCGCGCCAGTTCAACGAGCGTCTGGCAGAAGCACCGTTCGTCCATGGCGACAAGCGTTACCGCATTGGAGCCAGCATCGGCATTGCTCTTCTGCCGGATCACGGCGTCAACGTGGAGGAAGTCATGGCCAATGCCGATATAGCGATGTACGCGGCAAAGCGGGCGGGACGCGGCCGTCCCGCGGACGCGCCGAGCTATCGCACGGTGGCGACGACCGAACCCGCCTTACTACAGGCGGCGGAGCCTCCCCGTGATGAGCATGCGGTTGAAGTGAATCGTACCCGCGGGGCGTCCACGTAAACACGTAATCGAAACCAGGGTTCGTTATTACCCGGTAGTCAGAGGAGATACCGCATATGTCAAGCCTTTCAAAATTGATAGTTCCATCGTCCTGGCCGGCGACCGCGAATGCATGCACCGATGCGGCCCACGAAGCCACCAAAGCTCTCGCACTGACGCTTGAATTAATCACACCAGATCAAATTCAGCGATTCGACGCCAGTCGTTTTGCGCTGCTTTCGAGCTTCGCTTACCCCAATGCGACGCTTGAGCGCTTCAAGATTTGCAACGACTGGCTCGTGTGGCTCTTTTTCTTTGACGATCAGGCCGACGATCAAACGGATTTGGGCCAGTGTCCACTGACGCTCCGAGACTATATGGAGGCATGCCTGGCAGTGCTTAGAACGGGCGCGATGCGTCCGAATCCAACGGGTTTGGAGCTCTTTACCTTGAATATCCGAAATCGGATGCTCCCGATCGCGAGCGACGCATGGCTATTGAGATTTGCCGACGACGTGGAGGACTATCTTTACAAAGGCACGTTGAAGGCGGCAGATAATTGGATGCGTGGCACCACACCCGATGTCGAGCCTTACCTGCTCCAGAGGCAATACGACTCGGCAGTCTACACCTGTCAGGACTTGATCGAGATCACCGCGGAAGGGCTCGAACTTCCCGCTGAGATCCTCAGCGATGCGCGGTGTCAAACTCTCAGACGCCTGTGTACTCAGGTCGTGGCCTTCACCAACGATATCTTTTCCTACGAAAAGGAGGTGTTGAAACACCGCAATCCCAATAATATCCTGGATGTGCTGATGCTGCGCCGGTCGCTCCCGCTCACAGAAGCCACGAGTCAAGCGGTTGGGTTGATCAATAATGCAATCGAATCATTCATTGCCCACGAGCAGGATCTGCAGCCCGAGATCCGGGGCGACAAGCGGCTGCACGCCTATGTGCACGGGATGAAAGCTTGGATGCGTGGTAACCTGCTTTGGTCGGTGCTGACGGGGCGGTATCGTTCGCCGACTTCCCCGTTTCCGGAGATCCGCAGTGAGTACGTGAGTGCCCAAGCGAGCCCGACGCAACGGAGGTGGAGCAGCATACAAAATGCGGCATAGAAATCTAAATTGATTTCCTGGGCCTATTCACGGCGCAAGAACGTTTCCCGATCGTCGCCGAATTCGCTTACACTTCGAACGGGCGAAACGCAGTGCGCCCATGCATCAAAGTTGCCTCACCAACCTCAATGTCTCGGCACCGATATGCTGTAACGGCAGAATATGATCGACACCACCGAGCTTGACCGCCTCGCCCGGCATGCCCCATACCACGGAGGTG
>JBOIDW010000034.1:0-8216 GCA_050740655.1 Gammaproteobacteria bacterium | reverse complement strand
ATCCCCGCCTGCTCTACAACCCGCCGGCCCCGGAGACGCTGGACGCGGAGCTGGAACGCCAGATCGCCGGCGTTGCGCCGGGGGACCTAGAGCGCGAGATGGACGTGCTACGCCATTTCAAACACTCGCAGGTGCTGCGCGTCGCGGCCGCCGACGTTGCCGGCGCCTTGCTGTTGCGGGTGGTGAGCGATCACCTCTCGGCGATCGCCGAGAGTGTGCTGCGCGCGACCCTGCGGCTGGCCCGGGCGCATACGCAAAGGCGTTTCGGCGAACCATATTGTGTAGAGCATGGCGTGCGCCGCCGCGCCGGCTTTGTTATCGTCGCCTACGGCAAGCTCGGCGGGTTCGAGCTGGGTTACGGATCGGACCTCGACCTGGTATTCCTGCACGACAGCCGCGGCGAGCCGCAGACGAGCGATGGTGCCGCGCCGATCCACAACCAGGAATACTTCGCGCGGTTGGCGCAACGCATCATCCATCTCCTCACCACGTTGACGCCGGCCGGCAAGGTCTATGATATCGATACCCGATTGCGGCCCAGCGGCAATGCCGGGCTGCTGGTCAGCAGTTTGGATGCCTATCGCAAGTATCAGGACGAACAGGCCTGGACCTGGGAGCACCAGGCCCTGATTCGCGCCCGGCCGGTGGCCGGGGATGCCGACACCGGCGCGGCCTTTTCCCGTACGCGCGCCCAGGTACTGGCGCGCGTACGGGACGCGGACAGGCTCAAGAGCGAGGTGTGTGCGATGCGCGATCGGATGCGCCGCGAGCGGCTCGGGACGGCCGGCGGGCGCTTCGATCTGAAACAGGGCCGAGGTGGTATTACCGACCTCGAGTTCATGGTGCAATATCTGGTGTTGCGCTGGGCCGCGGCTTATCCGGCGCTATTACCACACACGGATAACCGGCACCTGTTGGGGACCTTGGCCGAATGCGGGATACTGAGCGGGGAGGCGCGTGATGAGTTAGGCCAAGCCTATTTCGATTATCGTGCCCGCGCCCACGCCCTGGCCTTGCAGGAGCAGGCCGCATGGTTAGGCGCCGAGGAGATGCTAGGGCACCGTGCTAGAGTCACCGCGATTTGGCAAGCGGTATTGGGGACCACTACGGAGGAAGGGCAATAGGCATGAGCATGGCAGACCGCGACGGCCACATCTGGCTGGACGGGGAGATGGTGGCCTGGCGTGAGGCCAAGGTCCATGTATTGACGCACACCCTGCACTACGGGATGGGTGTGTTCGAGGGTATCCGCGCCTACCGGACCGAGCGCGGCACGGCGATCTTCCGCCTGCGCGAGCACGTGACGCGCCTGTTTCGTTCGGCGCATATCCTGGGTATGGCGATGCCGTATGACGCGCCGACCATCACCGAGGCGTGCCGGGCCGCGGTACGTATCAACGGTCTCGACAGCGCCTATATCCGCCCGCTGTGTTTTTACGGATCGGAGGGCATGGGCTTGCGCGCCGACAATCTCAAGACCCACGCCATGGTCGCCGCCTGGTATTGGGGTACCTACCTCGGCGCGGAGGGCCAGGAGCACGGCATACGCATCAAGACCTCGTCTTACGCGCGGCATCACGTCAACGTCACCATGTGCAAGGCCAAAGCGAATGGCAACTACATGAACTCCATGCTGGCCCTGCAAGAGGCCTTGCAGCAGGGCTATGACGAGGCCCTGCTGCTGGACACCGAGGGTTATGTGACCGAGGGCAGCGGCGAGAACATCTTCATCGCACGCGACGGTGTGTTATATACGCCGGACCTGACCTCGGCCCTGGAAGGGATCACCCGCGACAGCATCATCGTGCTGGCCGCGGAGCTCGGCGTCAGTGTCAAGGAGAAGCGCATGACCCGCGACGAGGTCTACGTCGCCGACGAGGCCTTTTTCACCGGTACCGCCGCCGAGGTCACACCGATCCGCGAGCTGGACGGACGGCGCATCGGCGAGGGGCGTCCGGGACCCATCACCACCCGTTTAAAAAGCCTATATTTCGATCAGGTGTACGGCCGCCGCGCCGAGCACCGCGAGTGGTTGACCTACCTCGACGATTGAGGAGCGACCATGAGCGTATCGACCGGCAACACCAGCCGTCACGGACGAGCGACCCCCAACGATCGAAACCGCTACGAGGTCACGCGCGCCGATCTACCCTTGCACTGCCCCATGCCTCACATGAGCCTGTGGAGCTCGCATCCGCGCGTCTATCTCGCCATCGAGGAGAGTGGCCAGGCGAAATGCCCATACTGCGGGGCGGAGTTTGTGCTCGCCGAAAAATAGCCGAGAACGGCCGGTCGCGGTCCGGACCGACGAACCTGGGGCGTCTTTGCGCCCGCCGCCCCGATGTTCCGATTCCTCCGGCAGCCCGTGACTGCCGAGAGCTTTACCGTGGAGGAACGGCTCGCCCAGGTGGGCCGCCGGGCGCTGGCGAGACTCGAACCCCGGTTCGTCGCGGCGGGCCTGGACCTCCCGCTGGAACAGCTGGCTCTGGCCGCCTTCAAAGACCGGCGCGTCCTGGAACTCTACGGCCGCAGGCGCGCCGAGCCGTGGCGTTTCCTCCTCCACTATCCGATCCGCGGCGCAAGCGGCACGCCGGGCCCCAAGCTCCGGGAAGGCGACCGCCAGGTGCCGGAGGGGCTCTACCGCGTCGAACGCCTGAATCCCAACAGCCGCTTCCACCTGGCGCTGAGGCTGGACTACCCGAATGCGCTGGACCGGGCGATGGGAGCGCGGGAGGGTCGTTACGCCCTCGGCGGCGACATCATGATACACGGCGGCGATCAAACGATCGGTTGCCTGGCCATGGGTGATGAGGCCGCCGAGGACCTGTTTACGCTTGCGGCCATGACCGGGATCGAAAACATCCGTGTGGTGTTGAGCCCGGTGGACTTCCGCGAGACCGTCCACTTCGATGCGCCGGCGTCGCTGCCGGACTGGACGCATAGCCTGTACGCACAGTTGCGTGCCGAGCTCAAGCACTACCCCCGGGGCCTTTGAGGATATTTGGATGCGGTCCGTGAGCCTGGACGGCTAGCGGCGCGAGTGGACGCAGTTGACTCACCACATGGCGTATATGCTCTCATATGGATTCTCTCAGAGGCCTGTTAAAGATGAATCGATGCCCGGATCGGCCTGGGTCCCTGGCAAGGAATCATCCAATGTCGGGGTCTCCTTATTCTGGCCGGACCACCGATAGAGCCTGAGCGGTTTCCCGTCGGAAAGAAACTCTCGCAGGTTGTGTACCTGCAGGGCCACGGCGTCACCGATCGTAAGCCCCCCGTGGATCTCGGAGAACAGGGTCTCGAAGCCCTCAACGTACTTGCGAATCCCGGTCCGCGCCAGTCGGAACGACCTATCCCGCTTCTCGAAATCGTCGGCTTGTATTTCTCCACGGTTGATCAACCGAAGCACCAAGCGGTCTACGTGTGAACGGAAAAGCTCCTGTACGTCGGCCACTAGCGTTTCGTAATCGTCCTTCGCCTCGTGAAGGAAGCCCCAGTAGGGATTGAGCCCGGCAGTTCGGATCAACGCGTTGATGCGCGTGTACAGCAAGTAGTAACCGAGGTTCAGCATCGAATTCAAACGATCCGGCGCGCCTCTCTCCCGCCGGGCACTCGAGAAAAGAAAGGTCTTTTTCTCCGCGATCGAACGGTTCAGCCATGCGAACATCTCGCGGGCAGCCTGCCCCTCGTGGCCGCGGATTTGATCGTTAGAGCCCGCGCTCAGTGCCGCCTTCGCCTGATCTTCGAGCCGATGGACCAGCGACGCATCGCCGGCGCGGTATCGTCCGCGCACAAGCTGTGCGTAGTTCAGGATCTTGCTCGCCGCAAAGTCGGCTGCAATCGCCGTGCGCTCTTGCTCGCTCATACCGTGGTAGCGCTGCCCCTGGCGCCAGGCCCGATCATGAAAAGTGCGCGAATCCGGCGTGAACGTCCCGATCTGGTACCCGGTCTCGAGAGCGAGGCTCATCGGGATGCCGTGCTGCGCGCATCGCTGTACGAGCGCCGTCGAAAATACCGCCTTGCCGAGGACGACGATCTCGCTGATGCGTCGAAACGGAATCGTCTGAACGAGTTGACCCGAACGCCGAACATCGAGCGCATCGCCGTTTACGGCCAGCATGAGGTAGGGCTCCGTGATCACGACCGGTCGGCGCGGTGCCAGCAAGCGCTCGACGGGCTCTTCCAACTCTCGGTCATCGAAACGCTCCCCCAGGAAGTCGAAGCCCTCTGCGACCCGTCCGATATGCGTCTTGTCCGGCGATAATTTTAAGCCCAAAGCGTCTAGCGCGCTTCCCGCTCGTTCGAGGGCGAGCCGCGCGGATTCCCTGGAATGCGCCAACAACACGAAATCGTCCGCATAGCGGACGAACTCGACTCCTGCACTGGCGAGGTCGCGGTCGAAAGTATCGAGGTAGACGTTTGCCAAGAGTGGCGAGAGCGGGCTGCCCTGGGCGAGACCTTTTTCGCGTGAACACGTTTCCCCATCGCGGACAAACGGCGCGGCAATGATGTTCGCGAGCAAGCTCCGCGTCTTAAGATCTCCCCGTGGTAGCCTGCGCTCTAGCGATGCGAGCAGACGGCCGTGTTCGATGGAGGGAAAAAAGTCTTCGATGTCCCCGCGGACGGCGTAACGATATCCCGCGGCAATCAGACCACGGATACGCCGGCATACGGCCTCACGAGCGACGCCGCGGCGAAAAGCCATCGAGGCCGGCGAAAACGATCGGTCGAATGGGGCCGCAAGGAGATCGTAAAGCCGTTGCTGGGCGATCAGGTCGCGCGGCGACAACCGCTCCACCGTGCGTAAGCCGCCGGAGGTCTTCGGGACCTCGAATATCTCGTACGGCTCCGGCCGGTAGCGCCCATCCCGAAACTCGGCGGCGAGTCCGGCCGCCACCAACTTCGGCTCGACGATACCACCGTGGCCCTTGGCGTGGACGAGCGCTGCGTCGTTCCGGCTCAACACCATCTCCGCGCCCTGAACTAGCGCCGCTTCGTCGCAAAGTTTCTTGTCGAGGAAGGGCTCAGGCCGATCGACCAGCCGGAAATGCCCGAGGGGATTAAGCTCCAGCATCCCTCCCGCGTGCAACTCCTGAGCAAGCGCAAGCCATGGCGCCATGGGCGCCAATTCGCCACGCAGAAGAAGAGGCCCGGTGCAGCCGTTGTAATACTGCAGGTGCGGTGCGCCACCGGACGTTCGCTTCTTTCCATCGGGGCGATCGCGTTCGTTTTGAGATCGCGACGAATGAGGCAGTTCCTCGTAGTGCCAATAGAACGGCAGCAGATCGATTGCGTCGGCGTCGCCGATTTCGGGTAACCGCGTCTCGAACAGACTTTCCATCCGCCTGCGCAGCATTCCGACAAAAGTGGTGGCGCGAATTCCCGTGCGCACATCGTCCTTGCTACGAGCGAACGGGAGCGGTGTTAGGAAATCCAGGCGCCATTCCTCGGACGGATGGGGCAGCCGCAGATTCTCAAAGCTCAAGGTTTCGATGCCGTCGACCTGTAGCACCTGGAAGTGGCTCTCGGGCCGCCCGTTCACGTGCTCGAAAAACGCGGCTAGCCACGCGGACGCCGATTGGTCGCTAAAGCCGACCAAAGCGGCTTCCAGTGGGATGCGAGTACCCGAATGGAGAGCCTGCCGCGACAGCGGCACCGCGATCGCGTGATAGGCAATCCGCTGTCCCTGATCGCGATGGACGCCCTTGAACAACGCGTTGGCCACTTCCATCGCATGACCCGGCCGGGTAACCGGCGGTGCCTCGACGCATTCCAGTACCAGCCGAATGCGGTGCCAGCGCAGCGCGTCGAAATCGGTCAATCGTTCGGAATGAACAGACATGAAATCTCCACCGGCACCCGGAACCCAACCTGAACCCACTCGCCCGCCGGCGGCCCCAAGCCGGACAATCTTGTGTCCCGGTCGCTCCGCCTGGGAAGGTGTCAGACTATGTGCAACGAGGTTGGTAGGCTACACGAACGGGGCGGGCCGGTCCATGTCCGGCCGGACCGTGACGCAGCGCAAAAAGGACAGCCGATTCTCATCGACATTGCACAGTGCCAGGGGACAAAGAACTATGTTGACTGTAAGCACAGCACGGGTACCATTACCGGAGACAGCCAATACTCTGGGGACCAATACAACAATGGTTGGTAGGGGGACGGATGGGGATACCCGTACGGTCGCAAGCCGCCGCGAGCCGCATGACCATGCGCGTCGCATCCTCCTTGTCATTGCCGGCCTCACGCCCCAGGTGGTCACGGAGACCCTCTATGCGTTGACTCAAGGCGCGTCGACTCGAGGGAAGCCCCCGTTTCACCCGACCGAGCTGTGGATCGCCACGACCAACGCCGGCCGGCGCGAGGTCGAGCACGCCCTGATGGAGCGTGGAGGCAATCAGGTGCGCCAGCTGTGCGAGGACTACCGTTTAGCGGTCCCGGTGTTCGGGGATTCGCACGTACTCGGCCTGACCGACAAGCACGGCAAACCGCTCGAAGATGCGCATGACGACGCGGCCTTTCTCGCCCTGGGCGACCTGTTCACCGCCCACCTCGCGGAGTGGACCGAGGATCCGCAGAGTGCGGTTCACTTGAGCATTGCCGGGGGACGCAAGACCATGGGATACCTCGCCGGACATGCGTTGAGCCTGCTCGGCCGCCAGCAGGACCGGCTTTCCCACGTGCTGGTGAACTCGCCATTCGACCGCATTCCGGAATTCTTCTATCCGCCGCCAACTTCGTGCCCGGCGGTTGCCCGCCTTGATGATGGCACGAACGAAGTGGTTGATCTGAGCCGGGCCGAGGTCAAGCTTGCGTATGTGCCTTTCCTGCGCATGCGGGAGGTTCTGGCGAAGGCACTGCGCGCGCAGGCGAAGACGCTGCCCTTCAGCGAGATCGTGGAAAGGGCGCAGCGAAGCTTAGACGATCCGGTGGTCACGATAGATACCCATGAGCTACTCATGACGTGCGGAGGGGTCCCGGTTAAGCTGCCGGAAGAAAACTTTGCCCTTTATTACGCGCTCGCAAAGAGGCGCGACATGGGGATCACGCCGCGTGCGATGACTGACGAGGAAGTGGAACTTTATCTTGGATACTATGAACATGTCTTGCCTGGAAGTGATAAATTGGTTGACACAGTGTGGTCCCACGAAAAGGTCCAGGAAAAAAGCCGCAAGTGGCTATATCTCGACAAAACGGAACAACGAATCCCGCTTGGCGATGCTAATCGCTACAAGCAGGACCAGCTTCTTGGCAATCGAGCTAAGGAATTCACTGAAATGTATTCCCGCTGTAACGAAGCAATTGATGCCGCACTTGGTGATCACCTCGCAACGCGGTACAAGATCATCGCAGTCCCTGCAGCTCTCCCTGGAGTTCAACGGGCCAAGCAATACCTGTTGCCGGAGAACCTTAAGGTGGAACTCATCGACGAGCGCAACCGCCGGGTGAAATGACAATGGCTACCGAGATACGTTTTCTTGCACGCAGAGCAAGGACGGCGTTTCCGGGTGACGCCCAAGGGCTGCGCAATCGCCTGAGCGATAAGGACCCGCCTCGTGCAGTAGCCGCAGCGGAAACACTCAAGTATAAGGTCGAACTCATCACGCCACTGTTCGGCGGCGGCGTCGAACCCGGCGTCAACGACCCCCAATTGCCGGTACGGATGAAAGCGCTACGCGGTCAGCTTCGCTTCTGGTGGCGCCTGCTGGCAGCCTACGGCGGGTTTCAGGACTGTGGTCTTTCCGCGCTCATCAACGGTAGCGTTCTCTATGAGGCGGAAACCGCCCGCTGGGGTGGCGCCGGCGAAAACGGGAAGCCCATACCAGGCCGCATCGGCTTGAGAGCGCTGAATCCACATGGTTTCGATGACACAGGTAAATACGGTACTGCCCCTCAGTTCCGGGAGCCGACCAGAGCTATTGATTATTCACTGTTCCCGGCCAAGCGCGGCGAGCAGGATGGTAACGACGCGAAAACGCTCATATTGCCCAAGGAGTGGGTGGGGCAAAATAAGGACGTGAGTTGTTTCACTCTCGAAATCTCGGTTAACGCTGGCGACGCGCCTAAAGCGAGTCAGATCGCACAGGAATTGCGCTGCACCGTGGCTTGGTGGGCCACGTTTGGAGGCATCGGCGCGCGCTGGCGGCGTGGCGTCGGGTCAGTGCGGGTATGCGACGAGAAAAACAATCTTCTCTGCGTCCTCGATGACGATCCGA
>JBOIDW010000033.1:0-2447 GCA_050740655.1 Gammaproteobacteria bacterium | reverse complement strand
GCTCCACCCCCTGTCGTCGATCCAACGCGAATACACGACAGGCCAAAGCAGGCTCTCTTCGCACAACCGCCGCAACAGGTGCGCGTCGGCTTGCTGCGCGCGCGACAGACCGCCGTCGAGCGGGTTTCCGTAGCTCGCTTTGAGGTAGTCGATGATGAAACCCGAGTCCGGGATCACCTTCTCTCCGTCGTCGATGTAAGGCAGTTTCTTCTTGGGGGCGTTCAAGGGAGATGCTTCCTCGATGACCTCGTACGGAAGCCCCGTCATACGCAAATAGGTCTCGACCTTCATGCAGAAGGGGCTGGGATTGGCAATCCCCCATTGGCGTTTGAATTGATGTAATCTAATCACCCGACGCAGTCCTCGTTAAGGAAGATGCCATGGTCTTTCGCGCACCTCTTGAAGCTTACACTGATAGCTTGAACATTTCAGCCCGGCCGCATTAACACCCGCGCGCCGATCGGGTACATTGGGATCCATGACGGCTGAACGCGAAGTCCGGGTCCCCGTGATCGACGGTGTCGCCGCCGCGGAGTTTTGCCGTTATTTAGGCGAGGTGCTCTCCGATATCCGGGAGATCCTGCTGTGACCGGCGCTTGGGCCGGCGGCTAATGGGCCGCGGGATCTCATTAACGACCAACACGTGTTCAACAAGATAGCATTTCTGTTCCCCGGACAGGGATCCCAATACATTGGCATGGGCAGGGATCTTTATGAGCACTATCCGGAAGTACGAGCACTGTTCGAGGAGGCCTCGGAAACCACGGCGATGAACATGACAGATCTCTGCTTCAATGGCCCTGACGAAGTGCTGAAGCGTACCGAGAATGCCCAGCCTGCGGTTTGCCTTGTAAACGCCGCGTGCCTGTGCGTTCTGAAGCAGGAGGGCATAGCGCCGCATGCGCTGGCAGGCCATAGTCTGGGTGAATACACGGCGTTATACGCGGCGGGAGCCATGGCCTTCGGGACCATGATGGATCTGGTAAGAAAAAGAGCCCTTTTCATGCAGGAGGCGGCCGAGAAAAACCCTGGCACCATGGTGGCGGTCATTGGCTTGGAGGCCGAGAAAGTGGCCACGATCTGCCAGCAGGCACTTCCGGCAGGCTACGTCGCTCCGGCGAATTTCAACGCTCCTCTCCAGACCATACTCACCGGGGCGGCTAACGGGATAGAAAAGGCGGTGGAGCTCTTGACGAAAGCCGGGGCGCGAATGGTGATCCCCCTCAAGGTGAGCGGTGCGTGGCACAGCAAGTTCATGGTCCCGGCCGGCGAGAGGATGAGAGCAGCCCTCGCGGATGCTGAAATCAAAAAAGCGGAACTACCCGTGGTGGCGAACGCGACCGCCGGCTTGGTCTCGGCCCCTGAGGAGATCCGGGAGGCGCTCGAGCGGCAGATGTCCGCGCCGGTCCTCTGGAGTGCATCGATGAGAGGGCTGATTGACGACGGATTCACAAGCTTCGTAGAGGTGGGACCCGGGAAGGTGTTGAAAGGCCTGATGCGCGAGATCGCCAAGCATGCCACGGCCTACAACGTGGAGAATACCGACACCTTGAATAAGTTTCTTGCGTCGGAAAAGGCATAAGGGGTGTTTTGGCGAGGCCCGCGGCCACGACTTGGCGCCGAGTAAGCCAGGCATTCGGGATTGACGCGATTCTTGCATCCGTGATTCGATCGGTAACGTCTTTCAAGCTCAAGCGAGATCCTCCGTAGAGCACTACTCGCCGGGGGCAGCAAAGCGTTACGCGTCCACCGGATTATTTTTTTATTGAGGAAATCGAAAACTATGCTTCGCTCCGTGCTTCATACGAGATCATCGACGGCCCTCCCCATGAGCGGCCTGAATCGTCTCCTCTCCGTCGGCCTCACCGCCGTCGGGGATGCGTGCCGGGTAGCCCGGAGTGTACAAGCCCGGCTGGAAACCACCCTCAAGATCGTAAAGAGCGACAAGAGCCCTGTCACGGTCGCCGATTTTGCGGCGCAGTCGATCGTGGCGCAGCGGCTGGTGGGGTCGTTGCCGGATACGCTCCTGGTGGGTGAAGAGAGCAGCGCGATATTGCGATCGGACGCGGAGATGCGCGCGGCCGTGGTTCACGCCGTGCGTGAGGTGTGGCCGGACGCGCGGGAGGGTGATGTGCTCGCGGCCATCGATCTCGGCAACCACGATGCCACGGCCCCGGCGTACTGGACCGTGGACCCCATCGACGGCACCAAGGGCTTCCTGCGCCGCGGGCAATACGCCGTCTCTCTCGCCTACATCGAAGCCGGCGAAGTGGTGGTAGGCGTGATGGGATGCCCGAACCTCTCGGCCGATTTCGACCGGCCCTTCGATCAACCTGATCCGAGCGGCCTTATCTTCTCGGCCATCGCGGGCGGGGGCTGCTTCGTGCGTCCGGCGAGCGCCGCTCACGCACCTCCCCAACGCCTCGAGCCCAGGGCCTACCAAGGAG
>JBOIDW010000032.1:0-4210 GCA_050740655.1 Gammaproteobacteria bacterium | reverse complement strand
GGCGCGTACTCCGGGGCCTCCACTAGGGTCGTACACGCTTGCAGTGTAAGTAGTACGCATAGGAACAGGTAAGCGGGGATGGGTTTCATCGCCCCGGTCCTGCAGTATCGCCACTAGGACTCTTCCCGATCAGCATGTGTGAGCCTCAAGGCCCGCTGGCGGGCACGGCCCTTGAGGTATTTCAAGGGATAGACAAACGTCGTATCGATCCCGGGGCGCGGCTGTCGTAATCCCGAGATTGCGGGGTCCGTGGCTCCATGCGCTACCGCACCTGCTTCGGCAGCCGGCCTGCCCGGCAGAATGTAGCGCTCGCGTTTGGCGTTGTGCAAACACATCGACATCGGTCCTTCCGCCGTCGCTACCATGAAGACGCAAGCGTGTACCCGATCGCGCTCCAGCCTGGAGGCGTCCATGAAATTATGGATCACGAAGGAGAGCTTGTTAACCCGTCCCCGCGCCGCCCACAAGTCGCGGCGCGCCGACCAGAGTGTCCTGCCCAACCAGCGCGCGCCTTGCCACCACAAGGTTCGGGCCTTGGCGAAAGAGGCGAGGGCGGCGCGAACCGCCGCCTTGCGAGCTCCGCGCTGGAACGCGACGGAGGCGCTCGCGTGGAGCATCGAGATCGCGAAATCCGGATCATCGTAGAAGTCATAGAGATTGCCGTTGGTCTCGAATGCCATCGCGTAGCGGTTACAGCGCGGGTGGCCCGCGGCCAAGCTATCGAAACGGAGCGGAACGCCGGCCCCGTCTCGAATCTTCTCGATGACCGAATCCTGATCGATGAGGGGAGCGCGCTCGCGAAGGACGCCGCGGCCGGTATCGGCCTGAAGCTGAAAGGAGATCAGGGAGACGACATCGGCGTTGCGGCGGAAGAAACGCACGAGTTCGGGGATCTCCGCGAAGTTGCCGGCGTAGATCGTGGTATTGAAGAAAACGGCCAACGGCAGGCCGCGAGCGCGATGGATGTACCCCTCGCGCACGGCGTTGAGATCCTCTTCCGAGGCATAGCCCTTGCGCTGCTGGGTCGTATCGACGTGAAACGCGACGTCGCTGAGCCCGACGGCGCAGAGGTCCTCCAACAGATCGCGCGTCGCGAGGATGCCGTTGGTAAAGAGCGACGCGCGCATCCCCGTTTCAGTGATGCGCCGCACGATACTCACCAACTCCGCGCGCCTGCGCAGCGTGGGGTCGCCGCCCGACACCTGCACGTCGGTGTCTTTGCCGTAGTGGCGATAGATCAGATCGATCCGGCGAAAGACCTCCTCTAGGGGGACATCCTGAACGGCTTCGGAGTGCTCGGAGAGATAACACAGGGTGCAATCCAGATTGCAGCGCTGCGTGATCTCGAGGGAAACGCAGCCGATGGGCCAGCGGCGCCCGGCGATTTGGTTAGGACCCCATTGGCCGATTTCGACCAGGCGCTGCCTGAGCGGTTCGTGTCTTCGATCGCCGCCCGGGGGCTGCGTGTCAGGCCCCCAGGCCTCGATCTCCTCGGGGGTAAGGTAATGGATCTCCAGCCCGCCGGCCTGACGCAGCGTCATGGGCGCCCCATGCCCGTCCCGCGTCCCGCCGGCTCGCGGTCGTTGAGTGCCCAGTCATAGTCCAGATAATCGAGCGGCGCCCGTTCGGTTCGGATCAACTCTTGGTCCGCCGGCCGATCGGCAAGTAGCTCTGCATGCGTGGCGAGGAATGACGGCACCGACCGGATACCGCGGTGGCCGCGGCCGAAGTCCTCGACGTACCACTTGAAGATACTCGAGACCTCGAGCGTCCGGCGCGATACCGAATAGCGATTGCGAGTACGATCGGACAGGAAACGTCTGACTTGGTCGTCGAGCTGTGCGTCCAAACGCGCACCGACGTACGCCTCTTCGCGCAGCATCGGGCAACCGATGGACGCGCAGTTGACGGCCGTATGGATGCGCGGGTCGTCGTAGGCACCGGGTTTGCGGATGAGCCCATGCTCGATATCGTCCAGGCTCTGTTCCCGGCCGAGCAGCGTGAAGAATCGCCGTTGCCAGGGGCTGCGGAACAGGTTACCCAGGTCCTTGATCGACTCGAGCCTCGGGTAGCGGGAGAGAATGAGCTGGACGGTAAAGGCATTATAGGCATTGATGAGGAAGGCCAAGCGATCGCGCTTATCCCAAGCCGCGAACGCCTTCGCGCTCACCCCGGAGAGCGCGGCGAGATAGTTCTGCAAGCGCCCGCTGTCGATCCGTAGATCGGCGTAGGCGACGCGCGAGGCTTGACCTTGGTCGGTCAACACCACGTGTTTGGCCAGCAGATCCGTCCAGGCGCCATGACTCCGATCGAATTCGCCCGCCTTGACCGGTTGCGCCGACCAGAGCAGCGCCGCCAACGGCACGATCTTCATTATCATCATCACCGAAAGCCTCGCTGGTTAAACCCGGACAGCACCGTCCTCATCGTAGCTTCGGGTGGTGCGAGGCGCATGCGCGGGAGTAACCCGAAAATCCCCGCCCAGCCGATGGCGCCGAACTCCACCCAACGGACCCGCGCAGGCTGAGCATACGCAAGCCTCTCGGGGCTAGGTTTCGCGCAGCGTATCGAGCGGAACCGGTCGGCCGATGGCGTACCCCTGTCCGAAATCGACCCCGATCCCGGTGAGGACCTCGCCAATGGCCGGGGTCTCCACGAACTCGGCCACGGTGCGTATACCCATCATGTGGCCCACCTCGTTCATCGCCGCCACCATCGCACGGTCGATCCTATCGGTGACGATGTTTCTTACGAAGCTGCCGTCGATCTTGAGGAAATCCACCGGTAGATTCTTGAGGTAATTGAACGAGGACACGCCGCTGCCGAAGTCGTCCAAGGCGAACAAGCACCCGAGGTTCTTGAGTGCGGAAATGAACTGGCTCGCCTGGGCCAGGTGGTAGACCGCGGCGGTCTCGGTGATCTCGAAGCAGACCCGCGCGGGCGCCACGCCGGAGTCGCGGAGACATGCAACGACGTAATCGGCCAAACCCGGCTCGGCGAACGACTGCCCGGAGACATTGATCCCGATCACGGTGTTCGAGTCGGCGCCGAAGACCGATTGCGCCTGGGTCAGCGCTCGGGCGATCACCCAGCGGTCGAGCGCAGGCATCACGTGGAAGCGCTCGGCAGCCGTGATGATAGGCCCGGCGCCGACCGTCTGACCCGCCGCGTCTACCGAGCGCAACAGGATCTCCCAGTGCGGCCGCCCCCCGGCCAGGGCGAGCGGCACGATGGGCTGGGCGTACAGACAGAAGCGCTTTTGGCGCAGGAGCTCCGGAAGCTCGGCCGCCCGCCGCAGCTCCGAGTAGGTCTCCTCCGCGCGGGAGCTGCCCTCATAGTGGTGCACGCGGTGGTGTCCTAGTTCCTTGGCGGAGTAACAGGCCGCGTGCGCGCGGCTGAGGAGATCCTCGACGCTGTCCGCTTCCGCCGTTACGGCCGCAACGCCGATGCTGACCCCGGTCTCGTAACGGCGGCCGGCCCACACGAAGCGGAATTCGCGCACCAACCCGGCCAGGTCTTCGGCGATCGCCAAGGCCTGATCCTGGGTACGGTTCTCCAGTAACAGGGCAAACTCGTCTCCGCCCAGGCGGGCCAGGGTATCCGTGGCCGCGATCCGTTCCCGCAACAAGGCCGTCAACTGGCGCAGCAGCTCATCGCCGGCCGCATGTCCGGCGGTATCATTGACGATCTTGAACTGATCCAAGTCCAGATAGCAGAGGGCGTGCCGCGTGCCGCGCAGTCTCGCTTCCGCCAGCGCGTTGCTCATGTGTCGCTGGAAGGCGGTGCGGTTCATCAGGCCCGTCAAGGCATCGTGCTTGGCCAAGTGGGTCAAACGTTGCTCCAGGTCCAGGGTCTTGGTGCGGTCCTGGCCGACGCCGCGGTAGCCCGCGAAGCGGTCTTCAGAATCGTGATAGGGCTTGCCGCTGAACAGCACGAAGTGCGTCTCGTCGCGCGGACGGCGCACCGGCCAGTCGTGAAACGCGTGCCGGAGGGTGAGGACCGTCTCCCACTCGTGCGGCAGGCGGGTTGCGCTCGCTCCAGGACCGGTGTCGGGCTGCTCCCCGATCAGCAGTTCCGGCAGCGGTCGGCCCACAGCCGTGGCGTAGGGTCCGGTTGCGAAGGTGTAGGTGATGGACGCGTACGTCTCCCATAAAAAGTCCGCGGCAAGCTACGCGTAATCCCGAAACCGGGCCTCGGCCTAGCGCAGCGC
>JBOIDW010000031.1:0-3294 GCA_050740655.1 Gammaproteobacteria bacterium | reverse complement strand
ACTGAGGCACGAAGGGCATCGTTCGGGTCATGCATCCGGGGAATAAGAACTCTAAATGCGTTAACTAAAAAAGGCATTTAGAGCGATGACCCTGCGTGGGGTCATTGCGCGCCTCCACGATGTGGGTGAAGATCCGCCCGTAGCTCGAGGGGCTCGCATGGAGGAAGGCCGCTGGGGAACCGGTACCGGTACCGGGCGCCTGAGGCGCGTACGCTAGCTCTTGACACTGATTGCGTGACCGGGGAGGGCCCAGTGGGGGGTGCGACATGCGCGGTATCGACAGGCTGTTTGTTTCTTTCGGCTTCATCGTGGCGGCTGTGGTCACGGTGAACATCCTCATTGTGTTGTTCGTTACCAATCCGACCCAGCAGACCCGCACGATATCCGCGGCGGGTTTGATGGAGAGCGTAAAGATCCTGAACCGCGCCGCGATAATACAATGTGCTTCGGCCGCGAAACAGCAGCTGCTGGTAGAGCCGGGCGAGCCCACGGATGCCGTAAGCGATGGGCGTAGCGTCGCCACCGTGACGTGGCAGGCGAATGCCGCTGTCGCCGGCACCCTCGTTTGTAATTACCACGAGGGCACCGGTGTTACGCGCTTGACGCTCGACGATCGAGTCATGTTCGCGGCGCCGACCCGGCCCGAATAGGCACGGCCCGCCTGGTTAGCCGAGCCGGAGGCCCGGTGCATGGGGGACCTCTCGAAGTACCAAGAACGCGTACCCCCTCGGTGTCGGGACATCGAGACGGTTAAAGACACCGGAACGGGCGTCTATCGAAATCATGTTGCCGGACTCCAATCCGCGCTCGTGCCGCTACCGCATCGCCATGGTCAGCGATTGGTATTACCCGCGGGTGGGCGGAATCGAATACGCCATCGACGCCCTGGCCCGGCATTTACAGGGCTTAGGCCACGAGCTCCGGGTCTTCTCCCGCCGCTACCCCGGAGCCGCCGCGGAGGAGCAGACCGGCGGGCTGGCCATCGCCAGGCTCGCATGCCCAGGTCTCGGCGACCGCTGCCTCTCGCCGGCGAGCGTTGCCGCGCTGAAGCAGCACCTGAAGGCGGGCGGATATGACGTCGTCCATGCCCATGGGTTGGACTCGCCGCTGGCCTGGGCCGCGCTACGCATCGCCAGGCGTGCCGGGATCCCGGCGGTAATGACCAGCCATTCATTGCTGGGCGCGCGCGCCTTGCGGGTCTTGCTGCGGCCGGTGCTCGCGCCCCTGCTGGGCCAGACCCGAACCGTCATCGGCGTCAGCCGTGCCGTTGCGCTGGAGGCGCGTGCCTTGGGCGCGGCACAGACCATCCACATCCCGAACGGCGTCGATGGTCATTCACCCAACGGTGCCCTGAGCCCCCTCGCGCTCGAGCGATCGGGACGCACGGTGATTGCCACCGTGGCGCGCATGCACCGCCGCAAGCGGGTGGACGAATGCGTCGATGTGGCGATCGGGTTACTGGCCGGGGACCGCAAGCTGCTCTTCGTCATGGTGGGCGGCGGACCGTTGTTGCAGCCCTTGCGGCGTAAGGTGGCGGCCCTGGGTCTCGCCGAGCATTTTGTGTTTACCGGGAACGTATCACGGGCGACGGTCTTGCACCTGCTGTCACAATCGGACATCTTTGTCTCGCCCTCGCCGCGCGAGGCCTTCGGCATTGCCGTGCTGGAGGCCTTTCAGCAGCGTGTGCCGGTGGTGGCCCGCGCCTCATCCGGGGTCGCAGAGCTCGTCGAACATGGCCGTACCGGCCTCCTCGCGGGCGACGCCGCCGGACTGCAGGCCGCCATCGCTGCGCTCATCGCCCAGCCGCAGGAACGCGAGCGGCTGGCCGGCGCCGCGCATCGGGAGCTGCAGCGCTATTCATGGCCGGAGATTGCAGAGAAGACGGAACAGGTCTATGCACGGGCGATTGCCGAAACGCGCGGCCTTGACGGTTGACGTCGAACAAGACTGTCCACCGTTTCTGGACAGCTATCGCGGTATCGACGAGGGTCTACCCCTGCTCCTCGATCTATTCCAGCGCGAAGCGGTGCGGGCCACCTTCTTCACTACCGGTAGGGTCGCGGAGCGCTATCCTGCCCTAGTGCGGCGTATACCGCGCGAAGGCCATGAGCTGGGTTGCCACGGCTATGCCCACGATCGCTACGACCGCATGGGCCCGGCAGAGGCGGCCTCGGATCTGCGGCGGGCACGCCGCTGCCTGGAGGCCATAGACCCGGTACTGTCTTCATTCCGGGCCCCGAACCTGGCGTTTCCCGCCGCCTATCTGGGTCTGCTGCGCGAGGCCGGGTTTACGGTGGATTCCTCGGCGGCGTCTTATAAACCGCCGTTTCTACGCGCGGCGGAACGCCGCGATGGCGTCATGCGCATACCGGTCTCGCTGACCTCGTCGCTGCTGCGACTGCCCTTGCCCCTCATCTCGCCGTGGCTGAGCCGGCGCCGCGAACTGGTGCTGTTCGTACACCCCTGGGAATTCGTCGATCTGTCGGGGCTCGCGATCCGTTACGACTGCCGCTACAACACCGGGCCGACGGCCCTGGCCCGTCTTACCGGGCTCATCGGGTGGTTGCGCCAAGGCGGTTACCGTTTGTGCCTAGTGCGGGAGTTGGGGTAACGTCGTATCGAATCAATGCTCGGTGACGGTACGGGCTGCGCACCCACCTGTGGTTCGGAGGAATTCAAAATGAACAACGTCGTCAAGCGCATCACCTTTTTCGACCGGATGCAAAGCGGCCCGGCAGCGATACTTGCGGGTGGCTCCGGGATGGACACTGCAAGCGGTAGTGAGACGGTGCGCGATGCGCCCCGGCCGTCGGCTATTCCTTATGCCGAACCAAGGGATGCTCTTGGAATACGAATAGATTCGTACGCGTCAAATGTAAAACAAAACCACTACGGCAAATTCACAAGTCCCTTCTCGTCGCCCTGGGTCGGGTCGTGCAGGCCTCATGGCACCAGCCGAATTTTGCCGGTGTCCTCGTGGACCAGCTCTTGGTTGTCCTTCCTGTAGATCGATACGAGGATCTGGATCACTTGGGACTTTTCCGTCAGCACTTCGAGATTAGGCGGGATGACCTCGCGTGTGATCGTCTCGCCCGCCGGGATTGTGTAGCCTGGCCAGCTCTCCGGCGGCGGGATCGCGATACCACCGCCGACTGGCTTGAACTCGACGCGAACCATGAGGTCGGCCCGACAGCCGTTGACAAACAAGAGATCAAACCACTTGCCGATGTTACCCGATTTCACACTGCTGATGGAAATCGTAGCCTCGGGTATCACGTCGAGCTGGTAGCATGC
>JBOIDW010000030.1:0-9655 GCA_050740655.1 Gammaproteobacteria bacterium | reverse complement strand
ACCACAGGTCGCGGATCACAAACGAAGACACGATGATTCAAGCGGGCATTGTGGGCGGTAGCGGGTATACGGGCGTGGAGCTCCTACGCCTCCTAGCCCAGCACCCGGCCGTGCGTGTGTCCTGCATCACCTCCCGCGCCGAGTCCGGCAAACGGGTGGCGGAAGTATTTCCCAATCTGCGCGGCCATGTCGATCTGTGCTTTGTGTCCCCCGACCTAGCGGCGCTGGCCGCATGCGATGTGGTGTTCTTCGCCACCCCCAATGGCACGGCTATGACCATGGTGCCGGGCCTGCTCGGGGCCGGGGTGCGCGTGATCGACCTTTCGGCCGACTTCCGCTTGAAGGACCCTGGCCTGTGGCGCCAATGGTATGGGGCCGAGCACGCGGCGCCGGAGCTATTGACCGAGGCGGCCTACGGCCTGCCGGAGTGGTACCGCGCGGCGATCCGGCAGGCACGCCTGGTCGCCAATCCCGGGTGCTACCCCACGGCCGTGACTCTGGGGCTCGCACCGTTGTTGGCCGAGGGACTGGTACGTGAGGACTCGCTCATCGCCGACGCCAAGTCCGGGTTGAGCGGCGCGGGCCGCAAGGCGGCCGTCGCGACCCTGCTGGCCGAGGCCTCGGATAGCCTTAAAGCCTACGGCGTCCCCGGACACCGGCATCATCCCGAGATCGTGCAAAATCTTCGAGGGATCGCCGCTAGTGCCCATCTGGATCTGGTCTTTGTTCCACATCTAACGCCCATGGTGCGCGGTATCCATGCCACGCTCTACGCCGAGCTGCGGCAGCCGGACGCCGACTTACAAGCGGTATTTGCGCAGCGTTACGCGGATGAGCCCTTTGTCGATGTCATGCCGCCCGGCTCGCACCCCGAGACGCGTTCGGTACGCGGGGTCAATCAATGTCGCATTGCCGTGCATAGGCCGAGCGGGGGCAGGCGCGTGGTGGTGTTATCGGTAATCGACAATCTGGTCAAAGGGGCGGCCGGCCAGGCGATACAAAACATGAATATCATGCTTGGCTTGGATGAAACGGCCGGCTTGACGGGGATTGGCCTCCTGCCGTAAAGGACTCCGTATCAAGCCGCCGACGAGGGGACGACATGTTCGGAAGACGAAAAAAGACCAAGGTGACCACCATCGATACCTTGATCGGTCAGAACACGCAGGTCGCGGGCGACATCCGCTTCCAAGGTGGATTACATGTCGATGGCTCGGTCAAGGGCAATGTGTACGCCAATGATGACCAGTCCTCCGTGCTCACGGTCAGCGACCGCGGTACCATCGAGGGCGAGGTGCGCGTCCCTTACGTGGTCTTGAACGGCGTGGTCTTGGGCGATGTCTACGCCTATCAGCATATCGAGCTCGCGCCGCAAGCACGGGTCGAAGGCAATGTCTTCTACGGATTGATCGAGATTGCCATGGGCGCAGAGGTTAACGGTAAGCTCGTACACACCTCCGAGGCCGAGCCGAACACGCTGGTGTTGAGCCACGAAAGCGCCTACACTGAACGATCAACGGTACGCATCGAGCCACCGAAGGGAAAACAGCAATAGTTGGTTGGAACATATGAACGATCAAGTTTCGGCTCTAAATGACGCGCCGCCCCTGGTATTTACCGATGCGGCCGCCGTCAAGGTACACGCCTTGATGCAGGAAGAGGGCAATGATGAGTTGATGCTGCGGGTGTTCGTCTCCGGCGGCGGTTGCTCTGGCTTTCAGTACGGGTTCACCTTCGACGAGGCGGTAGGCGACGGCGATACGGTGGTCGAACGCGGTGGCGTCAAGCTGCTCGTGGATCCAATGAGTATCCAGTACCTGAGCGGCGCGGAGATCGACTATAGCGAGGGCCTGGAAGGCGCCCGCTTTGTCATCCGCAACCCGAATGCCACCACGACCTGCGGCTGCGGCTCCTCGTTCTCGGTCTAACCGCCCGGCGGCCGGCCCTCGTAGATCGCACCCAGGACGGCGGTGCGGCTCGCGCCGGTGACCGAGGGCAGATTACCGGGCAGTCCCTCCAAACGGCGTTTCGCGAGCCAGGCGAAGGCGCTCGCCTCGACCTGCCGTGCATCCAGCCCATAGCGGTCCGTGCGATACACCTGGCGACCGGCCAAGGCTGCGGTGAGCATCTCCACTAGAGTTTGGTTGGCGCTGCCGCCGCCGCACAGCAACACCTCCGGGGCGTTCGGCGCGTATCGGTCTAGGTCCTGACCGATCGTCTCGACCGTGAGCGCGAGCAGGGTCGCCTGCAAGTCCTCCGGTAGAATCGTATTCAGTTCCTCGCCCACGCGCTCCTGCAACCACCCGAGGTTGAAATAATCCCGGCCGGTGGACTTGGGGGGGAGGGCGCGGAAATAGGGGTCTGATTTGAGCCGCACCAATAGCGCTGCGTCGGTCCTGCCCCGCCGCGCCCATGCGCCGTCACGATCGAAGGGACGGGCCAGATGGCGTTCCGCCCACTCATCGAGCAGGGCGTTGCCCGGGCCGCAGTCGAAGGCGGTAACCGGTTGCGAGGCGTCCCCAGGCAACACCGTGAGGTTGGCAATCCCGCCGATGTTCAGCACCACACGATCCTCATCGGGGGTGCGAAACACCGCTGCATGGAAGGCCGGTACCAGCGGTGCCCCCTGACCGCCCAGGGCCAGGTCCGCACGGCGAAAGTCGGCGACGGTACGGATCCCGGTCATTGCGGCGATGAGGTTGGGATCGCCGATCTGCCAGGAAAACCGTTCCGGTCCTTGCGGCCGGTGAAGAAGGGTTTGCCCATGACTACCCACGGCGACGACTCGATTGGGGGAGACCACCGCCAGCGCCAGAACCGCCAGCGCCGCTTGACCGAACACCTTGCCCACTTGGACATCCAGGCGTCCCAAGTGCTCCAGGGACAAGGTCGGGTTGCTGTGCAAACTGATTCCGAGCGCCGTACGCAGATCCGCAGGATAGGGCTCGCTGTGAAACGCAACCGGCCTTGCCCGTTCGTCCACGAAATCGACGAGCGCTGCATCCACGGCGTCCATGCTGGTGCCTGACATGAGGCCGATATACAAGGCCATGCAGGGTGTGTGTTATGGCGAAATCAAGTGGAGGTGCAGGTCTTCGCGGGTTGCGACGCTCGCTAGCCGCTCGCAGTTCGCTTTGCAAGCATAGTGTAGCGATAAGGGCTCGATCCTCTCACGACATCTCGCGTTCAAACGTATAGCTTACGCCTGGTCGCAGGGCTCTGAAGCTCGCCTCCAGCGGGCTAACGGTGGTACGCGGTAGCCGCTATCGTCGCCGGTTTTCCCGGTTACGCCTGGGCCTCTAGTTATGCCGGGGACCGTCAGCCGCGCCGGACTCTGCCATGGCCAGCGTCGGTACGCGTGACCGCGCGATCCCGGTATGGGTCGCCGACAAGGCATCTAGCTGGGCCAGCAGGGTTTTTGCCGTTGACTTGAATAGGGCGCGTGCTTTGTCCTCCAGCGGCATGGAGCGCGGAAGGGCTACCGTCAAGGGGTTCTTATGGACCTCGTTGATTCGGAACTCGTAATGCAGATGCGGCCCGGTGGCAAGCCCTGTGCTGCCGACGTAGCCGATGATCTGGCCTTGCTGCACGGTCTGTCCGGTCTTGATCCCCTTTGCGAAACGCGACAGGTGGCCGTAGAGCGTGCTGTAGGTATCACCATGGTCGAGGATCACGGTATTGCCGTAGCCGCTCTTACCTCCCGCGAAACGCACGCGGGCGTGGCCCGTGGCCTTGACCGGGGTGCCCCGCGGCGCGGCGTAATCCACGCCGCGATGAGCGCGGATCGTGTGCAAGAGCGGGTGCCTGCGGTGCAGATTGAATTGGGAGCTGATGCGCGTAAACTGCAAGGGCGTGCGTAGGAACGCACCGTTGAGCGCCGCACCGTCGGCGGTGAAATAGTCGGCGTGGCCTTGGGCGTCCACGTAACGCACGGCGCGGTAGGTCTTACCGCGATTGATGAACTCGGCAGCCAGGACTTCGCCGTCGCCGATCTTCTTACCGTCCTTAAAGAACTCCTCATAGACTACCGACAGGCGATCGCCCGGCTGGATATCGAGGGCGAAGTCAATATCCCAGCGGAACACCTCGACCAACTCCATCAGGATCTCGTCGGATAATCCTACCTCCTGTCCGGCCAGAAACATCGAGTCGCCGATCGACACGGTGGTCATCGAGACACGTACCTCGGGCTTGAACACCGCTTGCTTGGCGAAGAAGCGCCCGCGCCGGTTTTTGATCACGCGCAGCGCACGGGTCGGGTCTTGCTGATATTCCAGACGAAGTAGATTGGAGTCCTCGATCAGAAGTCTCAGCCGCTGACCGGGGAAAAGCCGTTGCAATACAGCCTTGACGCCCTCAACTGAAAGCAGCTTGTGTGCGTCCGAGGCACCAAGGCCAAGGCGCTCGAAGATCACCGATAGACTATCGCCTTTGCGTACCGTGACCTGTTGCCAGACGGGCCCTTTCGGCTGCCGCAATGGTGCGGGAAACAGGTCGTCCGGGCCAGTGGCTGGTTGTGTAAGGACTGGGAGTCCCTGAAGCTGCGGGGTCGGTGGCACCGGCCGGTGCTCCGCAGCCGATGGTGCCTCGCTCTCGAACGAGGGCCATAGGCTAGCCACCCCCGTTAATCGGTTGGCTGTCATCCCGCCTACCGCCAGCGTTGCAAACGAAAGCAGCGACATCATCACCCACCGCAACAAGCGCATGCCACGGCGCGCTGGGTTTCCCCACTCCAGCCGATAGCGGTTGGCCCTGCCCCTGAACAGTAGGCCCGTGCTGCGTTTGAGTTTTAGGCGAGGTCTATAATCGAGTTTAATAACCGGTCGTGACGGCACGGTTCTTCTGTCTCTTTATAGCGACAGGTTACCCGGTCAGGCCGCAAAGATCAAACCGGTGTCGGCCAACGATCCACGCCTATGCTAGGCTACCCCTGTTACCCGCCACCCCGACGCACGATATGAACATTGAGGAGACACTCGAAATTATCCGGCGAGGCTGTATCGAGATCCTCTTGGAAAAAGACCTCGAGGATCGCTTGCGGACCGGTAAACCGTTGCGGGTCAAGGCGGGTTTCGATCCGACGGCGCCGGACCTGCATCTCGGGCACACGGTGCTGCTGACGAAGCTTAGGCAGCTACAGGACCTGGGTCATCGAGCGATCGTTCTGATCGGTGATTTCACCGGGATGATCGGTGACCCCAGCGGCCGCAGCGCGACCCGCAAGCCCTTGACACGCGCGGAGATCACGCAGAACGCACAAAGTTATACGACCCAAGTCTACAAGATTCTCGACCCCGAGCGCACGGAGTTGGCATTCAATTCCACCTGGATGGATGGTCTCAGCGCAGCGGATCTTGTCCGCCTCGCCTCCCATCACACCGTGGCACGGATGCTGGAGCGCGATGATTTCGCCAAACGCTATGCCGGCGGTCATCCGATCGCGATTCACGAACTCCTCTACCCCCTGGTGCAGGGTTACGACTCCGTAGCCCTGCGTGCCGACGTAGAGCTGGGTGGTTCCGATCAAAGATTCAATCTCCTGGTAGGCCGGCACCTGCAAACACTATACGGTCAGCCCCCGCAGGTGATCATCATGATGCCATTGCTGGAAGGCACGGACGGCCTACAAAAGATGTCCAAGTCGCTGGGTAACTATGTCGGGATCACCGAGTCGCCTGAGGATATGTTCGGAAAATTGATGTCGATATCCGATCAGCTCATGTGGCGATACCTCGATCTCTTGAGCAGGCGTCCCAAAGCGGAGCTGGAGCAATGGCACCGAGCGGTGAGCGACGGTGCTAATCCGCGCGATTTCAAGGTACGGCTCGCCGAGGAGCTGGTCGGCCGTTACCACGGTACGGCCGCCGCCCAGGCGGCACATGACGCCTTCGTGGCCCGCTTTCGCGACCACGTGCTCCCGGAGAATATTCCCGAGCGGCCCATCGCCGGTCATCCGAGCGGCCTGTTGCTCCCGCAGCTGCTAAAGGCTGCTGGCCTCTGCCCCAGCACCTCGGAGTCGCTGCGCATGCTCGCCCAGGGCGCGGTCCGGATCGATGGAGAGCGCGTGATCGACGCGGGTTTGCGCATCCTTGCGGGCAGCACCATCATTGTCCAGGTCGGGAAGCGGCGGGTTGCCCGAGTCTCTGTTCGTTAGCCCTGGGGTTATCGATTGGATGGCGCCTCTTTAAACAGGATTCGTATTGATTTTTGCACCGACCCCCCACGAGACCGCCTACGGCAGAACCCTTTGTTTCAAGCCGAGTCGAACGATTTCATGCCGCGCCAATACGCCATGCGCCGCTCGGGTCTAGCGTTCTCCTGCTCATTGTTGCTGCTGAGTGGCTGCCAGAGCTACGTGCCGCTCGATATCCGTACTGCGCCCGTTTACGGCGCGAGCCTCCTGGAGGTGCGCGAACATCCCGAGCGCTACAAGGGCCGGCCGGTACGCTGGGGCGGGACGATCGTAGCGGTCGAAAACCGCGCCGACGGCACCTGGGTGGAGATCGTCGAAAAATACCTGGACCGGGACGGGCGGCCGGCCGCGACCGATGTCTCGCCCGGGCGTTTTATTGCCACGTGGCCGGGATTCCTCGATCCCGCCGTGTATCACTCGGATCGAAAGGTCACGGTCAGCGGTGTGGTTGAAGGGTCAATCGGGCGGCCCATCGGCGCTCAGCCCTACCGCTACCCGCTCATCAAGGCCCGAAACGTCTATCTGTGGACCGATTACCACTATCCTGAGTACCCCTATTACCCTTATTATCGCTATTATCCCGATCCCTTTTGGTACGGTCCGTTTTACGGTCCCTATTGGCACGACCCCTTTTGGTCGTGGCGTAGACCCTATCGACTCTGGCGTCGACACCATTAACGGCTTGCGGCAGGTTTGACTGCGCTCCAAGGCTCGCGCTGTGTCCTCGGCTGGCAGACGCGAGCGAGCCCCTGACAGTCCGGCGCCGGGGGGCCTTCACGCCGCGTCTCCGTTACAGCGGTGGATCCACGGCATTGGCTCATCTCGTCGTTGAGACTCGCCCGTTCCCGCCCGGCGATCCCCTGTCGTGAAACGGGCACTGCGGCGGAACGCGGAGCTGCCTCGCGCGCGGGAAACTATTCACGAGCCGTTAGGCGCGACTCAATGACGGATAAGCCTATTCCTAGCGCCCTTGTCAGCGTCCCGCCTGGACTTGTATTCTGCGGGTCGTTGCAAACCGTTCCTCTACCCGTTCCACAGGGTTCTACCATGAGAAAACTATTGAAGAACGCCGCCGTCCTGGGGCTGGGCTTCTTGCTCGGCCTGCATCTGGCGCTGGACCGACAGGGCGCGGCTCAGGCCGGTCCCGGGGACAGCGGCGGTTTGCCGATCGATGAGATCCGCACCTTTACCGAGGTCTTCGCCAAGATCAAGAGCGACTATGTCGAGGAGGTTGGTGACAAGGCACTACTGGAGAATGCGATCCGCGGGATGCTAGCGAATCTCGATCCGCATTCCGCCTATCTGGATAGCGAGGCCTACATGGGACTGCAAGAGGGCACCAGCGGCGAGTTTGGCGGCCTCGGGATCGAGGTCGGGATGGAGGATGGCTTCGTGCGGGTCATCGCCCCCATCGATGATACCCCCGCGGCCAAGGCCGGGATCATGGCCGGGGACCTCATCATCCGCCTGGACGATACCGCCGTGAAGGGCCTGATTCTCAGCGACGCGGTCAAATTGATGCGCGGCAAGCCAGGCACGTCGATACGCCTGACGCTCGTGCGCCAGGGGCGCGATCGGCCCTTCGAGGTCGTGGTCCAACGCGCGATCGTCAAGGTGCAAAGCGTCAAGAGCAAGAGCTTGGAGCCCGGGTTCGGCTATATTCGCCTCTCCCATTTCCAGGTCCGGACCGGCGACGATCTCACGGCCGCGATCGGCACGTTACAACGTGAGAACGGCCACAAACTGCAGGGCGTGGTGCTGGATTTACGCAACAACCCGGGCGGCATCCTGGGGGCAGCGGTCGCGGTGGCGGATGCGTTTCTAAGCAACGGCCTCATCGTTACCACCCGTGGCCGCGGCAAGGGCTCTGAGCTGCGCTTCAATGGCAAGTCCCCGGATCTCTTGCACGGTGCGCCGATGGTGGTATTGGTCAACGGCGGCTCGGCCTCGGCCTCGGAGATCGTGGCTGGCGCGCTGCAAGACAATCGGCGCGCGGTGATCATGGGCAGCAAGACCTTCGGCAAGGGATCGGTGCAGACCATCCTGCCGATGAACAACAATGCGGCCTTGAAACTTACTACGGCGCGCTATTACACGCCGTCTGGGCGCTCCATCCAGGGCGAGGGGGTGATCCCCGATATCGTCATCGACAAGGTGCGGCTGGCAGCGATCGAGCCCTCCGCGGCAGACGAGCTCAAGGAGGCCGATCTCACGGGCCATTTGGGCAACGGCTACCGACCGGTCGGGCAAGCCAAGGCCGGGAAGTCTCCGAATCCGGCCGCAGAGGCACGCAAGCTGGCGAAGAGCGACTATGAGCTGTATGAGGCACTGAATCTCCTCAAGGGGCTGGCGTTGCAGCGTGCCTCCGGCGGGCGGTTGCCGGTGAGATAGGGAGCGGCGCGCATGCCGGTGGTGCTCGTGCCGCTTGCCGGAGGCTGCGAGGAGCTGGAAGCGGTAACCATCATCGATCTCCTGCGCCGCGCCGGCATCGAGGTCGTGACTGCAGGGCTTGATGAGCAACCCGTCACCGCGAGCCGCGGCGTGCGCTTGCTAGCCGATACGACCCTCGATGAGGCGCTCGGCCGCGATTATGACATGGTCGTGCTGCCAGGGGGTACCCTGGGTGCGGAGAACTTGGAGCGGGATCCGCGTATCCGCACCCTGCTCCTGAAGATGGCCGAGCAGGGCCGCTATACCGCGGCGATCTGTGCGGCGCCGCGGGTGTTGGCCAACGTGGGGGTCCTAAATGGCCGGTGCGCGACCAGCTATCCCGGGGCGCTACAGGGCATGCAAGCGCGTGGGGTCCGCTTGAGCCATGAGGCGGTCGTGCAAGACGGCCCGGTCATCACCTCGCGAAGTCCCGGGACTGCGATGGACTTCGCACTGGCGTTGATTGGCGTCTTGCTCGGCGCGGCGAAACGGGATGCCGTAGAATTGCAGCTCGCCCGCAGTTGAATCGCGATCGGCACACCTGCCACGGGTCTAGGGGATGCGGTGCGCGGCATAGCCGGACTCTCAAGAGGGTTTCCCTGCACCCCACACGGTGATTCGTATTCGAGATTCACACTGTTGACGGGTCGTCATCAGTGGGTATAATGCCGCTTCTCTGTGCGGGCCACGTAGGCCCCCGCTAGCTCTTTAAAAAACCATCAAACAAGCAATTTGTGTGGGCGCCTGTTTTCGAGCCTATTTGGCATCAGGGAAAACCGGGTAGCCTGGGTCCCGCGTTTGCGGGGCAGATGCTATCCAAACTGATTAATGTTGCCTTATTAGGCAACGTCAAACTTGAACCAAAGAGTTTGATCCTGGCTCAGATTGAACGCTGGCGGCATGCCTAACACATGCAAGTCGAACGGTAACAGGCCCTTCGGGGCGCTGACGAGTGGCGGACGGGTGAGTAATGCTTAGGAATCTGCCTAGTAGTGGGGGATAACCCGGGGAAACTCGGGCTAATACCGCATA
>JBOIDW010000029.1:0-24274 GCA_050740655.1 Gammaproteobacteria bacterium | reverse complement strand
GATGAATTGTGTTCTCTGGTCCATGGGTGACAGTTGACTCCAAGGCATTGGGGCACCTCTTCAATTCAGGTGCCCGCAGTATGAACAAACTGTTACCCATGTCCCCGGACTAAAGTGTTACCTATGTGTCTGGACCGTACCCACGGCTAACAGGGCCGATACCGCGCCCAGACTTTCATGCGGCGGCCTAAGCGGAACTGAACTCGGAACCGCGGTCTCGCACCCGGATCGCAATGCGCAAATCGAGCACACTACGAAGCGCGGCCGGGAGTTCCAGCGATTCGGCCAACCGCTAATCTCCCTGGATACGAAGCAGAAAGAGCTGGTAGCCGAGGTCAAGAACGCGGGGCGGGAGCGGTATCCAGAAGGCCAGCGATTTGTTAGATCAGGAATCGTTACGGGCCATGCCCTAAACAAGCGGCCCTGGCCCCGTTCGCGTCCGCGCCCCACCACACTCAATCCAGCGTCTGTCGATAGCGCTGCATCGCCAGCGCGGCCGCAGCGAGGATAAATAGCGCGATCGGCCAGGCCTGCGGCAGGACGTCGGGCAGTTCCGCGCCTTTCAGCATCACGGCGCGCACGATGCGCAGGAAGTGCGTGAGCGGCAATACCTCGCCCAGCCACTGCGCCCAGTCGGGCATGCCGCGGAAGGGAAACATGAAACCGGACAGCAGGATGTTCGGCAGAAAGTAGAACATCGCCATCTGCATCGACTGCATCTGCGAGCGTGCAATCGTCGAGAAGGTGAAACCGACCGCCAGCGTCGCGACGATGAACAGCAGCAGTGCCGCCGACAGCAGCGTGAAACTGCCCGCCATCGGCACCCCGAACAGCAGGCGCGCGGCGCCGAAGACGATCGTCACCTGCACGTAGCCGATCGCGACGTAGGGGAGGATCTTGCCGATCATCACTTCGAGCGGCCGTACCGGCGTGGCCAGCAGGTTCTCGAGCGTGCCGCGCTCGCGTTCCCGCGTCATCGCCATGGACGTCATCATCACCAGCGTCATGGTGAGGATCACGCCCATCAGACCCGGCACGACGTTGTAGTTGGTCAGGCCCTCGGGGTTGTAGCGGCGATGCACGCGCAGCTCGAATGGCGGCGCGTCCGGTTGCAGATGCGCGAGCGGCCCGCGCAGGTCGTGCACGAGGGCCATCTGCGGCAACGCGGCCAGGCTAGCGACGGCATTGCCGGTGGCGGCCGGATCGGTGGCGTCGGCAAACACCACCAGCGGCGGCCGCTCGCCGCGCATCAGGCGCCGCGTGAAATCGGCCGGAAACACCAACGCGAACTGCACGTCGCCCGCGGCGATGCTGTCCTCGGCCGCGGCCTCGCCAGCCACCTCGATCACCCTGAAGTACCCGGTGTTCTCGGCGGCGCGCACGATGCTGCGCACGAAGGGGCCGTTGTCGTGCGCTACCACCGCGGTCGGCAGGTGCTTCGGGTCGCTGTTGATCGCATAGCCGAACAGCACGAGTTGCATGATCGGCACGCCGATCATCATCGCGAAGGTCAGGCGGTCGCGCCGTAACTGCACGAACTCTTTGGCCAGCACGGCCAGCACACGCCGCCAGTTGAATCGCAGCGTGCGAGCGCCGGACGAGGAGCTACTGGAAGTTGTCACGGGCGCGGCTCATCAGCGAAATGAAGAGGTCCTCGAGGCCCGAGGGGATCTCGGTGGCCTGCACCTCGAGCCCTTGCTGCGCGAGCCACGGCTCGAGGTCGGCGCCGCTCGCCGTGCTCACGTGCAGGCCGCTGCCGAACGGCACGAGCATCCAGTCCGGGTGGCCGGCCAGTCGCGTCAACACCTGCGGTTGCGCAGTGCCCGTCACCTCCCAGGTGCGCAGCCCCGCTGTGGCGAGCAGTGCCTCGGCCGTCCCTTCGCACAGCAACCTGCCGTAGGCGATGTACGCAATCTGGTGGCAGCGCTCCGCCTCGTCCATGTAGTGGGTGCTGACCAGCACCGTCAGACCCTCGGCCGCGAGGGCGTGGATCTGCGCCCAGAAGTCGCGCCGCGCCTTCGGGTCCACCCCGGCCGTGGGTTCATCCAGTAACAGTAATTCGGGTTGGTGCAGCAGGCAGGCGGCGAGTGCCAGCCGCTGCTTCCAACCGCCGGAGAGGGCGCCGGCGAGTTGGCTCTTACGCTCGGCCAGACCGAGCCGCTCGAGCGCGCGTGTGCTTGCGTCGTGTGCGTCCGGCAGGCCGTAGATGCGCGCCACGAATAGGAGGTTCTCCTCGATCGTCAGGTCCTCGTAGAGACCGAACTTCTGGGTCATGTAGCCGACGCGCGGTTTTATCTTGTGCGCTTCCTTGCGTACGTCGAAGCCGAGGCAGGTGCCCTCACCGGCGTCGGGCGTCAGCAACCCGCACAACATGCGGATCGTCGTGGTCTTGCCGCTGCCGTTAGGGCCGAGAAAGCCACAGATGGATCCGCGCGGCACCTGGATCGCGAAATCATCGACGACGGTGCGCGTACCGAAGCGCTTGCTCAGATGGCGCACGTCGATGGCCAGGTCCGGCGGCACAACCGTCGCAGCGGACGGCGACCGATTCCCGAGAGCGACATCGATCAGTGCCCCCGGTGCTATGGTGGCGTTTCTCAAGTCCCCTTAAAGGCGCGCTCGGATCCGCTCGGACCGGGGCGGGCGCCCTTTAGGCCAGCCGGTCAAGTATCGGCTTGGCCGGCTGGTTCTCGCGCGCTGCGATCGCAATACGGCTTTTTCTGATGTCTTACTTTAAATCCAGGAGCCGCTGCAGTCGCCCGCGTTCGAGAAACTTCGGGTCAAAGACCTTTAAATGCAGGTTCGTGCCGAGGTAACCAAAGACCGCCACTAGCGCCTTGCGTCCATAACCGCGCACGGCCTTTCCCGGCTCGAGCCATTTGAGGATCGGCGCGAGATTCGGCGCGACGGCGGGAAACAACGCAACGGCTAAAAATACGATGACTACGCCCCAGGTGAAGCGGGGACCGAATACCGGGGAATCCCAGAGCAACCACGCCAAGAGCACTGCGAGCGCGACGAGTCCCACCGCGCCCCGCTTCGCGTACTGGAGCAATGGGTCGAAATGCCAGACCTTCAGGAAACCGTGACGTCCGACCTGCAGTTGCTTCCCGAGATCCTGCCGCCCAGGATGGGGGCTATCGGGACCGAGCTTGCAGAGGCTTTCTAGCTTGAGGAAGGGCCAATCGCGGCGCGGCGCACTGACGTCATATTCGTTCCAGGCCCCCGCACCAGGAGTTCCTTGATCCCGTTCTTTCGGCTCGCGCAGTTCGTACTCGCTTATCAAATAGCCGCTCAACATCAGCGCATAGGCCTCGACCTCCGTGAACGAGTCGAGATCGGTACGCAGCCCGGCGATCTTCCGTTGCAAATCCTTGTCGATCCCGTAAGAGGTCAGGTTCCCTTCCGGTGCGGATCGCGTTGGATCGACGCAGCCGACCCAATCGAGGGGCGGACCACCGAGGTGTTGCTTAGCGTGTACAAAGAATAGACCTTCGAGCTTTCCGGTGTCGAGTTGCCCCGCCAGATCCTGATATTGGGCTTCCCGGACGCGATCCGAAATCACTGCGCTCGAGCGTGACAGGGATTCAATCGTGGTGTCGGCAGGTTGAGCAAGGTCGTCCATTTGTCCCGATGCGTCACTGCATAAGATCACCGTACAGTCTTCGTCCAACAGCCCCGCTACCCCCTGATTGTCATGCACGCCCCCATCGACCAAGCGCACGGTATGATTCGGATAAAGCCCGGTGATGGCCAAGGGTTCGAAAAGACCCGGCACACACGCCGAGGCGGCCACCGCATAACCCAGCCGGTAGTGGCGTAAGGACTCGGGCGCCTGTTCATAGTCGACGCGGCGATAACGCTGGTTGACGTCTACCTCGGCATCACGGAGCAGTCCCGGCGGCTCACCCATCCGGCGCGCCGTGAAATGCCAGTTGTGCCCCGAATTGAGCGACGTGGCATTGATCAGCAGCACGGGCACCTTGCTGCGCCGGTTGCGATTGGACAGTTTGGGATCGAAATTGGCCTTATCCGGATCGCCCTCCGGCTTAATGATTAGGTCCGGCATGGTCCTCGGTTGGCCCTCGGGGTGCCCATCGGCGACGTGGGCGTAAATGCACTTTTCGTATAGCTCCCCCAACCGATGGCTACGCGAATAGTGCTTGGTGAACACCATCCGCAGGTTATCGGTGAAGCTCGCTAGCGCGGTGGTCCGGATGTTGGTTTGCACGCCCTTGAGAAACTCCTCTTGCACGCGCCGGACGATGTCGACGTAATCGTCCCGCGTGATCGCTTGGTCCGGTTTGGACTCCAGGAGCCGCTGTACCTCGAGGTAGTAATGGGCCCCTACGATGCTGCCGCCCGAGACGGTAGACAGCACTTGCACGTCTCTGAGCGCATCCACCTCCGCGAGCCGAGCCAGGACGCCAAGGTGAAAAAACGAGGCGCGAAACCCACCGCCTGACAGCCCCAGCCCCACCTTGCGCTCGCTACTCGAATCCGTTCCACGGCTTTCTTTGCGTAGTTCGACGTTACTGGCCATAGCATTATCCTCCCCGCGAGTAATCGATAAATTGAAGGAGCACGCCCCCGATCCCCGTCTCGGTACCCTGTTCTTCGGCGGAGAACAAGAATTTTGAGAGCCCATTTTCCTCAGGATCGAAGATACGACCGGACTGGTAGGTTGTCAAACGTTTACGGTGGCGGGCCGGATCGGTGATTTATCGGCATGGCGTCTTAAGGCCGTGCAGGCCAAAGGGGATTGCCGGCTCAGGGATCCGAACCGATAGGCATGGTTTATACGTCCTATACTCTTCCCGCACACCACTCGGGCCCCCGACATCAAGCGTGGGAGACCTACACCTTGACCGCCGGCCGCCGCCAGCGGGGCTTGCAAACCTCATCTTCAAGTTCGATCCGGCGGGAAAGTCATGGTCGGAGTTTGCGGAACTCACTATTTCAGCACGTCATCCTGGGGCGGCAACTTGGTCGCCTGTGCGCACGAATGTGGCGCGGCTAGTTTCAGACCCGTGTCGGTGAAGTCGGTCCCGTTCTGGGAAAAGCGCAATGACTGCCCCTGGTGATCCTGGAAGAACTTCGGATCGAACACCTTGAAATAGATCCCGTCCTTGTACGCCCAGTATTTCGGGATGCGAAAGTCGTTGACGTACAGCGCCCAACCCTGCGACGTCGCCTGCGGCATGATCTCGAAACGGACCTTGACCAGATAGGTGGCCTGGGGGAGCAACTTGCCGTCGCGAGCGCTCAGGTGCGCGATGGCGGCGCTATCGGCGTCCGTTGGTTGGGCTGCGACGACTTCCACCGCGACAGCTTTCGGGGGTGTTAACGGTTGCATGGCAAACCTCACAAGTTGGAGAAACGTCAGTTGGACACTTGCACATCACCGATGTAGATCACACCGGTCGATCGTCGATCGAACACGAAAGCGATGGATCGCAGATCGGTGAGCTCCACGCCGAATTCGATAAGCCGCTTCAACGGGAGCCGTAAGGTCTGCATCACGATCTTACCCGCACCGAACACGATATCAGGATAGAGGAGCCGGTGAATAGCGCTCGCCGGAATCGCAGCGGTCCGCGAGCCACTGGATACTTCGATGGTCAAATCCTGGCTCCGATCGACGGCATTCTTCGCCTCGGTGGACTGTCCGACGCGGAGCGACAGAAATCCGTACCGTTCCGCGGGGAGTGTCGCCGGATTCACTCGCAGTATAATCCGCGCCCCTGGAGCGCTCCATTCCAGCCGAAGTGTAATAGTCGTCTGCGGACTGCCAGCGTTGACCAAATCCTTCAGTTGGCGTGCGGTGACGACCGCGGCGGCGGCGACAGTCCCCTGGACCGGCAACGAAATTACCGGGGCGGCGAGGCCCTCCTGATTGTGTTGGACAAAGACCCGCTCCGCATCCTGATACTGTGACACGAAGTCAGCGCCTGCGGGCACCCACGTCACGGCGACAGCATGGTCCCGCAAGACGTCCAAATACTCCGACCGGTCCAGCAGCAGCGCCTGCGCCAGCGCCCCGAGATGGACTTTGGCAATCTGCTCCTGCCCCGCGCGGGACATGGTCGTCGCGAGCGGCGTCTCCGAGGGCCAGGCGCTATTGAATTGATTGTGGTTCGCCCCATACACCCACAACAGCGCCTTCAACTTCCCGTCGGAGACCGTCTGATTTGCCAAGTCCACTGCGTGCGCGCGGTTGTACGTATTGTAGCCTTCGAACGTCGAGACATCTCCGTCCCGGCTACCGTGGATCAGGAAGTAGCGATCCGGCACGACCGTCGGCCCGCTGATCGGCTGGTACTGCCGGTCGGTCGGGGCGATAGCGGCGGCGACGCTCAGGCCGAAGCGGTAGGGGCCCAGTCCTGCGGAGCCGTCCAGGGGAACCACCGGACTGAAAATGTCGGGCTGGATCGCCGCCAGTCGATTGAAGAACGAGGCGTGTCCCACGCCTTCCCCGCCGCGCGAATGCCCGACGATCAGGATGCGGTTCAGGTCGACCTTGCCATGGAGCGGATGCGTGGCAAGCCCATTCCACGTGCGCAACTGCTTGAGATGTTCCAGATGCACGATCGCTCGGGCGTCGTTCTCGCCGAAGTTGAAGCCGTTGAGAAAGTTCGCGTCTATTGTGACGGCGATGATTCCGTGCGACGCCAGCAACTGACATAGATACAGGTACCCCGGCGTGGAGTTTTCGAGTGGATTGTGATTGCCGTGCGCGAACACCGCCAGCGGGAAAGGCCCCCGTCCGTGCGGCACGCAGACGTGCCCGTTGATGGGCACATTCGTGTTGGAAAACGGCCACGGCGCGGAGCCGACTTGCGCGAATGCCGAGATGTTGATCCGACCGGTCACATAGGCGGGGTCGGGCGTATCGTAGATCTTGTACTGCACCAACGTCGGCACCGCCGAGTAGTTGACGCCGGATGAGCCATAGATCACAGTGTCGAACGGTACATCACCAGCCAGTCCCGGATTGTTCAGCGCGTTCATCTTCGCTCCGCGCAAATGTATGTTCTGCCCCAAGATCGCATAAACGCCTCCTAACACGATGAGATTGTTTAGTGTTGGTGTCCACCCATACGGCAAGGCACCTGCTACGCATACCGTGGGTATGGGTATGCGTAGTAAGAAGAATAAACGCTCTTTCGGCTTGTATTCTGCGTAATAAATCACAAACGGTCGGTGAGAACTTACCTTGACATTTCCGATTTCCAGCATTTCATCCCGGCGATCCGCTCGACCACGGGTGTTGCCAGCGGTGGAACCGGAACGGAACGTTCTATCGACGCTGCGGGGTAGGCCGTGCAGGCCAAAGGGGATTGCCGGCTCAGGGATCTGAACCGTATAGGCATGGTTTATACGTCCTATGCTCTTCCTGCACGCACTCGGGCTGCCTCGTGACTGCCCAGCCCGTGCGGGCACGCATGATGGTTGCGAACGGGTATCGTATTTGACCCCCTCTTACGGACACAGGCGCGAGGCGCCCGGTTGCTCCGGTGCCGACCCGGACTCGAGCAGCGCCTTGAGGCAAGGCGATTGCCGGAGCAGCTCCGCGCCCATGCGGCGCAGCGCGCCCACCTGTTCCTTCGGTAGGTCGAACGCGGTGGCGATGGAGAAGAAGCGCGCGCGCTCGGCCTCGTCCTTGATCTGGTCGAAGCCGATGTAGATGCGGTACATCTCGACCTGATGCAGGCGGGGCTCCAGGCGCTGGTTCTTGTCGCGCTCGCGGAACACCTGCTTCAGCAGGTCCAGCGTGTCGAACGAGTAGTTGTCGAGCGGGACTGTGGCGATGGAGTTGACCACCGCCGGCACGCCGGGGGCGCTGGGCGATTGGTCGGCCGCGTTCGGCGTTTCGTTCTTGGCGTCCACGACGATCATCACCAGTTTCTTGATTTGCTTGTTATTGAGCTTGTTCAGGATGCTTGGGCTCACGTCGCCGGAGGTCAGCGATGTGAGCGGCCCGCGCAGCCCGATGTTGTCGGCCACGCCGCCGTCTAGCAAATGGATGTAGCCGCGGTCCTTTTCCTGGTAGGTGCGCAGCAGGCGGGCGCTGTAGTAACGGCGCGGGTTGACATCGAGATCGTTTAGTGCATTCTCGACCCACGGCGGCTCGGAATAGTTGCAGCTTCCAGGGTAACTGTTGAGCGTGAGCGGCGTGAAGGCGATCGGGAAATCGGAGGAGGCGGCCACGGCGCGGGCGATCGGAACCGTGGCGAGGTCGGCACACAGCGGATCGAACTGCGGCTGCACGAAGGTGAACTGCGATCCCTTCGTCATGTCGGTGGCGTTGATCATCAGGTAGGGCTTGCGCGCCTGGCGCTCGAGGTCGCGGAACGTGGCGTTGTCGAACAACAACTCCTGGTACAGCTCGGTCGCGAGCTCGATGCGCCCGAACTCGGGCGAAGCGAGGCGCAACCAGTTGTACGGATTGAACAGGCTGCCGATCAGCTCGCCCTGGACGTCGCGATAAAGGAAGTTGCGCTGGAAGCGTCCCCCTTCCTGGAAGATCTCGTCGCCTCGCAGGCCGTAGTAGGCGGCGGTGAAGCTGCCGCCGGAGATGGACGATATCAAGTCCACTTCCTTGAGCAGGTTGCGCCGCTGGCCGTTGATCGTGACCGTGGTCTTGCGCAGTTCCTCGAGCACGCCGTAGGAAAACGCGGCGGCACGTGTGCCGCCGCCGGAGAAGGTCAGGACGACGAACAGCTCGTCGTCGTTGCCGCTTGCTTCCAGCAGTTCATAGCGATAGCCCTTGTCCGGATCGTATTTGTCGAGCCGTCCGGTTTCGGGAAAGCTCGCGCAGCCCGCGGCGAGGAACGCCGCCAGCGCCACGGCCGCCGGTCGCCACGCGCGGACCATCATAGGGGCTGGAACGCGATGATCATGGGCAGGGGCGCGAGCGTGCCCGTTACCTTGACGGTTTGGCGGGCCGGTCGATAGTTCGGGGGCACGCCCAGATCGAAGGTATGGGTGCCGGTCTGCACCTGGATGGGTTCGTTGGTGAAACCGTTGGGTTTGCCGTCGACATACACCTGGCGCCGGCCGGGGAAAGTGACTTTGACGAATTCGTCCATAACGAACTCCTTGCGGTTGTTGCCCGAACTGAATGATATGCTGTCGCGACACGAACCCCAGGTCAAGCGCCGGTTCGGCGGGGCCCTCCATCTCTGCTTCGACCGGAGCCTCTCCCTCATTATGAACCACCTTATGCACCACGCCCCGGACTCACGACATATAAGGCGAAGCCTCGCTAGATCGCTTCCGGCACGCGCCTGTACATCGGTCCGATTCCCCGCGCGATCAATTCGCTCTACATCGGTCCGAAACCGAAAGGTATTTCTCCCCCTTCTTCATGCCCGCCAGAACACACTGCCATTGCGGCAATGTGAGTTCCGTCATGGCAATGTGACAGCCCCCTATCAGGCGATCCTGATCCCGTTCATAAATTTTTGCTTCTATGATATACAGTCCCATCACCACTTGGCACACCTCGAAACGCTGCTCCATATCGAGCTGCTCAGGGGTCTTCTCGCAGCCGGCGAGGGATACCGCAACGGCGCAAGACCATAAGATTCTTCTGAAGTTGGACACGGCTTTTCTCTCCAATGGGCTAGGCTCGGCACTCGTGTTTATGCTCCCGCCGGAGGGGCTTAGTATACCCGAAAAGTTGGACGCATTCGTTTCGTTAAGCGATGGCGGCAGTCGCAATATGATCATCATTGTAATCCCGGAAAGCGTTGTATTCCCGGTACCGGCGCTCAGACATCATTAGTGCTCTCGCAACTCAAGCGGTCCGCGACCCACGCCGGTTGCGGGCTCGACGACCACGGAAGAAATCCCAGCGCCGGGGCCTTCACGCGCTCGCTGAGGAGCGCCAGGGTCGCCTCGCTCTCGGCGTAGTCGCGGTCCACTTGGCTCGCGATCCAGCCGTGTAGGGCCAGGCCATCGCCGATAATGGCCTCCGCAGTGAGCAAGGCGTGATTGATGCAGCCGAGGCGTAATCCCACCACCAGTACCACCGGGTAGCCGAGCCGTGCTGCGAGCGTCGCCACGTCGAGCGTCTTACTCAAGGGTACCCGCCAACCGCCCACGCCTTCGACCACCAACCGATCGGCGCGCCGTACCAGCCATCGTTGCGCCGCGACGATAGTAGAGAGGGCGATCTCGACGCCTTGCTCGGTAGCAGCGATATACGGCGCGACCGGCGGCGCGTAGCAATAGGGATTGACCCGCTCATAAGGCACGCGCCAGCTTCCAGCGGACTGCAACTGCAGCGCGTCCTGATTGCGCAATCCCTGCTTGGTCATCACGGCACCGCAAGCGACCGGCTTCATACCGAGCACACTATGACCACCTTGGCGATAACAGGTCATGATACCGGTGGCGACCAGCGTCTTGCCGACGCCGGTATCCGTGCCGGTCACAAACAATCCGCGCCGCTGCGCCGTACCGTGCATCGCCGCTAGCGCCTTGGCCAGGACGCCCGGCGCAACTGATCGGCTGGGAAAAAACTGACCGTACTTCCGTCCTGGGGACGCTCGCCGCGCGCTGGGACCCAGGCGTGGCCGTAGACAACCTCGTAAGTGACGGGTAACACCCCGTCGCGCCGAAAAGCCTCATAGTGCTCGAGCAGCGCCCGCCATTGCCTGCGGCCGGTCATGCCGCGCCGCCGGTTCATGCTGGCATTGATCGCGCCCAAGGCGCGTAGGTCGCGTACCAGGCCATCGAGACCCGGATAGGTCAGGGTAAAGTGTTCCACGTCCATGACCGGCGCGGCGAAGCCAGCGCGGATCAGGCCGTCGCCGATGTCGTGCATGTCCATGAAGGCGTGTACGTGCGTTCCCCCGTCTACGCCCGCCCAACTGCTGCGCAGCTCCTGCAGGGTGCCGGGACCTAGGGTCGAGAAGAGGATCAGTCCCGTCGAACGCAGTACGCGGCGTGCCTCGCGGAACGCGCCGTCGAGATCGTTGCACCATTGCAAGGTTAGATTGGAATACAGGAGGTCTACGCAGGACTCAGCGAGCGGTAGCGACTCGGCGTTGGCCTGAATGTACCGATCCGCCGTAGCTCCGCTCGCCAACTTGCGCGCCTCACGCAGCATCCCCGCCGATAAATCCAGCAACACGACCTGGGAACCCGGATAGCGCTGCCTCAGTAGGCTGGCTGCATAACCAGTCCCTGCGCCTAGGTCCAGGAGCCGTGCGGAGCATATCTTCAGCACGTCCAGCCGCTCCAGCATGCGCTCGGCGACGGTATGCTGCAACACCGCGTGGGTATCATAGCTCGGCGCGGCGCGGTCAAAGGCCGCCGCAACGCGGCGCATGTCGAGGCGAAAATCGTGCGGCGCGTTCACGCGTGCCGGTTAAGAAACGATTTAACGAGTCGCAAAGTCTGCTCCGGATGCGAAAGAAACGGGACATGGCCCGCACCTTCGATGATAGCCGTTCGAAATCCAACGGTAAGCCTCTCGGCGAGGAAAGGGCCGATAGCCGCGGGTACGAGCACATCCCGGCCACCCAGGACGACGAGCAAGGGGCCGGCGAGGGACGCCAGGGACGCGCGTAGATCGGATCGCTCCAGGATCTCCAACCCGCCTAGCAAGGTCGAGCCCGCCGGGATACCGAAACGATCGACACAGCGACGCAGTTGCGGGCTCACCGCACGTGACCCCTGCGGTAGCTGGCCGATGAACGTGATGAAACGCTCCAACGCGGTGCGCGGGTCTTGGTCTACCGCTTCCTTGAGCTGATCGAGCTGAGCGCGGTCGATACCGTGCGGCCAGCCGTTCCCGATGACGAAACAGGGGCTGCTCGCGATCAAGACCAGCCCGCCAACCCGCTCCGGGTGGCTCAGCGCGGCTTGTAAGGCGACCAAACCACCTAGAGACCAGCCGATCCAGATCGCTCGCGCGGGACACGCGCCCAGTAGCGCCTCTGCAAGCACCACGAGGTCCATCCGACCCGACGGGACCGGACTACGGCCGTAGCCGGGGAGGTCCGGGGTCACGACCTGGAACGTGGCTTGGAGACCCCCCGCAAAACCGTCCCATATGGTGCCGTTGAATCCCCATCCATGAACGAATACCAAGGGCGGGCCCACACCCTTTTGCGTTACGAAGCAGGACCCGCAGCCCGTCGCGGGTGAAAGCCGAACAACGTGCGTCAATTTCTCTCTCGAGCAACCATACACGGAGTTCATCCTCAAGCCCGCTACGCGGCACCTAGGCCGCGTAGATCCGCTAGGGCGCTCAGCAGATGGTCTAAATGCTCCCGGCTATGCGCGGCGTTGATGACGATGCGCAGCCGCGCGCTACCTTCGGGGACCGTGGGCGGGCGAATCGCTACGATATAGATACCTCGTTCCCTCAACCGCCGGCTAGCCTCCATTGCGGCTTCAGCCTCGCCCAGTATAACGCTGTGTATAGCACTGTCGGAGGCCTGCAGGGGGATACCAAGTCGTTGCGCCCGTTCACGAAAATACTGGATCGACGTCCAGAGTCCGTGGCGCCGCCAGGGCTCGCTGCACAGCAATTCCAGGCTGGCAGAGGTTGCTACGGCCAGGGCCGGTGGCAGGCCGGTAGTGTAGATATAGGTCCGCGCCTTTTGGATGAGCAGCTCGATCACGGGCTCCGGACCGGCGACAAAAGCACCGGCGCCGCCCAGGGCCTTACCGAAGGTCCCGACGCGTACCGGCACCTCCTCTGCACCTAGTCCCAAGTGAGCGACCGCTCCCTGACCGTGTGCACCCAGCACGCCGATCCCGTGCGCGTCATCGGCCATCAGCAAGACCCCGTAGCGCCGGCACAGGGCCGCAATCTCAGCAAGTGGCGCGAGCGTCCCCTGCATGCTGAACACGGTATCGGTCGCAACGATTACACGCCCGTCGTTGATCATATCGAGCCGGCGCTGCAAAGAATGCAAATCGCGGTGCACGAAGCGGCGCAGCCGGGCGCGAGACATCAGCGCAGCATCGAGCAGCGAGGCGTGATTATTACGGTCTTCGAGGACGGTGTCGCCGGGGCCAGCGAGCGCACCTATGACGCCGAGATTCGCCAGGTATCCGCTGGAGAACACCAGGGCACGCGCAGTACCCATCCATTGGGCCAGATCCTGCTCAAGGCGGCGATGGGCGTCGGTATAACCCGTGACTAATTGTGAGGCCGCCGCGCCGAGCCCGTAGCGGGCAACGCCTTCCAGCAAGGCTTGCTTGACACGCGGGTGGTTGGCGAGACCCAGGTAGTCATTGCTGGAGAAATTGAGATAACGGCGGCCATCGATTACGGTCTCGGGGCCCTCGGGACCGCCTTTTACGGCGCGTGAGCGATACCTACCCTGCGACTGGAGACGCTCCAGCTGGGCGGTGACGGCACTAAGCCATGACGGCTCCACGCCCGGCAGCTGGGAACTAGCCGCCAGCGTTTTGGCCTAGGCGGATCGGCGTGAGGCCTAGGCGCTCGAATAGGCCATGGTCACGCTCAAGCGCCGGATTCCCGGTCGTTAGTAGCTGCTCACCATAGAAGACAGAATTAGCCCCAGCCAGGAAGCATAGGGCCTGTAGCTCATCGGACATCCCCTCGCGACCCGCAGAGAGGCGCACGACCGACGCAGGCATCATGATTCTGGCCAGTGCTACAATGCGTACGAGCTCAAGGCCATCCACCGGCGGTTGCTCCGCTAGCGGGGTACCGGGGACTCGGACTAGGACGTTGATGGGAACGCTATCCGGGTGCTTGGGTTGATTCGCTAATTCGACCAATAGGGCGCAGCGGTCGTTTCCCCCCTCACCCATGCCGATGATCCCGCCACAACAGACCTTGATCCCCGCTAAGCGCACGGCTTTGAGCGTCGCCAAACGCTCGGTGTAATCGCGGGTGCTGATGATCTCCCGGTAAAACCCCGGCGAGGTATCCAGATTATGATTGTAGTAATCGAGGCCGGCCGCCTTCAGCGCCTGGGCCTGCTCATCCGCCAGCATCCCCAAAGTCACGCAGGTCTCCAGTCCCAGGGATTTCACTAACCTGACCATCTCGCCCACGCGCCGGACCTGGGGACCCTTGGGGCTGCGCCAGGCGGCACCCATGCAGAAGCGCGTTGCGCCTTGCGCCTTGGCGCGCAGTGCGGCTTTGCGTACCTCCGCCAGATCCATGAGTGGAGAATTATCCAAACCGGTGTCATAACGACTGCTCTGCGGGCAATAGGCGCAGTCCTCCGGGCACCCACCGGTCTTAATGTTTAGCAGGGTGCTGAGCTGTAACTCATTCGGCGAAAAGTAGCGGCGGTGGGTCTGCTGGGCGAGAAAAACCAAGTCCAGCAAGGGTTGCTGGTAATAGGTCGCCGCCTCTGCTACGGTCCAGTCGTGCCGCACGACCGGCTGGATTCTTGTATCGTGATGCTGCCAGTTCATGGTGATGAAACGCCGTTGTGTACTCTGTCTGGGTCGCTGCTGCGGAGAGCTCGATCTGTGCGAGGCGTGCGCCCGCGACCTCCCGCGGTTACGCACGACCTGTTCGCGTTGCGGCCTGCCGATGCCGGTAGCGGGCCTCTGCGGTCCTTGTATCAAGAACCCGCCACCCTATCATCTCTGCCGCGCGCCATTCCTTTACACCTACCCGCTGGACCGCTTGATTCTCGGCCTGAAGTTCGACCAACAACTGCGGCTAGCGCGCTTGCTCGGCGTGCTGTTTGCGCTAGAGGTCGAGGCAGGCATTGAGGAAGCACCAGAGTGCTTGATTCCTATACCCCTGCACCCGCAGCGTCTAATCCTGCGCGGTTACAACCAAGCCCTAGAAATCGCCAGGCCCATATCCCAGCGGCTCGGTATCCCCATCGCGTTGGATCGTTGCGCCCGCCATAGAAATACCGCACCGCAAACACGGCTAAACCCTGGCCTTCCCAGACGAAGAAACCTCCGCAACGCCTTCTTGGTCACGGACCGAGCGCCCCTGCGCCGGGTCGCCTTGCTGGACGACGTGGTAACGTCCGGGGCTACCGTGACGGAACTTAGCAATGCCCTGCTCCGCGCCGGTTACGGATGTATCGAGGTTTGGGCAATTAGTCGAGCTGTTTAAAAAAATACTTATAGATTAATTAGTTACGTGTCTAGATTCCCCACTGAGAGGGCATTCGTCTCGATAAACTCGCGACGCGGTTCGACTTGGTCGCCCATCAAAGTGGTAAAGATCTCGTCGGCAGCTATCGCATCCTCAATCCGTACCTGCATCAAACTACGCTTGTTCACGTCCATAGTGGTTTCGGATAGCTGTTCTGGATTCATTTCACCCAGACCTTTGTACCTTTGCACATGCAGGCCTTTCTGTGTCTCGCCAAGTAACCAGGTAAAGCCTTCTTGAAAGGTTCGTATTGGGTGGGACCTCTCCCCTAACACTACCCGGGCCTCCGGCAAGCCGGCCGTTATCCTACTGGAGAGCTCTCGTAGACGCCGATACTCCAGTGAGCAAAAGAACTCGGGGCGGTATTCGTCCACAGACTCTGAGCCATACACCGAGATCCGAGCCACGACTCGGTACTGGTGGGTCGCAGCATCTCGCTCGTAAGCGGTGGCGTAGCACCGCGGGCCCGTCTCTTGGCTTAACAATTCAGCCAATGCCGAAACCCAACGCGATATAACATGCTCCCGACCGATGTCATCCGAGTTTAGAGAAGGACAGCGGCCGACGGCCTGCACCACGACGGGATCATGCAAGCGCGCGAGTCGCTTCGTCACCTCTTGGAGATTAAGGTAGTTCTCTGCTAATGCCTCCACGACGTGTCGCTCTAGGGAGTCGGTCTCGCCCTCGACGATAAACTCGCATTGCTCCAGCCCCAAGGCCATGAGGTGATACGTCAATGCCCGCTCGTCCTTGATATAACGTTCCTGCTTACCTTTTTTGATTTTGTAGAGTGGTGGCTGGGCGATATAAATGTGACCGCGCTCGACCAGTTCGATCATCTGTCGATAAAAAAAGGTCAGCAATAGGGTGCGGATGTGCGCGCCATCCACATCGGCATCCGTCATAATGATTATGCGGTGATAACGTAAGCGGCCTGGGTCGTACTCCTCGCGCCCTATCCCGCAACCCAAGGCCGTAATCAGCGTCCCGACCTCGGCAGAGGAAAGCATCTTGTCGAAACGGGCCTTCTCGACGTTGAGGATCTTGCCCTTCAACGGCAGTATTGCCTGGAAACGTCTGTCTCTCGCCTGTTTGGCCGATCCGCCAGCGGAGTCCCCCTCGACGATGAACAGCTCCGACTGCCTCGGGTCCTTCTCCTGACAATCTGCGAGCTTACCAGGCAGACCGGCTATATCCAGCGCCGTCTTACGGCGTGTCAGCTCACGGGCCTTACGCGCCGCCTCGCGCGCCCGCGCCGCTTCCAAAGTCTTTTCTACGATGGCTCGCGCCTCCTGGGGGCGCTCCAACAGAAACTCTTCGAGCTTTTCCGCCACCACGTTTTCCACAACGGACTTGACCTCACTCGACACCAGCTTATCCTTGGTCTGGGAGGAAAACTTGGGATCGCGCACCTTCACCGACAGGACGGCAGTTAGGCCTTCGCGGACGTCGTCGCCGGTGATGATAACCTTTGCCTTCTGGCTAATACCCTCGCGTTCCATGAATTGGTTGAAGGTACGCGTCAATGCGGCTTTGAAACCCGCCAAGTGGGTGCCACCGTCCCGCTGTGGAATGGTATTGGTGAAACAGAAGATGTTTTCCTGGTAGGAGTCGTTCCATTGCAGAGCCGCACTGACTTCTATGCCTTCTCGGCTCGCTCCGATCGAGACTACGTTTGGGTGCAACGGGGTTTTCTTTTTATTGAGGAGTTCGACAAAGGCGGCGATGCCTCCTTTGTACTCGAAGGCGTCGGTACGTTCTGCGCGCTCGTCAACGAGCGCAATCTTGATACCCGGATTGAGAAACGACAGCTCACGCAACCGTTTCGCGAGTATATCGTAATGGAACTCCAGGTTCGAAAAGATTACCGGACTTGGAGTGAATCGAACCTCGGTCCCCCTTTCCTGGGTCTGCCCAATGGTGGTTAGAGAGCGCTGCGGAATGCCATCCTTATATTCCTGGCGAAAGCACTGTCCATCCCGCCAAATAGTCAGGGTTAAAGACTCAGATAGGGCATTGACGACAGAGACCCCAACGCCATGCAAACCGCCCGAAATTGTATACGAGTCATCGTCGAATTTGCCCCCCGAATGCAACGTGGTCATGATGACCTCCGCCGCTGACACACCTTCCTCGTGAATATCGACTGGGATCCCCCGGCCGTTATCCCTGACCTCAACCGAATTACCCTGGCATACCCGTACGGATATCTCCGTGCAGTATCCCGCCAAGGCCTCATCCACGCTATTGTCGACAACTTCGAAGACCATGTGATGTAAACCACTCCCGTCATCGGTGTCACCGATATACATACCGGGGCGTTTTCGAACCGCATCAAGTCCCTTTAGGACCTTGATGTTAGTGGAATCGTAACGGGCGGCCTGCTGCATGGACGAAGAAGACTAGTGATCTGAAATTTAGCAAGTGTTTATTTTACCATGCTTTTCCTTAATGTTTCACGTGAAACACCACTTCCAGCCAACGTAAGTGTTATCTGGCCGCTCCCGTAGACACTGGGATCACGTACGCATCGGCATAATCACCTCTAGATAATCCTCACGACCTTCTGGTTTAACTAGGCAGCTGCTACTCGCATCTTTTATCTCTAAGCGAACTTGGTCGGTTTTTATTACGGATAGCGCATCCATGAGGTAAGACACGTTGAAAGCGATCTCCAGTGGCGGACCTGCATAACGGATATCCACCTCCTCCTCAGCTTCCTCCCTGTCGGCATTGATCGCTATCGCACGGAGCTTATCCCGCTCCAAGAATACTCGAACCACTTTAAAACGCTCCGAGCATAGTACCGCGCTACGCGCTAAGCCCTGGCGTAACGGCTCCCGCTCAGCGATTACGAGTTTGTCGCAACCCTTGGGAATGACGCGGTCGTAATCCGGGTAACGACCATCTATTAGTTTTGATATCAATATCTTACCATACATTTCGAACTTGCACTGCTTGTTCCCTAGCTCCAGATGGATGTCTGCATCCGCAAGCTCTAATACTCGCTGCAGCTCCGTGACTGTTTTACGTGGGATGATAAACTGCAGCGGTTCGCGGACTGCATGCGCGAGCGGCAAGTCGCGTAGCGCGAGCCTATGTCCATCCGTGGCCACTGCCCTAAGCCGATTTGGCGCAAGCTCCAAAAGCATTCCGTTCAAGTAATAACGAACATCCTGCTGTGCCATGGCGACCTGCACCTCATCTAGGACGCCTTTTAACTGTCTAGCCGGCAGGTCCAGATCCGCCAGAGAATCAAAGTCCCCCAGACGAGGGAATTCTTCCGCAGAAACGCTGGCCAAGGAGAAGCGACTTCTACCCGAACGGACTACAGCGTAGCCGCGTACATCGCGAATATCGATTTGTGCGCCCGCTGGCAAGGCCCTCACGATATCAAGCAACTTACGTCCAGAAATCGCGATTCGCCCTGGCGTAGCGATTTCCTGTTCAAGGTCCACGCTCAGCTCAAGCTCGAGATCCGAGGCGACTAAGGACAACGCATTATTCTCCGTGGCCAAGAGGATTTGTCCTGAGCCGGCGTTCGACCGTTTACGCTCTGCGATCGCTGCCAATAGCTGCAACGGGCCCAAGCATTTATCTCTATCAATAACAAAATTCATAAATGCTTGTTATTGCTTATTAGTCCAGCGTGATTAGTGGAAAAGTATTTATATTTTATTAAAAATCAATAGCTTACTACATATCCCTGTGTCACGATTCGAGCGTATACCCAGTGCATGGCGTGTGAATCACGTGCTCGCGGCACCGGATAAGGTGCCAACGGTAGTGACCTTTCCACAAGATACCCCTACTTATGCTCTACGGAAGTGCGCCTATATTCACGAGAATGCTGTCAGGTAGTGAGTATTCTCAGCAACGTCAAATAATCTCCATCCAGGCGCGCATCGGTCTTACGGAGTTCGGCGATTTTCCTGAAGGCGTGCAAAACGGTGGTGTGATCTCGCCCGCCAAAGGCCTCGCCTATTTCCGGCAGGCTATGTGTAGTCAGTTCCTTGGCGAGCGCTATTGCAATCTGCCTAGGGCGGGCGATGGAACGTGTGCGGCGTTTGGACACCAGATCGGAAATCCGCATTTTGTAGTATTCGGCAACCGCTTTCTGGATGTTTTCCACGGTGATGGACTTGTCCTGCACAGCGAGCAGGTCTTTCAGTGCCTCTTTGGAGAACTCCAGGCAAATCGGTCTGCGCGTAAAATGGGCGTTGGCAATCACCCTGTGCAGGGCCCCCTCCAACTCGCGTACGTTGGAGTGGAAACGCTTCGCGATGAAAAACGCCACGTCATCGGGCAGATCGATGACTGCTGCGGTGGCCTTGGTCTTCAAGATGGCCACGCGAGTCTCGAGTTCCGGGGGCTCGATAGCTACGGTGAGGCCCCAGCCGAAACGTGATTTGAGGCGTTCCTCCACCCCATCGACCTCCTTTGGATAGCGATCGCAAGTCATGACAATCTGCTGTCGGCCTTCCAACAGGGTATTGAAGGTGTGGAAAAGTTCCTCTTGGGAGCGATCCTTGCCGGAAAAAAACTGGATATCGTCTATGAGCAGGGCGTCAACCGAGCGATAGAACCGCTTGAAATCATTTATGGTATTGTGGCGCAAGGCCATAACCATGTCGCCGACAAATCGCTCCGAGCGCAGGTAGACCACGTTAGCATTGCGGTTTAAGCCTGTAATCGTGTTGCCAACGGCGTGCATGCAATGGGTCTTGCCCAGGCCCACGCCACCACATATAAACAATGGGTTATAACCGCTCCCGGGATTCTGTGCGACCTGTAATGCGGCGGCCTTGGCCAGCTGGTTCGATTTGCCTTCGACAAAAGTGTCAAAGGTGAAGTCCGGTTTTAAGGCGGAATTCGCAGGGCTTTCGGTGCCTGCGGCCGCACTGGCCTGGGTACGGGGCATACTCATGGGCGCGGGCACCGGCCGTTTCCCGGCACCGCTCCCCACGGTGAGCGAAACCTGGACCGGTCCGGAGTCATTGAGGTCTTGGACAAGTCTTACGATTCGATCCAAATACCGTTCCCGGACCCAGTCGAGCACAAATCGATTCGGAGCCAAGAGGCATAGGCCGCGTCCCTCCTCAATGGCTTGCAGTGGACGAATCCAGGTGCTGAATTGTTGTGGTGGAAGCTCGGTTTCGAGACTGTTGAGGCAACGCGGCCATAATGGCGCTCCCATGTTTACAACCCTCCCATAACTACTTTTTCTCTTTGGTTCTGTTGCTGACCGGCCTGTTAGCTCGGTATCCACTCATCGTGAACAGATATCGGGCGTCGGATCGAACTCACAAACTCATTTCTTACTCTCTCCCAGGGGGACAGGAGTATCTTAGTCGTTGCCATTTCGGTACCCTAACCTTCTTTCACCGGTACGCCTAAAATGGCTGGTCAGGGGGCAACGGGTGAAAAAGAGGGGCGCAGTGTATACCCGAAAGATCGCCCTCGCTACGCCGATCGCTAGAATTTTCGTATTGACAGCGACGCTTGTTTCAAAAATAATCCGGCTTTTTATTCCCCAGCTCTGGCGGCTATGAAACGTACCTATCAACCAAGTAAAACTAAACGCCAAAGGCGCTTTGGCTTTCGCGTTCGTATGGCCACCCGCGCCGGGCGCAAGGTTGTCAAGGCACGACGCCAGCGTGGTCGGAAGCGCTTGAGCGTCTAGGATTGAACGGAGTATCGGCTCGGGACGAAGGCTTTCCGTCATCCTGCCGACTCGCAAGGCGAGCGGATTTCCGCAGGGTTCTACGCTCTTCGGAGCGATCGGCGAAGACCTTATTCACGGTGATTGCCGCGGCGAACGGGCTGGGCTTTGCGCGGCTCGCAGTCTCCGTACCGCGCCGCCACGTACGGGCAGCGGTGTTGCGTAATCGTTTCAAGCGCATCGTGAGAGAGACCTTCCGAAGGAGGCGAGACGCGATCGCGGGGAAGGATTGGATGGTGTTGGTACACAGCCGCATGACCTACCTTGATCTGCCCAAGCTGCGACACTTGCTTGAGACCCATTGGCAAGGGTGTAGGCATGCGACAAACGCTGATCGGGATCGTTAAGGCCTATTCGCGTTTTCTCGCTCCTTGCTTAGGTCGCCGCTGCCGTTTTGTACCGAGCTGCTCCCAGTATGCCGCTGAGGCCGTCGCGCTGCACGGCTGCGCCAAAGGCTTGTGGCTCTCGTTAAGACGATTAGGCCGCTGCCACCCATTCAATCGCGGGGGTTATGACCCCGTGCCCACATTATCGGACGAGAACATAGATGGATAACTTACGATTAATACTGTTGGCGATCCTCGGCATGTTCCTGTTGTTGTTATGGCAGGCTTGGCAACGCGACTATGGCGCCGTGAGCTTCCCGGTTCCCCAGCAAGCGGACCAGGCACGGACAGACACCCCGCCAGTTACCGGCACACCGGAGGCCACCAGTCAAGGTACCGAGGCGACGCTGAGCGACGGCCAGACGGTAAGTGTCCGTACCGACGTCTTCGACGTGACCATCAATAAGCAAGGTGGTGTGATTCAGCAGGTCAAGCTTATCCAATACCCCGTCGCGGCTAACACCCCCGGCGATCCCTTTGTGCTGCTCACCCATTCCGAAGACAAGGTCTTCATTGCTCAAAGCGGTTTGAAGAGCACCGATACGGCGCCAGACCACCAGGCCCGCTATGAGAGCAGCGCGGATAGCTACCAACTCGGTCCCGGTCAGGGTCGCCTGGAGGTTCCTCTCACCTGGCGCTCGGAGGACGGCGTCGAGGTCAGCAAGGTGTATGTCTTCACGCGCGGGAGATATCTGCTCGACATCGAGTACGACATCACCAATCGTGGTACGGGAGACTGGACAGGCCGCCAGTTCCATCAGCTGCAGCGTGGCGGCAATGAGGCGAGCAGCGGGTTCATCTATACCTATACAGGGGTGGCCATCTCCACCCCCGACAAGCCTTACGAGAAATACAAATACAAGGACTTGCAGGAGAAGCGGTTGGACGTCGATATCACCGGCGGCTGGGCGGCGATCCTGCAACACTACTTCGTAACCGCCCTGGTCCCGGACCCCAAGGCCACCTATCACTATTATTCAAAGATCCTGGAAGGCACCAACCGCTATCTGGTCGGGCTCTATGGACCCGAGATTACGATCGCCCCCGGCGAGACGGGCCAAGCCAAGATGCGGATGTACATGGGACCGAAGATCCAAGCCGAGTTGGAGCGGATCGCCCCGCACCTCGAGCTGACCGTCGACTACGGCTGGCTATGGTTTATCGGCAAGCCGATCTTCTGGGCTCTCGATTACCTGCACGGCCTGACCGGGAACTGGGGCGTGGCAATCCTCCTGATTACCTTGATCATCAAACTCTTGTTCTTCCAGCTCTCGGCCGCGAGCTACAAGTCCATGGCTCGGATGAAGAGGCTACAACCGCGCTTGGAAGCAATACGCGAGCGTTTGGGCGACGACAAGATGGCCATGAACCAGGCGATCATGGACCTGTATAAGGCTGAGAAGGTCAATCCCTTCGGCGGCTGCCTGCCGATCTTCGTACAGGTCCCGGTGTTCATCGCCCTGTACTGGGTATTGCTCGAGACCGTCGAGATGCGTCAGGCCCCCTTCGGCTGGATCCAGGACCTGTCCATCCCCGACCCCTGGTTCATACTGCCGCTGGTGATGGGCATCAGCATGTTTATCCAGTACAAGCTCAACCCCACGCCGGTGGACCCCGTGCAGCAAAAGGTCTTCCAGATCCTACCCATCGCCATGAGCATATTCTTCGCCTTTTTCCCGGCCGGGCTGGTGCTTTACTGGGTCGCCAATAACATCCTGTCGATTACCCAACAGTGGTTCATCAATCGCCGTTATGGCGAAGCCGCCCGCCCCGTCAAATCGGTCAAAGAAGAGTACTAGCAGCGACACGATCGCCGCCGTCGCCACCCCGCCGGGCCGCGGTGGTCTGGGCGTGGTGCGGGTCTCGGGCCCACTCGTACCACCAATTGCCGAGGCTGTCCTGGGCCAGCTCCCGCAGCCACGCTACGCGACCTACGGCCCGTTTCAAGACGGCGCCGGGGAGACCCTCGACAACGGGATTGCGTTGTTCTTTCCTGCACCGCGCTCCTATACGGGCGAGGACGTGTTGGAGCTGCATGCGCACGGCAGCCCGGTGGTCCTCGATCGACTGGTGGAACGGATCGTCGCGCTCGGTGCCCGGCTGGCGCGGCCGGGCGAGTACACCGAGAGGGCCTACATGAACGGTAAACTGGCCCTTGCCCAGGCCGAGGCCGTGGCTGATCTGATAGACAGCAGCACAGTGGCGGCGGCGCGTAGCGCCATCCGTTCCCTACAAGGCGAGCTATCGCAGCGCGTCAGCTCTATCGTCGAGGCCATCAAGGACCAGCGCACCCACATGGAGGCGGCCATCGATTTTCCCGACGAGGGCATCGAGACAAGTGTGATTTGCCGGCATCGGGCGCGGTTGAAGGCCGTGCTAGCCGACACCGAGCGATTATTGGGGGAGGCCTATCAGGGTCAGGTCTTGAGCCAGGGCCTGCGGATCGCCATCGCCGGCCCGCCCAACGTCGGTAAATCCAGTCTCCTGAACCGCCTGGCGCGCGCCGAGCGCGCCATCGTGACCGATGTCCCTGGCACTACCCGTGACGCAATCCAGGTCGAGATCGATCTGAATGGGTTACGCATCGAGCTGACCGATACCGCCGGACTGCGCGATACCGCCGATCCCGTGGAGCAGGAAGGGATCCGCAAGACCGAGCGGGTGTTGGGCGAGGTCGACCACGTCCTCTATGTACGCGACCACTTGAACGCCTCGGAGGCATTCGTGCGAGACCCAGGCTACCCCCCGTATACCCTGGTACATAATAAGATAGATTTGAGCGGCCGTGAGCCGGCACTGAGGCGCGAGAACGGCTGCACGGAGGTCTTCCTTTCGGCGCGCACCGGTGCCGGCCTAGACCTGCTGACCCGGCACCTCAAACAGGTTGCCGGCCTGACCGAGGGGAGCGGCGCGTTCGCCGCCCGTCGCCGGCACGTCGAGGCCCTGCGTCGCGCCGGCCAAGCGCTGCGCGAGGGGTTGCATGCCTTAGTGCACGGGGTTGGGCTTGAGCTGGTGGCTGAAGACCTGCGCCGTGCACAG
>JBOIDW010000028.1:0-3188 GCA_050740655.1 Gammaproteobacteria bacterium | reverse complement strand
GCTCTATCGCGGCTGCAATCTGCATCCCGCTTTAAAACACACCCTTCAAACTTTATCAAGTTATTTCTGCGCGACGCCTAAGCTCGACCTCGTGTTCGAGCGCATCGTCGATGTCCCGAGAGAGCTTATATGGACGGCATGGACCACACCTGTGCAGCTCAAGAAATGGTTCACGCCCGCGCCGTGGAAAACCGTCGATTGCGAAATCGACCTTCGCCCAGGAGGACTCTTTCGCACGGTGATGCGCTCACCGGAGGGACAAGAATTGCTGAACGCCGGTTGTTACCTCGAAATCGTCGAGAATGAAAAGCTCGTTTGGACCAATGCGCTGGCGCCCGGCTACCGGCCATGCAAAGCGCCGGAGGCGATGTCCTGCGTTATGTTCTTCTTTACCGCGGTCGTTGCGCTTGAGCCGCATGGAAACGGAACAAGGTACACGGCGCTCGTTCTTCACGGCGACGAAGAAGCGCGCAAGAAACACGAAGCGATGGGATTTCACGAAGGTTGGGGAAAAGCGCTCGACCAGCTCGTCGCGCTCGTCAACAAAAAGTGAGCACGCAGGAGATTAGTCATGGCCAAGCCGCGCTTCACAATCTCAATGTCGCTCGACGGTTTTGTCGCCGGACCCAGCCAGAGCGTAGAGAACCCGGTCGGGATCGGCGGCATGCGCCCGCACCAGTGGGCGTTCCCCTCGCGGTCTGGCGCTCGACGCACGGCCTTCAAGGCGGAGAGGTCAACGAAAGCAATCGGGTTGTCGAGGAATCGCTCGCCAACGTCGGCGCCACGGTGATGGGGCGCAAGATGTTCGGCGGGCACCCCGGTCCTTGGAATGCCAAGAATCCATGGAATGGCTGGTGGGGGAAGAAATCCGCAGTTTCATCACCCGGTGTTTGTGCTCACGCATCACGCGCGAGAACCGCTCGAGCTTGAAGGCGGGACGACGTTCACGTTCGTCACCGGGGGCATCGAAACGGCACTGGAATTGGCGCTGCGTGCCGAGAACGGCAAAGACGTATCGCTCGCCGGCGGCGCGCGCGCCGCGCAGCGCCGAGACCAAGGAGCAGCTCGGCGGCTACTTCCTCGTCGAGGTGCCGGATCTCGATGCGGCGCTATCTTGGGCGGCGCGCTGCCCCGGCGCGCAGCATGGCGCCATCGAGGTGCGCCCGGTCTGGGGCGTAGCGTTCATGAGCCTCTACTCAGTCGTTCCGATCGGAACGATCCGCTCTCCGCTCACTTGCCGCGAGCAGGCGCCCAAGCAAGGTCGCGAGGGTGCGCCAGCGGCCTGGCTCGAACTCGAACCAGCCTATCGCGAAGGCGCAAAAAACCTGCGGCCCGGTCAGGAAATTCTGGTTCTTACGTGGCTCGACCGCGCGGAGCGTTCGGCGTTCGCCGTGCGCCCGCGCGACGACGAGACCATGCCCCTGACCGGCGTCTTCAGTACCCGCTCTGCGGATCGCCCCAACCCGATTGGCATTCATCGTGTTCGGATCCTCGAGATCGCCATGTGACGGTATTCTTCCCGTCGAAGAGGAAGTCGTAGACCTTCGCGACGATAAGCGGTGCTGCACACACTGCGGCTTACCTTATCAACCGCTTCCAGCCCAGGTAGCATGGGTTGAGCGTAGCGATACCCATCATGTCATGACTCGCGAAACGATCCTCCAAGGTTCTTCGGGCTATCCGCCCAGTCCGCAGGATAATGCCCAAGCCGAACGAAACGGTGAAACGACGAGTACGGCCAGTCCCGTTCCACATGCCCGTGTTTGACCGGATTGAAGCGGATGTAATCGACGTGCCGTGCGTAATCCGCCTCGTCGCCGATCACATGTTCCCAGAAACGCCGCTGCCATACGCCCCGTTCTCCCTTTGCAATCCGCACTTCGGAACGCCGCTCGGTGCGGGGCAGCGACTGCGCGAAGCGTATCTTGATCGCCTTCCAGCGATTCGAGAAATCGTCATCGCCCGGTGGTAAGGTCCAAACACAATGGAGGTGATCCGGCAACACGACCCAGGCATCGATGTGAAACGGCCGGATCCGCCGCGTCGCCCGCACCGCCTCGCGCAACGCATCGATATGCCGGACCAGCGTGTCCAAGCGCCGCTCCAGCAGATTCACCGTGAAGAAGTAAGTCCCGCCCGCCCCCGGAACCGTCGATAATCCGGCATACACCTCTAGGTGATCGCAAATCGTAGGATGCCGACAGGCGATCCGTCAAACGCGAGTCCCGAAAGTCATCCGCCCATCACCGCGATAAAAACCAACGGTACGCCAGATCCATGAATAACCCTACGCGAAACCGGATATTGTCGCGGCTCTTTTCTCATATTCTCATACGGCGGAACCCGTAAACGGTTCCGCCTTACGCGGGTTACGCGGGTTAAAACGGATATACCAGGGATGCGGATCGGCCAGTAGGGTAGGCAGCCCGAGCGCCATGTCCTCCCCATCGGCCGGGCACCATACGCGCATGCCGGGGCGCATCAAGGCCATGTCCTCGAGCGCCTGATGGGTCGGGCCGTTGGCCTCCGACAGGACCCCGGCGAAGCTCCCGACGAGCTTCACCGGCAGGGCTCGCCCTGCGCGGTCGGGTCCCGGTGGTGCATGCGCTGGCGACGTTCCTGACGCTCAGGGCCTTCGAGTTCATCCGCACGGATGTCGGGATCCCCGGCCTGCCGCCGGTGCATGCCGTTGGGCGGTCTATAAGAATGGCGGTCGAGGGAACAACGGGGGATAGCGGCATGCAGGCACGACCAGTATTACATAAACGCCTCCAAATCTGGCGTAGGAGAAAAGTCCCCCGTCCTGGACCGACGGCTCGCGTCATTGACAACCCGCAGGTCCATCCGTACTCTTCGGCTCGCCGAAAAAGGGCGTTTGGAATTCCTATACCCCCCATACCCCCTGTCCTGACAAAATTCCGCGCCGCTCTTGATGGGTTGTACGGCGACCGGATCGAGCGCGTCGTGCTGTACGGCTCACGGGCACGCGGAGATACGCGCCCCGACTCCGACTATGACGTTGCGGTGTTCCTGAAAGACCTTGATGACCGTTGGGCCGAAGCCGACAAGATTGCCATTGCCGCCACTGACATCCTCTCGGAAACAGGAGCTGTCATTCACGCCATGCCCTATCGAGCTGGCTCCTATCAGGAGCGCACCCCCCTGATGCACGAGCTTAGGCGGGAAGG
>JBOIDW010000027.1:0-1963 GCA_050740655.1 Gammaproteobacteria bacterium | reverse complement strand
TATGGCAGAAATCCCAGTAGTAGCGCAGCCACTTCAGATAGTAAGGGCGATGTTGGCTCGCGACGCCCTGCTGGGTCAGTAGGGTCTCGTAGAGGCGGGTCAGTTCGGCGGGGAGGGTCAACATATCACGGCATCCAGGCCCTTGCGTATCTTCCTGGTGGAGATGATATACAGGTGTACGATGGCTGTTAAAACAAAGCGTTATTGTCAAGAGGCAAGCGCTGTGATATCAATGCGCAGCATGATAGCCAGAAATCATCTAATCACTGGTTGGGCACCACGAATGCGCATTGGACAATTCGAGGGTTAATCATGTCACATCTTCGCAAAGCTGTTGGTGCTGCTGTCGCCTTAAATACCGTGATTGCAGTTGGCGAAGCAATCGCCGGCGTCCAGGCTCACAGTCTCAGCCTCCTACTCGACAGCGCGCACAATTTCTCTGATGAGCTCGCTTTGGTTTGTCTCTTTCTCGCGTTCTACTTGCCTGACTATCTCGGCCGTCAGTCACAGCGCACAGCCAACGTCCTAAACTCCCTGGGCTTGGTTGTCTTGAGTGGCTTCGTTATCGTGCAGGCGGTGATGCGTCTCATGCACCCAGTTCCAGTCCAAAGCCTTATCCCCGTCTTGTCGGGCCTAGCTGCTGCAGCGGCCAATTACGGCGTCGCCAGGTTATTGCGCGAAGCGGCGAGCCATAACGCCGCGGCGCGGCTCGCCTATCTTCACAACCTCGGTGACGTTTGGGTTTCTCTTGCACCTGTCGCAGCGGGTGTGCTGATCGCTGTTTCTGGCCGCAACGAAGCTGACGCCGTTGTTGCTCTTGCCATCGGTGCGTGGCTGACAATATCCACCGTCCGCGAGGTCCGTAGTTCCACCGATGAGTTGCTATGGCCTGAACGCATTGAGTGCATTCATGCGCCTGCCGAGCACGCATAGCAGTCTGGTGGTACCCAACCAACGCGCGTAAGGCAGAATGGTAACGCGCGTAAGGCGGAATGGTAGGGCGGAAGCCCCTTGTGGGCGTTCCGCCGAACGGGTGGTGATAAATTCCATGCGGCGGATCGCCCTGACGGGCATCCGCCCTACAGGGCCTGGTTTGATCAATAATCCACGAGAGCGGATGAAGAACGACCGAGATTGCGGACATCGATGGCACTAGGTCACATAACAACGCGCTGCACTCGGATCTCCAAACCGCCGCTTTGCGGCGGCCTGGCGCCCGGTGAGCGCGAGCGTTGGTCGGCGCGCAGCGCCGGAGCCACGGCGCCTAGAACGGGAGATGAGCATGGATAGGATCACAGGTTTTGATAACCGCAATCGCGGCGGCGCTAAGCGCGCGCCAACCAACGGAGCGCGAGTGGTCTCACGTCAAGTTGTCCGGCGCTGCGCGCCGTCCAACTCTCCTTCGAGCGGCACCGCGGCGCTCCGCTTGCGGCTTCGCCCCTATGCCTCGCTCGGAAAGCTTCGCTTTCCTCCCTCGTCAAGGGGCGCCGCTCAACTCGCGCTTCGCTAGCCTCTGCTGGTGCAGCCGCAGGTGGTAGAATGAATTGGCACGCTGGCGGAGAGAAAAGCCCATGAACAAGCAGTACGTTGAACACATAGACGGTGTTTACCGACTAGCCGGTACGCGCGTGTCGCTGGATTCGATCGTTTACGCTTTTTGGCGCGGCCAGACGGCCGAAAGCATTGCGCAGTCCTTCCCGGTGCTGACGCTGGAGCACGTGTACGGCGCCTTGACGTTCTATCTTGCCAATAAATCAGAAATAGATGCCTATCTCAAAGCAGCCGAAGCGGAGTTCGAGGCGATGCGCCAGGCCGCCCGTGAGCAAGACCCGATGTTCTATCAAAAGCTTGCGGATGCGCGTCGGCGGGCGGCATGAGCCCGCCCGCCCGTGAAAGTGCGCTTTCAAGCGGATGCCGATCTCAACCAGATCATCCTGCTGGCGACAATACGACGGGAGCCGGC
>JBOIDW010000026.1:0-4562 GCA_050740655.1 Gammaproteobacteria bacterium | reverse complement strand
AGGCCATGCTGGTCAACATGTTCGCCGGCATCAACCGCTGCGACTGGGTGGCGCAGGGCATTATCCAGGCGCTGCAGAAGGTCGAGATGAAGATACCATTGGTGGTCCGCCTCGCCGGCACGCACGTAGTGGAGGGTCGTCGCATCCTCGAGACCTCCAGCTTTCCCATCATCACCGCCGACAGCCTCGCCGACGCGGCCGAGAAGGTCGTCGTCGCCTGCCAGCGTAGCCAGCCCGCCCGACCCAAATTGAAGGCCCCATCATGAGCATCCTGCTGGACTCCGAGACCCGCGTCATCGTTCAGGGCTTCACCGGCAAGATCGGCAGTTTTCATGCCCAGGAGATGCTGGACCACGGCACCAAGATTGTCGGCGGCGTGACGCCAGGCAAGGGCGGCACGACCCATCAAGGTCTGCCGGTCTTCAATTCCGTGCGCGATGCGGTGCGCGACACCGGCGCCACCGCCAGCATCGTCTTCGTGCCGCCGCCCTTCGCCGCCGATTCGATCATGGAGGCGGCGGATGCCGGCATCCGGCTTTGCGTTGCCATCACCGACGGCATCCCCGCCCAGGACATGATCCAGGTGAAGCGCTACATGCGCCGCTACAAGTCGGAAGCGCGCCTGCGCCTCATCGGTCCCAACTGTGCCGGTATCATCAGCCCCGACAAGGCATTGCTCGGCATCATGCCTGCCCAAATCTATCTGCGCGGCAACGTCGGCATCGTCGGCCGCTCCGGCACGCTCGGCTACGAGGCGGCGGCCCAGATGGCGGCGCTCGGCATCGGCGTCTCGACCAGCGTCGGCATCGGCGGCGACCCCATCAACGGCAGTTCCTTCAAGGACCTATTGGAGGTCTTCGAGGAGGACCCGGAGACCAAGGCGGTCGTCATGATCGGCGAGATCGGCGGCCCCCAGGAGGCCGAGGCGGCACACTTTGCAAGAGACCATATGAAGAAACCGGTGATCGGCTATATCGCCGGTCTGACCGCGCCCAAGGGCCGGCGCATGGGGCACGCCGGCGCCATCATCTCGGCCTTCGGCGAGAGCGCCGCCGAGAAGGTCGAGATCCTGCAAGAGTGTGGCGTCACGGTCGCGCCCAGCCCGGCCGAACTGGGCAGCACCGTGGCCCAGGTGCTGGCCAAGGTGGCCTAGCGTGGCGAAACCGCGAGTCGTCGTCACGCGCCGCTGGCCGGCAGAGGTGGAGCGGCGTCTCCAAGACCTCTACGACGTGCAGCTCAATCTCGATGATAAACCGATGAGCGTCCAGGCCCTGCAAGAGGCGCTGCGCACGGCCGATGCGCTGTTGCCCACCGTCTCCGACCGGATCACCGCCGAGGTACTGAGCGCGACACCCTTGAAGACCCGCATCCTGGGCAACTTCGGCGTCGGCTTCAATCACATCGATCTGGAGGCGGCCAAGCAACGCGGACTGGTGGTCACCAACACCCCCGAGGTGCTGACCGACTGTACCGCGGACCTGGCCATGACCCTCATGCTCATGAGCGCGCGGCGTGCCGGCGAGGGCGAACGGCACCTGCGCACCCGGGCCTGGACCGGCTGGCGGCCGACGCACATGATCGCGACCAAGGTCGCCGGCAAGACCCTGGGCCTCATCGGCTTCGGCCGCATCGCTCGCGCCGTCGCGGCGCGCGCGCATCACGGCTTCGGCATGAAGATCCTCTATCAAGACCCGTTTCCGCCGCCCAAGGAAGTGGCGCAGGCGGTCGGTGCCGAGCCATGCAACACGGTCGAGGAGGTCTTGGAACGCTCGGATTTCGTGTCGCTGCATTGCCCCGGCGGCAAAGAGACCCACCACCTGATGAATGCCGAGCGCCTCCAGCGCATGCGCCGTTCCGCCATCCTCATCAACACCGCGCGCGGCGACGTGGTCGACGAGCTAGCCCTGGTAGAGGCCTTGAAAAACGGCACCATCACCGCCGCCGGACTCGACGTCTACGAGGCCGAGCCGCGCGTCACCGAGGCCTTGCTCACAATGGAGAACGTGGTGCTGTTGCCGCATCTGGGCAGCGCGACGCGCGATACGCGGGTCGGCATGGGCATGCGGGTTCTGGAAAACCTCGAGGCCTACTTTGCCGGCAGGCCGCCCGGCGATCGGGTGGCGTAGGCGGGTGTGGGGCGCGGCGATGCATCGTTGCGCTCGGAAGCCCAGACGGCTGCAGTTGAGCGATGCAGTACCCAAGCAAACACCCCGGAATGGCTGGGGTTCATTGTCCGAATCTAACCTGCCGTCCAGTTTCTGCAGACTTGGTTTCGTAGAAATTGGAGTGAGGTCTGACCGAGAACGGGGAACTAAGGTCTGAGTAAAGCACGCCGCCTGGAGTTGGGTGGATGGCTGGCGCCGAGGGGAGCATACTAGGCCTCGCATTGGACGCAATGCGTAGGCGACGTTGAGATCTCTGAACAAGTCCCTGGTTTTTCATGGGTATCATTCGTGCGAATGCGGGAATCCAGATTGTTCACGGCGTTCTGGATGCCCGCTTCCGCGGGCATGACGAGGACAGACGTTGTCTGCCGTCCCTAAGATTACGGGTTACGATTAGGAGAGGTACATCGGCGTCTTATCGGCCCGCAGAGTGCTGTCCGATATTTAGGGGCTCACCAAGAGGTTGGGTCCACTGCTAATCGGTTAAATGGCGATCCACGTGCGAGGGTGACTAATGCTCACAAAACTTAGCGTCCAAAACTTCCGCAGTATTGAGGCCTGCGGTGTGGAGTTCGGGCCGATCACGGTCTTCTTCGGCCCCACATCGGCGGGAAAGTCGACGCTGCTCTATGCCCTCCTTGTGCTCAGAAATTTTATTCTGAACCCCAACCAACCCCTTGACGGGCTTTTCAATCTCGGTTTTCAAGGCCTCGGGGGATTCGACACATGCATCTTCAACCACAGCGTCTTAAAGACGATGGGAGTCACGGCCCACTTCGGAGAAACCCGCAGCTACGGCGTGCACTTCCGGAAAGTCGATGCGGAGATAGCTGCTGGCAGCGAATTTATGCCGATGAAAACAAAGGTGCCGGTACCCTACGCCGCGAATCAATCGTGGCCTTTCAGGCACACGGATCTCAACGAAGAATTCACAATCAATTGGAACGGGTTCGCATCAACCGTCAACTCGAAGTCCGGCGCACCAGAGGTGCAAGCGAAGGCGCTCGACATCGCCGAGGCACTAAACTCGACAGTCGAGGCGATTAAGCGCGTCGACGTGTGCCCCCATCGTCGCGGTTTCTTTAAGCCGAGCTATTCCCCCACGCCGCTGAGCCCGACTCCTACGAGCGAAGATGAGGCAGCCACGCTACTAATCAGCGATCAGAACACTCCGCCGCGCGTTTCGATTAACACGGTCGAGATCTTCGGTCGCGATTTTAGGACGTTCACGCCGCCTGGGACTGCTTCGACGTTCTTGCAAACAACCGAACAGCAGGGAGCCCGTGTCCCGGGACTGCTGGTGAACGACGGTTTTGGCGTGAACCAAGTTGTTTACATGCTCGCCAAGATTCATAGGCAGGACGCAGAGACCATCCTTATCGAAGAGCCGGAAATCCACCTACACCCCACGGTGATACGCAAGTTTGCCCGCGTTCTTGCCCATCTTGCCACCGAGGAGGGCAAGCAGCTGATCTTTACAACGCACAGCGAACAGTTCCTCCTGTCGTTATTGGCTTGTGTAAAGGAGAAACGGTTGCCTCCGGAGCAACTGCGCTGCTACCACGTGTCTCGGGAAGGAAAACGGACCGCGTTTAATCATGAGCCGGTTTCGGAACAAGGGCAGATCTCAGGGGGCCTCTCCTCCTTCATGGAAGGCGAGCTAGAGGACATCAAGACATTCCTTTCCGTTGCCGACTAGCCGGAGGTGGCGGCCTTCGTCATCAACGAATGGCTGTGGGCCGATTCGTGCGGGGACAACGGCTCGAATCCCCAACGTCAAGCGCTTGCCCTGATTACCAACCTCGCTTCTTCCGATCATCGAATCGTGGTGATCGTCGGGAGTCCGTTTGATCACAAGACTTGGGCTTGCTGCAAGAGCAGTAATACTGTGGTCATGGGCATTGCTCGAACGTATATCACAACGATTAGGCAGAACTCGGATCGCTGCCTTCTCTTGCAGCCGGAATCCACAACCAAGCTGCCCGACCACCTCGTAACAGCAATCAAGGAAGACGACCACTATCTGATACGCGCGCAGCTGAGCGTCCCACGGTCGATATTAGTGACAACGGACGCCCCGCTTCGGGAAGCTGTACTGAAGGCGAACCTGCAGTGCATGTGCCGTGAGGAATTCTTAAGCAGATATGGGCTAAAGGGGTGGTAGTAAGAATTTTTCGTGCATCAGCAGGACAGCGTAATCACACCACCACCTTGCCGAGGATGGCCTTGAACACCGGACTCACGTTTGCCAGCGTCAGGCCCAGCAATGCCCGCCTCGCAGATGAAGGCCCTGGGGATCGGCGTCACGACCAGCGTCGGCATCGGCGGCGACCCCATCAACGGCAGTTCCTTCAAGGACCTATTGGAGGTCTTCGAGGAGGACCCGGAGACCAAGGC
>JBOIDW010000025.1:0-5392 GCA_050740655.1 Gammaproteobacteria bacterium | reverse complement strand
AGCCGGTCCAGGCGATCGGAAATGAACCGGCCGGAGACGATCGAAGAGGCCGCGGCTCTTGTGAATGCGGCCGGCGGCCGCGGAATCGCGGTCCAGGTAGACCATCTCGTGCCTGACGAAGTGCGCGCACTGGTGACTCGCATCGAAGACGAACAGGGCAGCCTAAACGTTCTCGTGAACAACATCTGGGGAGCCACCAGGATGGAGTGGGGGAAATCAGTCTGGGAATCCTCGTTGGATTATGGGCTGCACACACTGCGCCTGGCCGTGGACACGCACGCCATCACCAGCCACTTCGCGGTACCACTGCTTATCAAGACGCCAGGCGGCCTGGTTGTCGAGGTGAATGACGGAACTGCCGAGTACAACGCGACCAACTACCGGGTCTCCTTCTTCTACGATCTGGCCAAGGCGTCGGTGAATCGAATGGCGTTCGCGCTGGCGCACGAGTTGCCGCCCTACAGCGCGACGGCCGTGTCACTCACTCCGGGTTGGCTGCGATCAGAGGCCATGCTCGACGCTCACGGCGTCACTGAATCGAACTGGCGTGATGCGACGACACGCGTTCCCCACTTCGCTATTTCCGAGAGTCCAGCGTTAGTCGGCCGGGCCGTAGCGGCGCTCGCCCAAGATCCCAACGTGTCGCGCTGGAACGGAAAGTCGCTATCCAGCGGGCAGCTGGCGAAGATCTACGGTTTCACCGATCTCGACGGCAGCCAGCCCGACGCCTGGAGGTACGTCACCGAAGTTCAGGACGCAGGCAAACCCGCCGACACAACCGGCTATCGCTGACACTTGCGGCAGACTAATCGCGGCGCGCGTATGGCTTTCTCCCGTGCGTTTCAGTCGGTGGCCGGCAGCGAATGATGTTCGTGCACGACGCGCCGCCGTCCGTCGCGCTTACGGAAACCTATGGCGAGGCGGAATTCAAGTTGGATTTTCTCGCCCGCGTTGCTCGCCGATGGTGGCCAGGTGCAGATGCCACTGACCAAGACGTTCTGGTCACCACGTTTCGGCATGCTCACCGACCGCTTCGGTGTCGGCTGGATGGTGATTGTTCCGGCCGAATCGTCCCAATGACATACGAAAGGAGAAATCATGAGCACCAAGCAAAAAATCACCCCCTGCCTCTGGTTCAACTTCAATGCCGAAGAGGCTGTGAATCACTACCTGAGCATTTTCAAGCGCTCCAGGATTCTGGAAGTCTCGCGTTACGGCGATGCGATGCCCGAGCTCAAAGGCAAAGTGCTAGTCATGCGCTTTGAACTTGAAGGGCAGCAGTTTCAGGCGCTCAACGCCGGACCGCAGTATCCGTTCACCGAGGCCATTTCCCTGAGTGTGGACTGTGCGGATCAAGCTGAAGTGGACGCGCTATGGGCACGCCTGTCGGAAGGCGGCAGCGCTGGCCAGTGCGGCTGGCTGAAAGACAGGTTCGGACTGTCCTGGCAAATCGTGCCGCGCGCTCTCGTGACCATGCTAAACGACTCGGATGCCGACAAGGCAGCGCGCGTGATGCGCGCCATGATGACGATGAGCAAGATTGACGTTGCTCGCTTGCAGCAAGCCTACGACCATCAATAAACTAAAACCGAACACGCGAAAGGAGAAATCATTAGCTACGTTGATGGATTTGTTTGCGCCGTGCCTACGGCCTATCGCGAGAAGTACCGAGGCGGCCGCTCCGGTCTTCAAAGAGCACGGCGCAATGCTCAATGACGGCGCCGAAGGTACGTTTCTGAGAGAGGACCAAGGCGGGGCGTCGTTTGGTGGCAGGCCGGTCAGTGAACGGAAATGGCACTACGACGACATCGAAAGCATCATAGGTCACGATATGCTGCCTCGTCATGCTCAGATGCCCATTCGCCCAGTGTCCCGGCCAGCGCTTGAGCAAAGATCATATCGACTGCCTGGGCCTTCCGGGACAACGACGGTGTCGTTTTCAATCTCGAAAACGATCACGTCGCCAGCGTGTAAATGGAGTTTCTCTCGCACGGGCCCGGGAATAGTTGCTTGGTATTTACGCGTAAGCTTACTGGTCGACGTGGTCATCGGACAAATGCCTGAGGTAATGGTGTAATACCGTAATGCTAATCTCGCCCCCGCGCTTTTTCAACTCGCGAGGTCGCCGGGTGTGGTCGTGGCGTAGCGAGCTAGCACGCCGATCTCACCCTGCGGATATGAAAATCTTCAATGGGCGCTATCCTCACCCAATCATAATGCGATGATCCCATGCGTAGAGGGTTGCGTTGATGTCGCCGTGCCCCACCCCGCGCATAACCCTGTGATGGGTGCGCACGTTTAGGAGCGTTCGTGGCAGAGGCGATCACCACGCTATTGCTTCTGGTTGGCGCGGTATGGTTCTGGAGCGATAGCCTGCAGGCGCGGGAACGAGCGCTGAACCGCTGTCGCAAAGCCTGCGACGAGCTGTGCGTTCAGCTGCTCGATGAGACCGTGGCGCTCTCCCGCATCACGCTCAATCGTAACCCGCGAGGCCGCCTATCAGTGCACCGCTGGTACCGCTTTGAGTTCAGCACCGACGGCACGGATCGACATCCCGGCGCCGTTTCCCTGACCGGGCAGATCATCGAGTTTGTCCGACTAGAACACCCGCAAGGTCCGCTCATTATGCCAGCCGGCACACTCCACGGGATCGGCGAAGATACTCGGCTTAAAGTGCGCGAGGGTGACTCGGATAAGTTGCACTAGTTATCGATGATAAAATAGATTACTAAGTGAGGTATCTACTTTGGATTAAACGGATACGAGAACGCGGGCGGTCGCGGATTGATTCGGGACTTGAACGCACCGAATGGGACATTGCAAGTTATATAACGCCGGGTAAGGCGATCCTTAAGGCGCCGCCGGATGGCCCACCATTTCTCCAGGATCAACCGGCCGTCTTCCGCCGGCATCGCACGGCTACTATTACCTGACCCTCAAAAATGCCCGCAGACGCTCTTTACGGGCATCTCAAGATCGCTGAAATCGATGGCGAGCAACAGCGGAGCCGTCGCCTCTCCATCCTTCATGCCGCGAATTTCGGTTGCCGTGCTAGAGTCGGACTGAGGCGAACCACTACCGGAATTGCCCGTATCGGATCTATTGATGGCTTTCAAGGCAATGTCCACGTTACGAGGGTCCAAGGCCGCGACATGGGCCTCGACCCTTCGCATGACCTCATTGACATCGTCGCGGAGGCACAACGCCTCCTCGGCCTGTTTGGTGTCGGCACCCGAGAAACATTTTTTGACCTGATTGAAATCCTCCATCGCCTCGACATGCGTGGCCTGCGCGGCGAGCAATTCCTTCGTTGCTCCCTGGAGGTCATCTTCAAGGGCCTGTATACCTTTGCGCAGAGCGGGCAACGTATTTCTGCTCGCTCCAACTTCGTCGGACTCGCTTTCTCTTAGGGCCGCCTTGGCATCGGCAAGACTTGTTTCGATCTCAGCCTTCTTCGCGGCCTCCCGATCGGTAGCAGCCTCGGCCGTCGTCACCGCCGCTTCCGCGTCTTCGAGAGGCTCCGCGCCCCGTTTCGCGTTTTGGCATTGCAGCAGGCGTCTATCGCTCATCGTGACCAGGCCTTTGAGATAATCGCTCGCGAGGCGATAGATGCGTGCCTTCTCTTCGCTGCTGTAGTAACTCATGACACTACCGAGAAACGTAGCGCCAATGGGTATCCCCACCAAGGCATCGCTGGTCGAGCCGAATGCGGCAAGTCCGGCGACGGCACCGACTGCCGCCGCCGCAGCGAATGCGCCCATATAGATACTTTGTCTATTAAGGGTGGCCCGGCTGTCATAGCCGTCAATGACATCGTAGGCCCATGTCTTGACTTCGACATAGCTGGGGGTGACGGTCTCCGTGTCCGATAATTTCGGTTGCTCCGGTACATACCCCAACGTAGTACAGCCGGAAATGGTTATAAGCAAGAACACCGCTAACGACCCGATAACGACACTCGATCGTCGCAGTCGCGACGAAAACCCGTTACACATATCTCCCCCCATGTTCGTTGTTATGGAACTTTATCGCGCGGCATAGTGCGGCCGCCCTGGACAAGAAGTCGTTGTTCGCGCCTGCTATACGCCGAGAGCACGTATCCCAGGGATAGGCGGGGGACAGGTCCATCGGCGTACCACCCGGCTACGTCACCGCCAGGCGGCGTTCCGGGACTGGTGAGACCCGGCCAAGATTGTCCATGAAAATTGGACTACCGTAGCGCGCCCGGTGAGGCTATGCGGAATTTTGTAGCGCAGAAGACAATGCCCCGCTGCACAGTATGATGAGGACTCGATTTTCCCCACCGCATCACTACCTCCCCAGATGGCTGGAATTATCATTCTCTTGGGGGACTCTCGCGGGCGAGGCATACGCTGCACGCAGGATCCACTCCCCTTACTCGATTTAATGCTACTCACGATTCTCCTCTTGTCAAATTCTGTAAGGACCTCCGCATTTCGCCCGAACGTGCCGGTGGGCCGGATTGGGTGGGTCCGGCGCGGATAAAATGGAAGATGCCTGTAGGCCCATACTCATAGCAGCACCACGTCGAACTGCTCCGGACCGTACATCGGCTCGCTGCGGAAGGTGATCGGGGCGCCGATGAACTGCTCCAGATCCGCGACCCCCGGCGACTCCTCTTCGAGGAGCCGATCCACCACGCTCTGCGCGGCGACCACCAGGAGTTTGCGGGCCTCGAACTGGCGCGCTTCGCGCAGGATCTCGCGGAAGATCTCGTAACACACGGTCTCGGCGGTCTTGACCGAGCCGCGCCCGCTACACACCGGGCAGGGCTCGCAGAGCACGCGCTCCAGGCTCTCTCGCCGGCGTTGCCGGGTGATCTGCACCAGCCCCAGCGAGGTGATCTCACTCACCGCAATGCGCGCGTGGTCGCGCTCCACGCCCTTCTCCAGGGCGCGCAGCACCTGGCGCTGGTGCTCGGGGTCTTCCATATCGATGAAGTCTACGATGATGATCCCGCCCAGATTGCGCAGCCGCAACTGCCGGGCGATGGCCTGTGCGGCCTCGAGATTGGTCTTGAAGATGGTCTCGGCCTGGTTGCGGTGGCCGACGAAGGCACCGGTGTTGACGTCCACGGTGGTCATGGCCTCGGTCTGGTCGATGAACAAGTGGCCGCCCGACTTCAACTCGACGCGCCGCTGCAGCGCGCGCTGGATCTCGCTCTCTACCGAATACAGCTCCAGGATCGGCCTTGCCCCCGTGTAGTGCTCGATGCGCTCGCACATATCGGGCATGTAGCGGCACGCGAATTCGACCACGTGCTCGTAGGTCTCCCGGGAGTCGATGCGCACCCGCTCGACCTCCGTGGCGGCGAGGTTGCGTATGGTCTTGAGGACCACGGGCAGGTCTTCGAACACGAGCCCTGGGCAGG
>JBOIDW010000024.1:0-45381 GCA_050740655.1 Gammaproteobacteria bacterium | reverse complement strand
GGGAGAAGGTTAGGATGAGGGGGTATAAAACTAATGAGTTACCCTTATTCTATCCCCTCACCCCAACCCTCTCCCGGAGGGAGAGGGATTTTAACGAAAGGCCTAAATTTCAAATATGTTTGGCTGGGACTTAGGTGGCTGCGCACCGTGCGGCCGGAAATTATTCAATGCCAGTGCAACGTGTGCCGTTGCGCTAAACCCGAAACCGGAAGCCAAGCATGAATCGCTACCCGTGGTGGAAGAATCTGCTGATCGTGAGTCTGGTCGCAATCGGCGTGCTGTATGCCTTACCCAACGTCTTCGGTCAGGACCCCGCGTTGCAAATCAACCCCAAGGGGAGTGCGAAGATCGATGCGGCGCTGGAAAAAAAGCTGTCCGAGGTGCTGTCGGACGCCGGTTTAAAACCGCAATCCATGTCCCGCGATGAGCGTTCGCTCCTGGTGCGGTTTACCGATATCGAGGCACAGCTCAGGGCCAGTGACGTCGTACGCGCGGCCCTGGGCGACGATTATGTAAGCGCCTTGAACCTGGCGCCCGCCGGCCCGGAGTGGCTTAAGACCATCGGCGCACAACCCATGTATCTCGGTCTGGACCTGCGCGGCGGCGTGCATTTCCTGCTGGAGGTGGACCTCAAGGCCGTGCAGCATACCGCAGAGGAGCGTTTCGTCGCCGATCTGCGGACCACGCTGCGAGAAAAGAGGGTCTACTACAAGTCCATCACGCGCGAGCCGGGTCGCGGCATCCGGGTGACCTTCCGTGACCAGGAGGGGCGCGTCAAGGGCGCAGAGGTCGTGGGCGAGGCGCTGCCCGACCTGATGCCGGCCGGGGACGATCCGGCCGATGAGGCTATCTCACACTACGTCATTAAACCGGAATATCTGCGCGAGACGCGTAAGCTGGCGCTACAGCAAAACCTGACCACGCTGCGCAATCGCGTCAACGAGCTGGGCGTGGCCGAGCCTATCATTCAGCAGCAAGGCACGGAGCGCATCGTGGTACAACTGCCGGGCGTGCAGGACACGGCACGCGCCAAGGCCATCCTCGGGGCGACGGCGACCCTGGAGTTCCGGATGGTCGATGAAGGGCACAACCCGCAGGAGGCGGCCGAGGGCAAGGTCCCGGCCGGCTCCAAGCTGTACCGCGACCGCGAGGATAATCCGGTCCTCTTGAAGCGCCAGGTGATGCTGACCGGTGAGTACATCACCGACGCGTCATCGGGCATCGACCAGACGGAAGGGACCCCGGCGGTCTTCATCACCTTGGATGGGAAAGGCGCCAGCATCTTTAGCCGCGCAACCAAGGACAACGTGGGGCGGCTCATGGCGGTGGTGTTCATCGAAAGCAAGTCCGAGACACGGGTCAAGGACGGGCGCGAGGAACGCGTGACCAAAACCGAGGAGCACGTGATCAACACGGCCACGATCCGCGAACAGTTGAGCAAGCGCTTCCAGATCACCGGCCTCGACAATACCGAGGCGGCACGCAACCTCGCGTTGCTGTTGCGCGCCGGCTCGCTATCCGCCCCGGTGGCGATCATTGAGGAACGCACTATCGGTCCCAGCCTCGGTCAAGACTACATCGTCATGGGTTATCGGGCGGCGGCGACCGGCTTTGCCGCGGTGCTGGTATTCACCGCGATCTATTACGGCGTGTTCGGGCTCATCGCCGATATCGCGCTGGTCCTGAATCTAATCCTGCTGGTCGCCTTGATGTCGATGCTGCAAGCGACGCTCACGCTGCCGGGGATTGCCGGGATCGTGCTCACCGTCGGCATGGCGGTGGACGCCAACGTGCTCATCTTCGAACGCATCCGCGAGGAGCTGCGTAACCGCAACACGCCGCAGGCGAGCATACACGCGGGTTATGAGAAGGCCATCGCCACGATCGCCGATTCGAACATCACCACGCTCATTGCGGCGCTGGTGCTGTTCGCCTTCGGCAGCGGGCCGGTCAAGGGCTTTGCAGTGACCTTGTCGCTCGGCATCCTCACCTCGATGTTTACCGCCGTCGCCGGCACCCGTGCCATCATCAATCTCCTCTACGGCGGGCGGCGGCTGAACAAGCTCAAGGTTTAGCCGGCCGGGATTCGATCGCTATGGATTTCTTCAAGAAGACCCCGAATTACGATTTCATGGGCAAACGCGACGTCGCCATCGGCATCTCCGTGGTGCTGTTCCTGATGTCGATTGCCTCCTTCGTGTTCCGCGGTTTCAATCTCGGCATCGATTTCACCGGCGGCACCTTGGTCGAGGTGGAATACGCCGGGCCGACCGAGTTAGGCGCGGTGCGCAAAGCCCTGGCCGACGGTGGCTTTGCCGATGCGGTCGTGCAGCAGGTCGGGACCTCGAAGGGCGTCCTGGTGCGTATCCCGTCTCGGGGTGAGGAGGCGAGCGCCCAGATCGGCGAGCAGGTATTGCGGGCCTTACGCCAAGTTACGGACGTCAACGTGGAGATGCGCCAGCAGGAGTTCGTCGGACCTCAGGTGGGAGAAGAGCTGCTGGAAGGCGGCGGACTCGCGCTGCTCTTCGCACTGATCGGGATCCTGATCTACGTGGGCCTGCGTTTCGAGTCGCGTCTCGCGCTCGCCTCGGTGGTCGCCACACTCCATGACCTCATCATCACCACCGGCATCGTCAGCATGCTCGGCTTGCAATTCGATCTCAATATGCTGGCCGCCATCCTGACCGTCGTCGGCTATTCCATCAATGACACCATCGTGGTTTTCGATCGGATCCGCGAGAACTTCCGCAAGCTGCGCAAGGAGTCCTCGCTGGAGGTCATGAACCGCTCGGTCAACGAGACCTTGTCGCGGACCCTCGTCACCGGTCCTACTACGCTCATGGTCCTCATCGCCCTGTACTTTCTGGCCGGCGCTGTCGTCGGTGGCTTCTCCCTGACGCTGATACTAGGCGTCATCATCGGCACCTTCTCCTCGATCTACGTGGCCAGCCCGGTGGCCTTGATCCTGGGCGTGAGCCGCGCCGATCTGCTTCCGGTCAAGAAGGAAGGCGCCGAGCTCGAGCAACGGCCTTAGCACGGCGCCGTCGTCGGACGGGCCGGGACGCCCGTCACAATGATCCCCTCCCGCCCTCAAGCTGTATTTCGCGCGGTCGCTAGCGAAGGCACCGGCCTGCGTCACAGGCCACAGCCCATACCGCACTGGGCGCGTCCCGGCTTCCCCTACAAGGAGTTACATCAGGCCTGTTGTCATGCCGCACGCTATCCGGCGGGATCCGACCCGCGTCCTGATTTGGTATTGCCTCAGCGTTACTCTAGCCGCCTGTACGGTGCTGTTCTGTGTGCGGGCAAATCCCGACTTGACGGATAGCACCCGCGTCCTCGCGACCCCCGGCGGCGAATCTCCAGGCCCGCACAGTGGTGCACCTGCCGGTCCCGCACCGATGATCGCCTGGCGCTACGCGGAATCAGCCGCCGCGGGGGCGAGCGGGCCGGCGGTTGATCCGCAAGGCGGGCTATACCTCAGCAGCGGCGGCGCATTATTGGCATTGCGTCGGGATGGTTCATTACGCTGGAAGCGCGCAGCCGATAATGGCGAAGACCGCAGTCTCGGGGTGCCGGTCTTGGATCCCGCCGGCAGGCTGCTTGTGGGTATGCGCGGTCGTCTGCTGGCGTTTGACACCGCCGGGCGGCAGCTCTGGGTGCACCGAGGGCAGAAGGCGTCCGCGGCATTTTCGCATATCAATATAGCCCCGTCCGGCCTGACCTATGCCGTCGAGAACCTGCGATGGCTACATGCCTTCAGTCGTAGCGGGGATGGGCTATGGTCCCGCGAGCTGACCATTCTCTTGAGCGACCTCCGGGTGGGGCCGGCCAACCGTGTTTACGTGGTCACCGGGGGAAAGGTCGTTGCCTACAACGAGATGGGCGAATCGCTGTGGGCCTATCGCAGCCGCGCAGGTGCCTTCAGTCGGATCGGCATCGGACCGGATGGTTCGTTGTACGCGACAGGTCTTCCCGGGACCCTCGCCGCATTGGGCGCGAACGGGTATCTCCACTGGGAGGTGGCCTATCCAGGGACACCGCCATGCGCCAACTCCGGGATCACCTTCGGGCCGGACGGGACACTGTATATCGCCTGTCGAGGCGAGGTCTCTGCCTACACGCGAGACGGGACCCGGAAATGGCATTATCGGCTCGCCCCGCCAGCCGGCGAGGTCCCCCAGGCGCCGGTCTTAGGACCGGACGGAACCCTCTACTTGGGGGCCGACGGCCTCAGGGCCCTGTCGGCCGAAGGGCATCTAAGTTGGCACGTCCTACCGCCGCGGATAGGCAGTCATCCGGTAACGGCACCGCGCGCGACTCAGGTTACAACCAGCCCCGTGATTGGGTCGGACGGTACCATCTTCGTCGGCTATAACGATGGGTGCGTACAGGCTGTGGGACGAGACGGGAATCTGCTCTGGGTCTATAGCGATACGCACAGTGGGGGCGGGGATCGCGAGCGAGCCCGGGCCATCCGGTCGCTACACCTCGGCGGTGGGCTAGTCATCGCGAGCGGTGCGGATCTGGTCGCCCTACCGCTAGACCCGCCTGCGCTCGCCTTCGATCCGGCCGCCACGGCGACCCCGTGACACCTCCCAAAAAAACAAAAACCCCCGTGGATGACGGGGGTTTTTGCGGAAGCCGACCCTTGAGCCCTTAGGCGCTTGGGACCACCACGGTCGCCTTGGGGCCTTTCGGACCCTTTTGGGACTCGAACTGAACGACTTGTCCCTCACTCAGAGACTTGAAGCCCTGTGCCTTTATCGAAGAGTGATGCACAAACACGTCTTCTCCGCCGTCTTCCGGGGCGATGAAGCCGAAACCTTTAGAATCATTGAACCACTTTACTTTTCCGGTACGCATTAAAAGAAGCCTTATTAAGAGTTAGAGCTAACTAAGTGCGCAACAAGCTCTTACGACAAAGGACTCATCTAGCGCCTAGCATCCTCACGTCCTGTGAAACTGCCTTCCTTGTCGCGCATTAGGCCGGATTTATTCGTAAAGTTCAAATCCGGCCGACACCGACGCGATCCTGAGTGCGAATGTCATGCCATTTATTGCGCTGGCGGTTCCGGCACCGCAAACCGTTCTCTTGCGAACGCGATGCGTTCTGCCACGCTGAACGGGCGCGAGGCGACCTGCTCGACCTGCTTCAACCTGGGCAGTAGGCCGGTGCCATTGGCGATCTGGATATTCAGGCCCGGGCGGGCATTGGCCTCCAACAATAGCGGACCCTTGTGGTGGTCCAGCACGATGTCCACGCCGACGTAGCCGAGGCCGGTCAGCTCGTAGGAACGCGCCGCGATCTCCAGCAGGCGCTCCCAATGCGGGACGGTAATCCCGGTGACAGGGTGGCCGGTGTCGGGATGCTCGTGGACCACGTCGTTGCCCCAGACCGCCGTCAGAGTCCGGCCGCTCGCGAGATCGATGCCCACCCCGATCGCCCCCTGGTGCAGGTTGGCCTTGCCGTTCGATTGCCGCGTCGGCAGCCGTACCATGGCCATCACCGGAAAGCCCAGGAACGTGATGATGCGGATGTCCGGCACGCCTTGATAGCTGATGGCGGCGAACATCGGATCGAATTGCACGCAATATTCGATCAAGGCCTTATCCGGATGGCCGCCCAGGCTGAACAGCCCGTTCAAGATGTTCGAGACATAATGGCCCAGCTCCGCGCTGTCCATCAGGAGCCCGGTAGCGAGCCGGTAGGCGTTCTTGGCCCGGCCGATCACGACTAGCACGCCGTCCCCGCCGCTGCCCTGCGCCGGCTTGATCACGAAGTCGGGATAGCGTGAGAGCCAGGCGTCGAGCTCCAGCACTTGATGCTCGATCTCCACCACGCCGTACAGATCGGGCACCGCCAGTCCCGCGGCCAGCGCAAGCTGCTTGGTGCGGAGCTTATCGTCCACTAGCGGATACAACTCTCGGCGGTTGTACACCAAGGTGTAACGGTTATTGCGCCGGTTGAGGCCGAGGACGCCCGCCGCGCGCAATTGCTTGCCGAGGCCGAGGGTCATGCGCCCGGTGGTTTGGCGAGGGCTTTGAAGCGCCGTAGCTCGACCAGCCGATAACCCGTGTAGCGGCCGAGCAGCAGCGAGGCCGCGAGCAAGACCAGCAACAGCTCGGGGAAGACGAATATCAGATGCTGAAGATAGGCGTCGCTCATGGCGAGGTAGGTGAGCGCCGCCACCAGCAGGCTGCCGAGGCCTTGTTGCAGGGCCTCCCCTGCACCCCGTTCCTCCCATACGATCGACATACGCTCGATGGTCATCGTCATGATCACCATGGGGAACAAGGCCACGGAAAGCCCGCGCTCCAGGCCCAGCTGGTGGCTTACGATGCTCAGCATTGCCATGAGCAACACCACGACGATGAGCACGGCCGCGAGGCGCGGGACCAGGAGCAGCTTGAGATGCTCGAAGTAAAACCGTACCACGAGCCCCAGTGCCACCACGGCGCTGAACAGCACCACACCCCATACGAGCTGGGTCTCGCGAAACGCAAGGCCGATCAACACCGGCATGAAGGTTCCGAAGGTCTTCACGCCAACGATGCTACGCATGAGAATCAGCATAAAGGCCCCGATCGGGACCATGATGAGCACCTGATAGACGAGCTGAGTCTTGACGGGCAGGCTCAGCAGAGAGAATTCCAATAGATGCGGATTGAGGGCGCGGCCACGGGTGGTAGCGGCCTCCAGGCCTTCGGCCTCGCTGCGCCGCACCGTGACGGTGAGCTCCGCGCCGCGCACCCCGCTCGTCTCCAGCACCGGTTTATGGCCGCGTGCAAAGACCAGCAGATCGGCCGGGAGTCCGGTCGTGCGGCTCATGGGGTCATACCCGATCCATTTGCCCTCGGTATACACTTGTAACCAAGGCACGATGCCGCCGCCCGCCTCAGCGGAGGCGAGCCGGACCCCGCGCAGCATGCGCGCCGGGACCTTGGCCATCGCCAGCACCCGCACGGCCGTCTCGGTGATGCGCGTGGCGTTGGGTCGCGGGCCCAACAGGACTACCAAGGTGTTGTCCGGTTTGGGCTCGGCGAGGCGCTTCAAGATTTCCTTGACGAGGGTGTCGGTATCGGCGGATTTTTCCCTGGCCTCGACGAGCAGGGACTGCGCGGCAGCGAGCGCCGCCTCCTGGAACGGGACCTCCTCGTCCAGCTTAGGCGCGGGGCCGGCGAGTTCTTCTGTGGTCGAGGCGAGGTCCTGCACCATGGAGCGGTAGTACAGCGCCTGCCGCCCGCTCGCCCTGCGTACCGCCCATACAGCCAGGCGATCGCCGTCGACCAGGGTGGTGGTCAGCCCGTAGCCGCGGGAGATGAAGCTCTCGTCCTCTACCGCGAAGCGCCGCGTGCTGCGTGGGATGTAGAGAGCGACCTTGACCGGTTTGTTCCGGGCGGTAAATTGCACCTGCGCCTCTATCTCCCAGTGATCGGACTTTTCCCCGGGGACCAGGGGGAATCCCAGGTCGATGACCTTGTACAGGAACAGTCCCAGGCCGGTCAGCAGCAGGAATGCCGCCACCCAATAGACCTGCCGGCTACCCATGCGCCGCTTCCGGCTCGCAATCCGGACGATGAATGAAGGTCCGGGACGGATCGACCGCTATGTCCCGCGTTAGGAAACTACGCCCGATGAGCATGGGATAGATGAAGCCCATACGATTAACCAGATTCACTTCGACCGTTTTATACAGCGTGCCCATACACAGCCCCAGCTCCACCACCGGGCGGGTCTGCTGCTTGCCGAAATGGCGTTCGATCGTGGCCCGGCGCTTTAAAAGGGCGCTCCAGTACCACTCGATGGCCTCTCTTATCCCCGAACTCGAAGCGTACCAGCGTTCCCCGTCGCGGTTTATCTCGCGGATGTGCCGCGCATTGAGCGAGGAATGCTTGGCGCCGGTATCGACCTTGGCCTTGAGCACCAGATCACCGGGCTCGACGCGCACCTTCTCGACACACCCGACGGTGACTTGGCCGTGCGCGGTCGGCGCCAGCAGCAGGCCGATTGCGAGCCCGGATAGGGTCAATCTGATCGGATAGGTCAAAGTAATCGTCTGAACCGCAACGAAAGGCGCGGATTGTAACGTCGTTTGGCGGCTCAAGACAGTCCATCATGGTGTTCTTTGCGCCCCGGAGATGCGCGAAAGATCAATGATCGGCCACGGGTTTAGACACCGACCATCAAGGGGGTTGGGGACCATGACCCGATCACGACCAGCGTGTCGCGACGGCTCGGTTTTTTTCGATCAGACGCACGTATTCGGCCGTACCGTGATCGCCGATCACGTCGGGTTGTAACTGGCGCAAGCCCTTGACCGTACCCCGCACTGCCTCCAGTGTCTCCAGCCACCACGGCAGCCGATCGAGCAGGCGCTCTTGCGTATCGAAATACAATAGTCTGCCCGCGTGCCGGTAACCATAGACCGAGGCCGGGACCCGCGTCACGACGTCGTTGTTATTGACGAACCGATAGTAGCGCTCGCTTAGCGCGCGGTTCACGGCGCGCAAGAAGAACTCATCGCCGACCCGCGGTTGGCCTATGGTGTATAGCCCGTGCACCGGGGTCGCGAGTCTCAACTCGAGTTCCGCGGCGGCGAGTAACGCCAAGGCCCCGCCCAGGCTATGGCCCGTGACCCAGATGGGTTGCCCGCGGTCGCGAAACCGTTCGATAGCCGCCTTGACCCCCTGCTCACTGCTCCAGACCTCCTGCAAGGCCTTGTGAAAACCATCATGCACGCGGCCCAGGGCGGTCAGCTCAAAATCGGCGTCGAGGTTTCTAAACCAATCCGCGATCCGGGTAAACTCGGTGCCGCGGAAGGCCAGGATCACGCAGCGCTGGTTGGCGGCGATAAACGCCTGGGTGCTCCGCCCACTGAAACAGCGGACCTGCTCGGCCGGGAAGTGCCATTCCCCGCTCAGCTTGGATTTCACCACCGCCTCCGGCTCGTAGGCGAGCCGCGCGCAGTCGGCCAATACCAAGGCGTTCTCGCCGCTGTAGCGCTTGAGATCGGGAGAAAATCTCGAGATATTCGTCAGGAAGAAGAAGTTGCTCATACGCTCTACACCCCGCGGATCCGGCCCTGCCGGCGACAGCCGTGAATACACGTTGTTTTGATCGCCCCCATCCCACGGCTGTAAAGCCGCGGTTTCAATCAGCCGCCGCAGCGCGCCTCCTCTTGATAGTGGCGCATCAGGATCTCCGCAACCTCCGGCCGCGCAAACTCGCCGGGCAATGCCTGCCCGGCCGCGAGCAGGTCGCGTACCTTGGTGCCGGAGAGCTGCACGAAGTCCTCGGGCCGATGATCGGGGGCGTCGCGCATCATCACGACGCGGTTCAGTCGCGTGGAATAGGCGGTGTTGTCGGCACGGAAGATCCGGATCTCCAGTGCCCCCCGCGGCACCTCGGCATCAAAAATCGTCTGCGCGTCGAAGGGCCCGTAATAGCGCCCGACCCCGGCATGGTCGCGGCCGACGATGAGATGCGTGCAGCCGGCGTTCTGCCGAAATACCGCGTGCAGCACTGCCTCGCGCGGGCCGGCGTAGAGCATGTCGAAGCCGTACCCGGTGACCATCACGCTGTTGGGCGGGAAATAGAGCTCGACCATCTTGCGGATCGCCGCGTCGCGCACCGGCGCCGGGATATCGCCCTCCTTGAGGCGTCCGAGCAACATGTGGATGAGGATGCCGTCGGCGCCCACCGCGTCCTTGGCCATCTTGCACAGTTCCTCATGGGCGCGGTGCATGGGATTACGGGTCTGAAACGCGACGACCTTCCTCCAGCCATGCTCCTGGATCTCGTTGCGCAACTCGACCGCAGTGCGGAAGGTGTCGGGAAAGTCCCCCTGGAAATAACTGAAGTTCAGCACCTGGATGGGACCGGCGACCACATGGCGGCCGAGCGACCCGAAGGTCGCAACACCCGGATGATTCGGGTCCAAGGTGCGGAACACCCGCTCGGTGATCAAGCGCATCTGGTGCTCGCTCAAGACCTCGATGGTCTCGAGGTCCTGGATCGCCAGCACCGGATGGCCCTCGACGTTGGGGTCACGCAGTGCGATGCGCGTGGCGCCGCGGATCACGCCCGGGTCTTGGGTGAGATTGAGACAGGGCACCGGCCAGAACAGCCCCGAGCGCGTGTGCATGTGCTCGGCAACGCTCAGCGCGTCGGCAGCGTTCATATACCCGGTTAAGGGATTGAAGTAACCGGCGCCCAGCATCACGGCATTGGCCGCGGCCGCGGAGTTCAACACCAGCGAGGGCAAGGACCCGGCCTCCCTGGTGAGGGCATGGTGCCACTCGGCGTCATACACGAACAAGGGGTTCAAGGCCGATGAGCCATGGGGTTTGATCACGTGGAGTCTCCTATAGTGGAAGGGAATGGCTTAAGGGATTTTCACGCCGCGGGACGAAACTCGAGGCCGCGCCGTTCTTGACGATGTCGCCGACATGTAACTGAAAACGGCCGGCGCGGCGGTCGCTGATATAGAATCGCAAGGTGTGCAGAATGGTGGCGAAGGCGATCTCGTCCCAGGGGACCTGGGCCTCGTCGAACAACCCCACTTCCAGACTCTCGCTGCCCGGCGCCTCGCCCAGGTCCAGCACCCGCGAGCGGAACATCATATACACCTGGTCGGCGTGCGGCAGGCTGAAGAGCGTGAAGAGATCGATGATGTCCACGCCGGCGTTCGCCTCCTCCCGCGTCTCGCGGACCGCGGCCTCTATGGCGGTCTCCTGGTTCTCCATGAACCCGGCCGGCAGCGTCCACAGGCCATAGCGCGGCTCGATGGCGCGGCGACACAGCAGCAGTTTGCCGTCATGCTCGGCGATGCAGCCGGCAACGATCTTGGGATTCTGATAGAACACGCTCCCGCAGCGCGTGCAGACGTGCCGCTCGCGGTTGTCGCCGGCGGGGACGCGCAGCTCGACCGCCGCCGCGCAATGGCTGCAATATTTCATAGCGGCCGGCTCAAGAGGTCTCTGCGAGCAGGGCGCTCAGCGCCGGCCAGATATTGTTCAGCATCAGCCCCTGGGCCTCGGCACGCGGATGGATACGATCCTCCTGCATCATGAACGGCCGCTCGGTGACGCCATCCAGGATGAATTGCGCCTCGGGCAACGCGTATTCCTCGGATAGCTCCGCATAAATCGCTTCGAAGCCGCGTACGTAAGCGAGGCCATAATTGGGCGGGATGCGCATCGGCAACAATAAGACCTTGGCGCCCGCCGCCTGCGAGACGGCGATGATCTGTGCTAGATTGCCGCGGATCTCGGCCAGTGGCAGACCACGCAAGCCATCGTTGCCACCCAACTCGACCAGGACGATCGCCGGACGATGCCGTTCAATGAGGTCCGCGAGCCGCGCCCGCCCGCCGGCCGTGGTCTCACCGCTTACGCTGGCGTTGACCACTTCATGCGGGGCACCCTCTGCGCGCAAGCGGGATTGCAATTGTTTCACCCAGCCCTGGTCTACGCTGATCCCATAAGCGGCGCTCAAGCTATCCCCGAGGACCATGATGACCGGCGTCCCGGCCACCGCCACCCACGAGCACAGCACGGCCGCGAGGACAGTGATGGTGATCGACCACGATATCCTGTTACGCATAGAACATCTGAGCAAAGAGGTCAGCAGCCCCGAAGGACTGCTTACCATACTCGATGATGTCAATTTTTCAATACGCCGCGCGGAGGCCGTGGCCATAGTCGGCGTCTCCGGATCGGGGAAATCGACGCTCATCGGGCTGATGGCGGGGTTGGATACCCCGACCCGCGGTGGCGTCGTTTTCGATGGCCAGGACCTCAATACCCTGGACGAGGACGGGCGGGCCCGGCTGCGCGGCCGGCACGTCGGTTTCGTCTTCCAATCGTTTTACCTGATGCCCAGCCTGAACGCCCTGGAGAACGTCATGCTGCCCCTGGAGCTGAACGGCCACGCCGATCCGCGCGGCGCGGCGCGGCGCGAGCTCACGCGCGTGGGTCTCAGCGCGCGTCTGGGGCACTATCCGCACCAGCTCTCCGGCGGCGAGCAGCAACGCGTCGCCCTGGCGCGGGCCTTCGCGCCCCGCCCCAGCGTGCTGTTCGCCGACGAGCCCACCGGCAATCTCGATACCGCGACCGCCGCAGTGGTCAGCCGACTGTTATTCGCCCTCAAGGAGGAATACGGCACCACGCTGGTGCTGGTCACCCACGATGCAGCGCTGGCCGGCCATTGCGAGCGCCACCTGACGCTGGCCAACGGCCGCGTGCTCGCCGATCGGCCGGCAGGCGCGGTCGGGGCATGACGGGGCCGCAGGTAACCGGCCGCACCGTCTTCAATCTTTCTTGAAAATCGGCATGGTTATTCTCCTAGCGTCGATCGTTGCGATCCCAGCCGTGCCCGACCGATGCGTGGTCTCGGGCCGCGGGCTGGTTGGGAACGTTGTACGGCCCATCCCGGTCCGGGTCCATTGGCGGTCTGACGTAGGCGCTGCGTCCGGCTGCGACACAATCACGTAGCGATAGGTCGTATGACGCGTTTAGCCCCGGCGGAATATCGGCGCGCTACCAGCGCAGCCAGCTGTGCAAGTCCATCGACCCCGTGGGATCGCGCTTTAGGGATCCCCCTTTGGTCAGCACCCGAGTCCGACGGCGCGGCTAGCGGCGCATGCCCTTTCCGATCAAGATGAGCCGCATGACGCGCTCCGCGGCGTTTGCCAGATGCAGGGGGGATAAACGCAAGGCCTCGGCTAGATCCATCGTGCGCGCGGCACCGGCCGCTAGGCCGTCGATGCCATGCGCGTAGACACCGACCGCGTCATCGGCCAGCGCCCCGCCGATGGCGACCACCGGGACCTTGCGCTTGTGCGCCGCTTTGGCGACGCCTGAGGGGGTCTTCCCGAAGGCGGTCTGAAAGTCCACCCGTCCCTCGCCGGTGATCACCAGATCGGCGCCCCGCAAGTGCTTGACGAGTCCGGTCGCTGCAACCACCAGGTCCACGCCGCGCTGCATATCGGCCCCGGCAAAGGCCATCAGCCCGGCACCGAGCCCTCCGGCCGCACCGCCCCCCGTGGTCTTCGAGATATCGCGCTTGAGGTCGCGCTTGATGAGTGCCGCGAGTTGTTTCAGGCCCGCATCCAGGGTCTTGACCATCTCCGGCGTGGCACCCTTTTGCGGGCCGAAGACGGCCGCCGCGCCCTTCGGTCCGTAGAGCGGATTCTCCACGTCACCGGCGATGACGAGCTTGCAGGTCCGCAACCGTGCGTCGATGCCGCTCATGTCGATCGCGGCGATCCGCGACAACAGGCCGCCCGCGCCGCATTCGGTGATCGGGTTGCCTTGCGCGTCGAGGAACCGCACGCCCAGGGCCTGCGCCATACCGGTCCCGCCATCGACGGTAGCCGAGCCACCGATACCGACAATGATGTCGCGGGCCCCGAGTGCGAGCGCCGCAAGGATCAGTTCCCCGGTACCGTAAGTGGTGGCCGCAAGCGGGTCGCGCCGATCCTTAGGAACCAGGGGCAGGCCCGAGGCCTCGGCCATCTCGATGACCGCGGTCTGGCCGTCGCCCAGCATCCCAAACCGCGCCTTGACCGGATGGCCTAGCGGGCCTGTGACCTGTTTGCGCAGGATCCGCCCGCCGGTCGCGTCCACCAAGGACTGCACCGTGCCCTCGCCGCCATCGGCCATCGGGATCTTGATACAGCGCGCCTTGGGCACCACCCGTTTGATGCCCCGCTCTATCGCCTCGGCGACCTGCATCGAGGTCAGGTTTTCCTTGAATGAGTCCGGTGCGATGACGATCTTCATGATGTTCCTCAGGGTCTCGGACGGGACAGAGAATGCGAATCAACCTGCGCGGCCGAGCGGCTTGCTCGCGCGACTAGACCCGACATTCGACGCCGATTGCGGGAACCACTAAACCCTCGAAGCAATCGGTTCGCCGTCGTACCTTTTCGAGTGGAGCAAGGGCATTTTTTAAAGGTGCGCCTGGTTCAACGCGCGCCATGGACGACGATGGTCTTACCCGTGACCGAAATGAGCTTTTGCTCAACCATCGATTTGAGCACTCGGCCAACCACCTCGCGCGAGCAGCCGACGATGCGGCTGAGTTCCTGCCGGGTGACGCGGATCTGCATGCCCTCCGGGTGGGTCATGGCGTCCGGCTCCTTGCAGAGATCCATCAGTGCGCGGGCCAGACGGCCGGCTACGTCCAGGAACGCCAGGCCACCGAGCTTGCGGTTCGTGTCGAGCAGGCGCCCGGCTATCTGGGTGGCGAGCATATACACGATGTCCGGGAACACCGAGGGCAGGCTGCGCAACCGGGCATACGTGATATGCGCGACCTCGCAGTGCGTCCGCGCCCTCACCATCGCCGTGCGCGCGTTGCGCTCGAAGAACAAACCGATCTCGCCGAAGAACTGGCCGGCATTGAGATAGGCCAGGACTATCTCCCGCCCCCCCTCGTTTTCCAGCGTGACCGAGACCGATCCCTCGACGACGTAGAGCAGTTCGTCGGCCGGATCGCCGCGCCGAATAATCTGTGCCTTGGCGCGATAGCGCACGCGCCGGCAGTGTTGCAGGAAGGTCTCGATAACGGGGCTGGCGCTGGACGCGGGTTGCGTTGGGAGGCTGGTCATGGGCAGGATCGAGGTCCCACACGTTACTAGCGGCAGTTTAGCAAGACCGTATCGATCGGCGAAATGCCCGGGCCCTCCCGGGGGGAGGGCCATGAACAAGGCTTGCTGGCGCTTAGCCCAAGGCGGCGCGGGGCCACGATAGGCGCCGCTGCTGACGCAGCCACGCCTGTGGCGGCCCCATGGCCCTTCAATCGTCCACTACCACGCCCCAGGGCCCCGCTCCGACCGTAATGGTCTTCAACTCCGCTTGCTTGGCCGTGTCTATGACGGAGATCGTATTGCTGACACCGTTCGTGCAATACAGCCGCGCGCCGTCCCTCGATAGCGCGAGGCCCCAGACGCGCTCGCCTACGGCTATGCGGCGCTGGATCGCGAGCGTCTCGGCATCCATGACGATGATTTGATTGGCCCGGCCTCCCGCAACGTAGAGCACGGACTCATCGCGGCTCAAGATGACGTCCTTGGGCTTGATCTTGTCATCCCCGAGCGCGACCTTTTTCAAGACCTTGTGCCGTACCATGTCCACGCGCTTGACCTCGCCGCCGATCTCCGAAGTGGCGTAGGCGATCTTGCCGTCACTGGAAAACACTGCCGCCCGCGGACGTGCGCCGACCAGGATGTTGGCGATGACCACGTGCTCCGGAACGGCAATCACGTGCAGCATATTGGTCGATTCGCTGGTCACGATCACCTGCTTGCCGTCGGGCGAGATGGCAACCCCTTCCGGCTCGAGTCCAACCGGGATCTCGGCGAGCACCTTGCCATCCTTGGGGTTGAGGACCGTGGCCTTGGCCGCGTCCTCATTGGAGATATAGATATTCCCGCCCGGGTGCACGGCAAAGGCCTCCGGATCGTCTCCCGAGGGGATCTTGCGCAAGACCTTGAGCGTCTGCGGATCGACCACCGCGATCGCGTTCTCCTTGCCCAGGGCTACGTAGAGCTCGCGCCCACCGGGGGAGAGGCCGATGCCGCGCGGTTGCTTGCCGACCGCGACCGTCGCCTCCACGGTCAGCGTCTTGCCGTCGATCACGCTCAGGCTGTCCCCCTTCTCGTTGCTGACGAAGATGCGCTGCGTGGGCTCGGCGCAGGCGGCAGATAGGGAAACCGTAAGAATAAGAAGTAGTGTTGTGAAGAGAGTCCGACCCATCAGCGTATGCCTCGTTGCGTAAGATTGCGTCATTGGCCTGTACAAGCGGTCGCGCCCAAGGTATCGAGCTGCTCCGGCTCGGCGACGCCTTGCACCGGGGCCTCGGCCACGATCTTGTCGTTTTCGACGAGGAGCAGAACCTGGCGTAACTGGCCATCGGGCCGAAAGCTCATGTCGATACCCTTTTGCCCGTCGAAGGACAGATCGTTCTTGAGATAATCGAGGAGCTTGGCCGGCTCCGTGGTACCCAATCTTGCGACGCTATCGCTCACCAGCTTGACCGCGGCCCAACCGGCCCAGGCTGCGTCGTCCATGGCCTCGCCCCAGGCCTTCCGATAGCGCTTGTTCAGTTGCTCGGCGGAATATTTCACGAAATCGGGATGCCAGGCCCGTGCTGCGGCGCGAGTACGCGGGTGCAGCTTGCGCCATTGCCCGAGCGCGTCCTCCTTCATATGTGTACTCGGCGGGATATGCAACACGTTGTTCATACAGCGCTCGCGCAGCCCGTCACCATCGTCGGTGAGATTGAGGATCGGCAGCGAGGGACGCTCGGCCGCCAGGCGGCGCAACTCCGGCTCATCCAATACGGCAAGGATGGCGGCCAAGTTTGCCGGCTCCGGTCCTTTTCGGCCCAGGCCCACGGCGCGGCTCAGATGATAGCGCTGTCCCAGGAATCGCCCCTGCACATTGGCCTCCTCGACACCCTGTTTTACGCCCAGTAGCGCAGCGTGTGGTTCAGGACCAACGTAGGCCAAGGTCACGCCGAACTCCGCCCCGAGAGCCGGCACCGACAGGCACAGCACCCCGGCGATGGCTAAAATGAAATGACGCGTCGAGGCTCTCACCGGGACGTTGCGCATTAGGATTCCGGTTGCCGTGCAGGGCGAGATGCTTTCGAGCAGCGCAGCGAGCGCGCACCGCTTACGGGAAATGCAGACAGCATCGCAACGCGGTAATCCTGTAATGAGATGAAATTTGCAAGTCCCTGAATCCATCAAGCCAGTGGTACAACTCTAGCACGATTTCCGGTCTCGCTGCATAGCTCGCGTAACGGCAGGAATGCAAACTTCGCGGGCGCCGGCCGATACGCGGAACCTGGAACACCGGGAATCCGCCGGTGACACGGCGATGAAGCGTCCCGCAACGATAACAATGCTATCAGCCGCCCTCGGCCCCCATGTGCCGGACCGGCCCGTCCACCGTCAATTTCGATGGGGCTAGGCCGATATACACCGCGGGCGTGGCGTTTCGTGACGCACGCGGTCCGATGTAGCCATGCCTGGGTGAAATTAGGCGACAATCGTCACAGAAAATTGGAGTGAAATCCGTTATGAAATGCACCGCATTGATGATCCTTTCGTTCAGTATCAGCCTGCTGTTAGCCGTACAAGATGCACCGGCCGATCCCCCGAACTGGGCACAGGCGCACGGTCATCGTGCCAAGCACGAACGCAGGCACGACCGGCAGCAGCGGCGCCAACGGCATCGCAACCGTCTGCGCTCACACGAATACACCTACCGCGACGATGACGATTCATCCGGCGGTACGAATAACGACCGATACCGGAGGCCCGATGACCGGTACGCCGAGCGGTGGGAGCACGCTAGAGACCGTCGCTGGCGCGACGAGGAGTGGGCACCTTACGAGGACTGGCGCAATACGCACCGACCACGCGAGCTCGCCATCCTGGATGGGCGTTGCCAGCGCGAGCGCGCCAACGGCGTATCGCGCAACGTCGCGCAGCTCGGAGATGCCGTCAGCGCGATGCGCAACGGCGATCTGAGCACACTGGCGGTGTTGGGCCTGCAGGAATACCTGCTGGGCCGTAGCGCACCCGATGTGAGCGTCGATCGCTCCGATCACTATTGTTTTGGCCAGGCCCTGGAGCACGCGAGGGACGGACGCGACGTGATGTGGGACAACCCGGATTTAGGCTCCTCGTACCTGGTATCGGCATCCAAGCCGTTTCGGCGCGCCGGGCGCTATTGCCGTGAATATACCTCGCAGATCAAGGGCCGTTCGGGTAAGACCATCCGCGAACAAGGGATCGCTTGCCGTGGCGAGGACGGACGGTGGCAGGCGCTAAACTAATGTCTCCGTCCGTTAACGACGCCACCCGCATCGCTCGTTGAGCGCCCTAGCCAAAAAAACGCCCGCCTTCCCGGCGGGCGTTCGTACTCGAGTTTAAACCCCCAAGAGGCAAGACCTGGTTACATCGTGCCTTGCGCCGCGGTCATGGCAATCGCCTCCCCCGGTGACGTCACCGCTGCCGCCGCATACGGCGTTCAGTAGTCGGCCTTCGCCTGCCCCTCGCTCATGTTCGCGATTGCCCCTTCGAGCGGGCTGACCGCCGCGGCCGCGTCCCCTTTTTCGGCCGCCGTGATTGCTGCGTTCAGCTTTTCCATCGCTCCCTCGTAGTAGGGCATTACGGTCTCACCGGTGATCTCCTTGCAGACCTTCCACGCGGCCTTGGCGTGTTCCAACACCTCCGCGGCCTGTCCCGCCTTGGCGGCTTCCAAGGCGGCCGTGGCGTGCATCTTCGCGTCGGCCATATTTTTGGTGTTCTCGTCGCCCGATTTCCCCGGCCCGGCACCTTGCTGCGCAAAGGCGTTGCTCATTCCAATGGCGAGTGCCCAGGCCAGGAGCACGGTCGAAATAGTGTTCTTCATGCAATTAATCCTCTAGGTCTTGGTCCGAATCGTGGTCGCGCCCGCTTCGAGGCCACCTACCCGGTGCCCAACGAGCGGCGCTAGGTTAACACAATTGTCCCATGACAACATCGCGGCTAGCTCGTGGCTTATTCCGCCGCTTCCCGCCGCGATGCACCACGCTTCGACCCCAGGCGCGAGCGACTATCGAGGAACTTGGGGCTTACGCCTGGGCAGCCTCGCCGCGCAATACTCAGCTGCCGTCGGTCTTGAGCTCCGCCAAGTCTTGTTGTAGCTCCGTCTTCCATTTCTCCAGCTCCTCGACACTCGGTGCACCTGGCGCCGGCGGTCCACCGCTGGCCTTGCGTTTGGCCAGGGTCCGGTCAATGTAATCGACAGTCTTCTGTAGCTGCTGCGCCTTCGTCTCCGCTGAATCGCCACAGGCTACGAGCACGGTAAGCCCTAACAGCAACGCGATGGTTCTCGTTCCTATAGTCATCGTGCACTTCTCCACCCTTTGAGTAACGTTACCCAGCCGATAAAAAAACCCCGGCACCGCCCTCGCGATGCCGGGGTTACGTAACGCCATATTAATATCTTGCCGGTTGACAAATTAATCAGGGCAAGCTGAAGACGCTTAGCACGCCGCCCAACCGGGTGAATGAATTCAAGCCCTTGTAGGCGCCGACTGCGCCTAGGCCCTCGGTATCCTCGACCAGGCCCGCCGCCATCCCGATTCCGGCCCATCCGCCGATACCGGACAGCACGCCAACGTATTGCTTACCCTTATGCATCCAGGTATTGATGTTGCCGATGATGCCGGACGGGGTCTTGAACTTCCACAGGGGCTTACCGGTCTTGGCGTCGATAGCCTTGATGTACCCATCCAGGGTGCCGTAGAACACCACGTCGCCCTTAGTGGCCAACGCGCCGCTCCATACCGAGAAGCGCTCCGGGATCGACCAAACGATCTTGCCTTCGCCCGCGTCCCAAGCGGTAAAGAGGCCCAGGTTGGTTGTCCCGTCCTTGAGGACCTTGCCCGCCGGATACATATTGAGCACGGCATTGACGTAGGGCTGGCCGGCGGTGTATTCGCCGCCGCTTACCGGCTCGTAGTCCATGCACACGTGATTCGCCGGGATGTAAAACAGGTTGGTCCGCGGCGAATACGCCACCGGTTGCTCGTCCTTGGAGCCCAAGGCCGCCGGACAGGCGTTGGTGGTGTTGTTGTCCTCACCGTTCTTGTGGGTGCTGTAGCGCGGGTCCCCCTCGGGACGGCCGGTGCTCATGTCCACCTTGGTCGCCCAGTTGACCGCCGGATCATATTTCTCCGCCACCAGCAGCTCGCCGGTCACGCGGTCCAGGGTATAGCCGAAACCGTTGCGGTCGAAGTGCACCAGTGCCTTGCGGTCCTTGCCCTTGACCTTAATGTCGGCCAGGACCATCTCGTTGATGCCATCGAAGTCCCATTCGTCGTGGGGCGTCATCTGGTAGACCCACTTGGCCATGCCGGTATCGACGTCGCGGGCGAAGATGGTCATAGACCACTTGTTGTCACCGGGACGCACCACGGGGTTCCAGGTACCGGGGTTGCCGGTGCCGTAATAGACCAGGTTCAGGTCCTTGTCATAGGCATACCAGCCCCAGGTCGTTCCGCCGCCGATCTTCCATTGGTCCTTCTCCCAGGTCTTGATGCTGGAGTCCTTGCCAATCGGTTTACCCAGCTCGGTGGTCTTTTCCGGATCGACCTTGATATCCTCATCGGGGCCGACGCTCATGGCCTTCCAGGCGAGCGAACCGTCCTCGATGTTGTACGCGGCTAGGAAACCCCGGACGCCAAATTCACCGCCGGAGATGCCGGTGAAGACCTTGTCCTTGATCACGTGGGGGGCATTGGTATTGGTCGATCCGGTCTTGGGATCGCCGTTCTTGACCGACCAGACCTTCTTCCCGGTCTTGGCCTCTAGAGCGACCAGGTTGGTGTCCGCCTGCTGCAAGAAGATCTTGCCGTCGGCATACGCAAGACCCCGGTTGACCGTGTCGCAGCACATGACCGGTACCGTTTCATCGTAATTTTGGCTGGGGGTGTACTCCCACACCACCTCGAGATTATCGAGGTTGATTGCGAAGACGTTGTTGGGGAACGGCGCGTGTACGTACAGGGTATCGTGACCCAGGCCGGTTGCGCTGCCCGGCAGCACCAAGGGCCCGCCCTCGTGACCGCGTAGCACCCCGGTGGAAAACGTCCAAGCGGCCTGTAGCTTGGCAGCCGTCTGCGCGTTGATCTGATCGAGCTCGGAATAACGCCAATGCCAGAAGTTGCCGTTCGGCATGACCCAGTAATTTGGATCAGCTTGCAGCTTTAGCAGCTCTTCGTTCGCGAGAACCGAGGTGGGTACCGCGACCGCGATTGCTGCCGCGAGCCACCGTTGCAGCGATGCTTTTCTCATGACCTCCTCCTTAAATTGAATTGCATGTTGATCTCTTTGGCCTTAAATTGTTCTTAAAGCCCCCCGCACCTCAAGAGACCGCGAAGATGCAAAGGACCTAGACAGCGTTTGGCGGCACCCCGCCCTTCAGCTAGTCCATACCCGGCACGGTCCCAAACCAGCTTCAGGACTGGCCCATTCGGCTCCTCCCCGTGCGGGAGAGGGACGGAGCGGGAGTGCTCGCAAACAGCAGGTTTCCTTTGTTCACGCGACTCGCCCGCCCCCACCTTCCATTGGAACAGGCGATTCGAAAAGGCCCCATCGACCCCTGCCCGTTTACAAAACGGCCCATTGTACACATTGGCCCCTATAATGTAATTCCCCGTCCGCGTGCCCCGTTTCCAGGCGCGGCGCGAACCACGGAGAAATTATAGCTATCTGACCCCGTCCGGCAATAGACGACCCGCGACCTCCTCCCCGCCCTCGTGCACCGATGCGCTCCGGATGGGCCTGCCTCGCGGACCCCCGCTGAGGGTCTGATGGGCAAGCAATGAACCCGCTTTCGGCTAGGGGCGAAGACACGGTAGTGGATGTAACGTAATGATTGTCCTCACTCCAAGCGCGCTGCTTGCGCCGCGAGCAGGGCTTAACCGCACGGGTCCGAGGTCCGTGAATGGTATTCCCAATAACATTCTCTCCCGACCGGCGATGAACGCGAAGCGGGGAACCCCGTCCACCTTGTGCTTCCGTCACGCCCTTCGGCCCAACCCTATGGCGAGGGGGCTCGGTCGGGAACCGGACCAGCGAGCAACGCAAGGCAATATCTCCCGTTTTGAGCTAGCGGCGCCGCCGATCTGGCATCGATGCCGCAAAAGGCTCAGTTCCGGCCGCGCGGCGCTAGCCGGCGGGGCGTAACGCCCGGTAGCGGAAGCAGCTTACCAGGTGATCGTTCACCATCCCCGTCGCTTGCATATGCGCATAGCAGACCGTAGAGCCGATAAACTTGAAGCCGCGTTGTTTGAGGTCGTGGCTCAGCGCATCCGACACCGCGTTGCGCGCCGGCAGCTCCCCGAGGCTGCGCCAGTGGTTCTGTAGGGGCCGGCCACCGACAAATCCCCAAACGTAACGGTCGAAACTGCCGTATTCTTCTTGTAGCCTCAAGAAGGCCCGCGCATTGCTGACCGCCGCCTCGATCTTTTTGCGGTTGCGGATGATCCCGGGGTCCTGCATGAGCTTAGCGATACGCGGCTCGCCATATCGGGCGACCTTGCGCGGATCGAAGTGGTCGAAGGCGCGCCGGAAATTTTCGCGTTTGCGCAAAACGGTGAGCCAGCTGAGACCGGCCTGCGCGCCTTCCAGGATGAGGAACTCAAAGAGCTTTTGATCGTCGTGCAGCGGCACGCCCCACTCGTGGTCGTGATAGTCGATCATCAAGGGATCGGACTTGGGCCATGCACAACGCGTGCGGGCGGCAGGCACTGAGACGAGCGGCGCCTTAGCGCGTGGCATGGCGATCCCATGGCGGCATTCCGTTAGGCTGCCACGAGCTACCGAGCGAAACAAGCGCGTAGCCGCTAGCGACGCAATTCGATAGTGCCGCCGCCAAGACAGGTCTCACCTTGATAGAAGACTACCGATTGGCCCGGCGTGACGGCCCATTGCTCGTCCTCGAACTCGACCCGGCATTGCCCGTCTTCAATGCAGACGACGGTGCAGCCCTGGTCCGGCTGCCGATAGCGGGTCTTGGCCCGGCAACGTAGCGGGGTGTCCGGCGGGGTCCCGCTCACCCAATGTAGACCACTCGCAACCAGTGACCGACTCGAGAGCAGCGGGTGCCGTCGGTCCTGGACCACGATAAGCTCATTGGCAACGAGGTCCTTGACGGCCACATACCAGGGGGCTTCCATTGCGCCACGCACGCCGCCGATGCTCAGGCCCTGGCGCTGACCCAGGGTATAAAACGGCACGCCTTGGTGTTCGCCGAGGACGCGGCCTTCCGCGCTGCGAACCAGGCCGGGGCGGAGTGGAAGATACCGCGCCAGAAACGCGCGGAACGGCCGCTCGCCGACAAAGCAGATCCCGGTGCTGTCGGGCTTGTCGTGCACCGACAGGCCGGCCGCGGCGGCCTGCGCCCGAACCTCCCGCTTATTGAGTTCACCTACGGGAAATAAGACCCGCGACAACGCCGCTTGGCTCAAGGCGTAGAGGAAATAACTCTGGTCTTTGCCGGTGTCGGCGCCCTTCAACAGGCCATAGCCACCGTCACGCTCCTGCACCCGTGCGTAGTGGCCGGTCGCCACTCGGTCTGCACCCCGCGCCAGCGCCGAGTCCAGGAAGGACTTGAACTTGATCTCGCTATTGCACCACACGTCTGGGTTCGGCGTATACCCGGCGCGCAGCCCTTCGAGAAATCGCGCGAAGACCCGCTCGTGATATTCGCGAGTGAAGTTGACCGCATCGACCTCGATCCCCAGGTGCTCGGCGACGGCGACCGCATCCGACAGGTCCTCACGCGAGCTGCAATAGACATCCGTATCGTCGTCCTCCCAGTTATTCATGAACAGGCCGCTGACGGTATGGCCCTGCGCCTTCAAACGCAGACCGGCTAGCGCAGAATCGACGCCGCCGGATAGCCCGACGATCACGTTGTACCGGGCCATGATGAATTAAACCAAGCCGGCCCCATCCGCGACGACCGCGAGCGGAAATCGCCGCCCGGCCAGGTAGTCGTCTATGCAGCGGTTTACGAGCGGCGTACGTAACCGGCCTTGCATAGCGGCCAGTGCCGCGCGGTCCAACCACAGGCATTGCAAGACCTCCGCATCGAGCGCCCGCTCGGCCTCATGCGCCAACACCGGTCCGAAAAAGCAGACTCGCAGATAGCTGCGGTCGGCGTCCGGATTGTGATAAAGATAGAGGCCGACGAGGCCCGCGGGGGCGAAATGCCAGGCGGTCTCCTCCAGAACCTCGCGCTGCACGGCCTGGACCAGCGTCTCTCTTGGTTCGAGGTGTCCGGCCGGTTGGTTTAGCACCGTGCGCCCGGTGTCGGTGCGTTCCTCGACCATCAGGAACCGCCCTTCGCGCTCGATAACCGCTGCGACACTGACATAGGGCCTCCGCTGCATTGGGTTACTTTAACACGACACCGCTGCGCGGCCGGACCCGGGTCTCGCAGGGCGGGACTAAAGAAAGCCGGCGTGGAGTCGCTGAATAGGGGTAGCCGGGGAGGCCACCGCCGTACCTCGTGAGCGCTGTTGTCGCTTGCACCAAGCCAGGACGTTGGACTCGCCCTCGACAGGGCGCGCGCTTGCCGATCCCCGCAGCGACGCCGATCAACCCCCGGATTGATCCGGAATGGTATTGCACAGATCCCATAGGGATTCGAGACAAGGCCGATTAAGCGAGCGATGGACCTCATCGGTACCAAAACGATAGTGGCGGGGCTAAGCCCGGCGCGAACCATGCTGACCGGGCTGGCCCGGAGCTTGACGACTGCCGGTTTGTTGACCGACGAAACCGCGCTACAGGCCCTGCTTCAATCCCAGAGAGACAAGGTCCCGCTGATACGCTATCTGGTTGAACACAAGCTGGCGAAGGGCGCGGACATCGCCCGCGTGGCTTCCACGGAATTCGGGGTGCCGCTACTCGACCTGGACGCGGTGGAGTTGGATCCCGAGGTCTCCAAGATGGTGGCCGAGGCGCTGGTGAAGAAACACCATGCCCTGCCTTTGTTTAAACGTGCCAATCGCCTGTTCGTAGCCATCTCGGACCCGACCAACCTCCAGGCCTTGGACGAGATAAAATTTAATGCCGGCCTCAACACCGAACCGATCCTAGTCGAGGACGATAAGCTCGCACGCACCATCGAAAAGGCGCTGGAAGCGGCCGAAAGCAAGCTCGGCGACCTCACCGATGAGGACTTCGGAAATCTGGATGACCTGGATATCGGCCAATCGCAGCCGACGGGTGAGGAGGAGTCGGAGGTCGATGACGCGCCGGTGGTGCGCTTCGTCAACAAGGTGCTATTGGACGCCATCCGCAAGGAAGCCTCGGACCTGCATTTTGAGCCCTACGAGAAGTTCTACCGGGTGCGCCTGCGCATCGACGGCGAGCTCATCGAGTTGGCCAAGCCGCCTATCGTACTCGCGAACAAGATCGCCAGCCGCATCAAGGTCATGTCCCGCCTCAACGTCGCCGAGCGCCGAGTGCCCCAAGACGGCCGCTTCAAGCTGAAGATTTCCAGGAACAAGGCTATCGATTTTCGCGTCAGTACCTGTCCGACGCTGTACGGCGAAAAGGCCGTGATGCGTATCCTGGACTCCGACGCGGCCCGGCTCAACATCGACATGCTGGGCTACGAGGACTTCCAAAAGGAAATCTTTCTCAAAAATTTGCACAAACCCTACGGGATGTTCCTGGTCACCGGACCGACCGGCAGCGGTAAAACCGTGTCGCTCTATACCGGCATCAACATGCTCAATACGGGGGACGTGAACATCTCCACTGCGGAGGACCCGGTTGAAATCAACCTTGCCGGGGTCAACCAGGTCCAGGTGGACGAGAAAACGGGCATGACGTTTCCCAAGGCGCTCAAGGCCTTTCTCCGCCAGGACCCGGATATCATCCTGGTCGGTGAGATCCGCGATGTGGAGACCGCATCGATCGCCGTCAAGGCCGCCCAGACCGGGCATATGGTGCTATCTACCCTGCACACGAACGATGCCCCTCAAACAATCATCCGTCTGGCCGATATGGGGGTGCAGCCTTTCGCCATCGCGACGACGATCAACGTGGTCATCGGACAACGTTTGGTTAGGAAGCTGTGCGGCCATTGCAAGAATCCAGTAAGCATTCCTAAGGAGGCTTTGCTTGCCGAGGGTTTCACGGAGCAGGACCTTGCAAGCGAATTCACTGTATATAAAGCAGTCGGTTGCGAGCACTGTAACGGCGGTTTCAAGGGGCGCACCGGGATCTATCAGGTGATGCCGATCTCCGACGCCATGAAACGGCTCATCATGGAAGGCGCGAATGCCATTGCCCTGGCCGATCAGTCGCGCCGGGAAGGGATCCCGGATATCAGGCAATCGGCCCTGAGGAAGGTAAGAGACGGCATCACCAGTATTGAAGAAATCAACAGCGTAACTATGGAGTAAGGCGTATGGCCGCAGCTTTGAAACAAGACATCTTCCATTGGGAAGGCACAGACAAGTCCGGAAAGCGCGTCAAGGGCGAGATGAACGCCCTCAGCGACGCGGCCGTCAAGGCCCTGCTACGCCGCCAGGGCGTCAATCCGCGCAAGGTCTCTAAAAAGACCGGCTCGCTCTTCAGCCGCGGCGGCAAGAAGGCGATCAAGCCAAAAGATATCGCAATCTTCAGCCGCCAGCTGGCGACGATGATGAGCGCCGGCGTGCCCCTGGTACAATCCTTCGAGATCCTGGGGCGCGGCCACGAGAATCGCAACATGCAGGACCTAATCTTATCGATCAAGTCCCACGTAGAGGCGGGTGGCGCACTGGCCGATGGACTGGGTAAGCACCCCAAGCACTTCAATGAGCTGTACTGCAATCTGGTGACCGCGGGCGAGGCCTCAGGGATCCTCGAATCGATCCTGCACAAGGTCGCCACCTATTTGGAGAAGACCGAGGCGCTGAAATCCAAGATCAAATCGGCCCTCTTCTATCCCACGGCCGTTATCGTCGTGGCGTTTGTCATCACGGCGATCCTGATGATCTTCGTCATTCCCCAGTTCGAGCAACTGTTCAAAGGGTTTGGCGCGGACCTCCCGCCGCTCACCATGCTGGTCATTGCCATCTCGAACTATTTCCAGGAGTACTGGTGGGCGATCCTTGGCGCGATCATCGGCAGCGTGGTAGGAATATGGCAGGCCAAGAAGCGTTCGCTCAAGGTCGCGCATTTCTTCGATCGGATTTCGCTCAAGGTGCCGATTATCGGCAATATCCTGGAAAAGGCCGCGATCGCCCGCTTCTCGCGCACGCTGGCTACCATGTTCGCAGCCGGTACGCCCTTGGTCGAGGCCATGACGGCGGTTGCCGGGGCCTGCGGCAACATCGTATTCCACGCTGCCACAATCAAGATGCGCGATGAGGTCTCGACCGGCACGCAGTTGCAGGCGGCCATGCGTGACGTCGGGATCTTCCCCAATATGGTCGTGCAGATGGTCGCTATCGGTGAGGAGTCGGGTTCCTTGGACTCCATGCTGAGCAAGGTCGCCGACTGGTACGAGCAAGAGGTCGACGATGCGGTCGCCTCCCTCACCAGCCTCCTGGAGCCCATTATCATGGCGGTCCTGGGGGTTATCATCGGTGGCCTGGTCATCGCCATGTACCTGCCGATCTTCAAGATGGGTCAGGTGGTCTGAACACAGGTTGAAACCTAAGCGTCGCACTGCAGTACCTCGTCCATCGATAAGACGGTAGAATTCGGTCCGCAATGACCGAATTCGCCGTCTTCGCGGATTACCCCTGCGCGTTTATCCTCGTCATGGGCCTGTTCGGCCTGTGCATCGGCAGCTTCTTGAATGTGGTCATCCACCGCTTACCGAAGATGATGGAGGCCGAGTGGCGGAGCCAGTGCGCGGAGTTAAACGGCGCACGGCCGCCCGAGTCCGCTGAGCGTCTTTCCTTGAGCACCCCGCGTTCACGGTGTCCGAATTGCGGGCGCCGCCTGAGCGTTTGGGAGAATATCCCGATACTCAGTTACGTGGTGCAACAGGGGCGCTGCCGAGGCTGCCGCGCTACGATCGCACTGCGCTATGCGATCGTCGAAGCGCTGGGTGGGACCGCCGCGGCCATTGCCGCCTGGCGTTTCGGCTTGGGCACGGAGGCGATCCTTGCGGCCGTGCTCAGCTGGGGCTTGATCGCGCTCAGCTTTATCGACCTCGATACGCAGTTCTTGCCGGATTCGATCACCTTAGCGCTGCTCTGGCTGGGCATCGCGGCCAATCTCTTCGGCCAGATGACCAGTCTGGAGGCGAGCGTGATCGGCGCGATGGCGGGTTATCTTAGCCTGTGGCTCATCTATCACGCATTCCGGATTGTGACCGGCAAGGAAGGGATGGGCTACGGGGATTTCAAGCTCCTCGCCATGCTCGGCGCCTGGCTCGGATGGCAGTCGCTACCGCTGGTCATCATGGGCTCCTCGCTGGTCGGTGCAGTCGCCGGTATTGCCCTCATCCTATTCGGGGGGCATGAACGCAGCAAGCCGATTCCGTTCGGGCCGTATCTCGCCTGTGCGGGCTGGGTCGCCCTGATCTGGGGCGGTGAAATCATCGACAGCTATTTCCGCTGGCTACCCGCGCCGTGACCCTGCGGGTGGCGCTTACCGGCGGTGTCGGTAGCGGCAAAACCACCGTTTGTATGCTATTCACGGGTCACGGCGTCCCGGTCATCGATGCGGATGAGATTGCCAGGGAGTGCGTACAGCCCGGCCAGCCCGCTCTAGAAGAGATTACGCGTGCCTTTGGCCCCGGCATGATCGATAACGAGCGGCGCATCGACCGTGCCCGGCTTCGCAGCTTGGTCTTTTCCGATCGTGAGCGGCGGCGGCAACTGGAGCAAATCCTACACCCGCGTATCGCACAGGCCATTGCGCACCGCGTGGCCGACATTACCGCTCCATATTGTGTCGTCTGCATCCCCTTGCTGATCGAGACGCGCCAAAGCGGCGCTTACGACCGGGTCGTAGTCGTCGATAGTCCTATCGCGCGCCAAATCGAACGGGTCATGGCCCGCGACCGGCTGAGCCGCGCGGAGGTCGAGGCGATCATCGCCGTGCAGGCCTCCCGCGAGGCACGCCTCGCCGCGGCCGATGAGACAATCACTAACGATGGGGACTTGGCGGGCTTGGCGCGAGCCGTCCTTGCGCTGCACCGCCGATTCCTGCGCGAGGCGGAGACCGGGTATGCCGGCCGATAAACGATGCGGCCTGGCGGCGCGCGCGGGGTCGTGGTTGTACCCTCCCGCCAGGGCGCGCATAATAGGATTTCTCAGCGCCTTCAACTCTTATCCAGCGCCGCTACGGGTCCCCATCGTGACCAGACCGTCGACACGATCGCCCACCCCCCAAGCCGCCTCTCCGGCTACCGATCCCAGGCTCACCTATGAACAGCCCCTCAACGAGCGGATCCGGGGTTTCCTGCGCCTGGAGTCCCTGTTCGATCAGTTTAGGGAGCGTGTACAAGGCCTAAGCGAATGGGATAGCCGCGCCGGCCTGGAGCGGCTCATCGAGCTGACGGAGATCCTCGGGCGCTCGGATTTCAAGGGTGACGTCATCAAAGAACTCGATCGCCAGTCCGCGGCACTATCACGCTTACAAAGCAACCCCGGGGTGGATGGGCAGCGGCTCGATGAGGTCTTGAACGGGATCAACACCATTGCGGCCAGCCTCAAAGACCCCAATTACCAGCCGGGCCAGACCGTGCGCCAGGACGAACTGGTTACGGCGGTCAGGCAACGGCTCGCCATCCCGGGCGGGACCTGTAGCTTCGACCTTCCGGCATTGCATTTCTGGCTTAAGCGGCCGGTAGCTAAGCGCAACCGCCAACTGGAGCATTGGTTCGCCGACCTCCAAGTCATCAGCGAGGGCATCAGCCTGGCCCTGAAAATCCTGCGCGACAGCTCGTATCCGGTCCAATGCACGGCACGCGGGGGGTTCTATCAGCAGTCATTGGAGAATAATTCCTGTAGCCAGCTACTGCGCGTCAGAATTTCGGCCGCCGAGGGCCTATTCCCGGAAATCAGCGCCAGCAGACACCGCTTTACGGTGCGGTTCTTGGAGCAATCCGATACGGCGATGCGAGCGTCCCAGACGACGCGTGACATTGGCTTCGATCTCCAGTGCTGTGTCTTGTAATGAACCGACGCTGCCCGCGCTGTGGTCTATCGATCGCGCAAGACCAGGGGGGCTGGCGTCCCTTCTGCTCGGAGCGTTGCAAGCTGATCGACCTGGGCCATTGGGCGGCCGAGTCATACCACATCGCAGCGGAGCCCCAGGACGCCACGCCGGGCGACGAGGCGACCCCCACGCAAGCAGGATTGCATTCCAGTCCATCTGCCATCCCGGCGCAGGGCTAAGAGCCTCGCCGTCCCACGGCCGCACAAGCGCCGTTGACCCGAGCGGTGCAGGCCCTCTGCACGCCTCGATGGCCATTCGCCATGCGTAATAGCAGTGCATTCGCAAGCGTCGCGGCGTTACATTGGTCTCCGATCCGGGTCACGGCCTAGGGTCATGATTGCCGAGGCCTGGTCCGCTCAGTACCATTTGTCCCCGTCGTGCTGGACACCCTGACGATGGAGCACTGGGCGCAATGCCTGAATGAGCCGTTCGCGATCGGCGACCGGCTGGCGTTGCGTCTGGTATCGGTCCAGCCGCTGGGGTGCTCGCGTCCCGATGCGCACCGCAGTGCTTACTCCCTGGTCTTCCTGGGACCCATGCAGCCCCTGCTTCCGCAGCGGATCTATTCGCTATGCCATTCGCGCTTGGGCACGTTGGCGATATTCCTGGTACCCATCGGACCGGAACGCGATGGGATGAGATACGAGGCGATCTTTACGTAGCGGGCGTCGCGGGCAGCCAGCGGAACCATGACCCGGTAGTGCCTCGCATCGCGGACCGGATAGCCTATTCATGTGCGGACGCTACGCCTTGCACGCGAGCGCGGAAGAGCTTCAGGCACGTCTCAGTCTAAGCGGCGTGCCCGATTTCGCGCCCCGCTATAACCTAACCCCCTCGCAACAGGTGCCGGCTATCCTTGTCCGTGACGGCGTCCGCGAGCTGGTCCCGATTCGCTGGGGACTCGTTCCGCATTGGGCCAGGGACCCGCGGATCGGCTGGATGGTCAATGCGCGGTCGGAAACCGTCGCCGATAAACCGGTCTTCCGAAACGCCTTCAGACGGCGGCGTTGCCTGATCCCCGCGAGCGGCTATTATGAATGGCGTGTGCAGATCGGCGCGAAGCGCCCGTACTATATCCACCTGGCCGATACCCCAGTATTCGCCTTCGCCGGGCTCTGGGAAAATTGGCAGCGGGACGGACCCGGCATCGATTCCTGCACGATCATCACGACCGAGGCTAACGACATCTTACGCCCCATCCATGAACGCATGCCGGTCATACTCGCGCCCGGGCAATACCGGCAATGGCTGGATCCTACCGAGCAGGATGCCGGCGTGTTGCTGGAAATGCTACGCCCATATCCAGGACCAGACACCCGGGCCTATCCGGTCACTACGCGGGTCAACAATCCGCGTTACGACGACGCTGCCTGTATGCTGGCTATCGCTGCCGAAACGCCCGACCGAGCCTGGTAACAAGCAGTTAGGGATTTTTCAGCGGAGATATCGATTTACTTAATCCTGACCTGGGCCCCGAGGCCATCTAGGCGCGAGACCCTCAAGGGCGCCGCCTCGGTAGAACCAAGGATTTCTCGCAGGTTGTACGAACACCTCTTGCTGGAGGCCCGAGCGCGGGTTACCGGCTGTTCGTCCACGGTACCTATGGCGCTAGCTGTCCGCCTTGGGTATTCGCGGCCACCCATTCGGCGGGACCGGACAAGGTAAAGCACACCTCACCCGCGACGTTTCGCGTCAATGCCAGCCCATACCCCATGATCTGCGCCTGGCGCGCTATCTGGTAAAGACCCACCCCCAAACCGCTCGCGGAGGCCACGGGCTGGCGCAATAGCTGCCCTGCCAAGTCCCGATGAATCGCACTACCACTGTCGCAGACCGTCAAGCATAATCCACCCGGCCCGCAGGATACGCTCACCTTGATGCGGATGCCGGGCTCGGTGCGACGCTTGTGATAGGCGTTCTCCAGCAGATTGTCTACGACGCTATCGAGCAGATCTCGCGGTACTTGCGAGTTGACACCGAGCTGAGACTCGAATTCAACCTCGTGCAACGCGTGCCGTGCCTTGATCTCGTCCCACCAGCAGGCCAAATCGCAGCACTCTTGGTCGCTACGCTCGGGGGCCTGGAGCTTACCCAAGGCGCGCTCCAAACGCTGAATAATGCTCGGGACTTGACGCCGTACCAAGTCCTGTGCTCGCTGCTGACGCGCCTTTGGTCCCTGCGTTTCCAAGGCCGCGGCGACGCTGCGCAGCGACTGCAACAGGTTCTTGATGTCATGCGCGACGCGTGCTCCGGTCTGGTAGATAGCCTCGAGATGGGCCTTTTGCGCGAGCTCCGTCTCGCGCAGCTTCGCCAGGTAGAAATACTGCACGATCTGGATCAACAGCCGGCAATGGACCAGCAGGCCGGGTCCCACCGGTTTCCTGGTCAGCAGGGTAACGCTTAGCCCGGCGTCGTGCAGCTCGAGGCGGTAGGGCGCCTCCCGTCCCACGGCGCCGGAGTTCAAGGCATCATGCCATTGAACGCCTTCGCACCACGGCAATGCCACTACGCGATCCATAGCCTCACGCAGAAACGCTTCAGGGGGTGAGCCCGCGTCGGCCAGATTCGCAATCCCCACCAGCCATTGCTCAAAGGGTGTGCCGATATTAAGCAGCGATTGCTCCCATAGCTGGGTGAGGCTGGCGTAGCCCTGTGGCGACAGCAGCCAACTGATTGCGAAGAGAAATCCAGCGATGGCCAATAACGACCGCACCAGTGCGACGGGATAATCCGTGCCGGTGAAGTACATATCCACCAGACTGCTGGCCGCCAGCACCGCCGTGAGCAGGGAAATGGTCACGGCGCGAAACAGATCGACCGACCGCGGCCCGCTACGCCGCTGCGTGCCAACCGCAATGACACCGATGGCCAAGGGGGCCGCGAACAGCCCGAACTCGAATAATATCGTCACGGTCTCTGGTAACGGCGCGATTTGGAACAACGGCGGTACGCAACCGAGCACCAAGGTTGATACCAGAAATAACAGTGCGGGAAAGTATACGTAGCGATCGAGGCGAGCGGTGCCCGGTAACCCCGCGATGATGCCGGTTAAGAGGATGACCCATCCGGCCAGCAACCAGCGGTCTAGCCAATACGTCAGGCCCACGGTCAGACCGAGAAAGACCACGCCGCGGCCCCAGCGCACCGGTTCACGGCGGCTCCAGAATGGCTGCCAGATCAAGAACAGGCCGAAGTGCACCAGCATCAAGGCCTGCGAGAATGCGGCCCCGAAGTCCCACCAAACCGCGAAATGTAACAGCAGCAGCATGGCGGCGAGAAGGCCATACTCACCGTTGCCGCTGACCTTACGCGCCTGCTTCATGATTTGCTTACCCCATACTGCACGTGCTTCGGCCCCCGGGTCATATCAGGACCGGACACACCAAGGCTAGGTTGGGGATAAGGCGGATAACGTGCCGTCGGTGGGCGGCGGCAGGAAGGTTGAACTAGGCCGGATAAACGGAGCGGGTCTGCTACGTCCAGCCCCACAGGGCACGCCGCAACTAGACCCGCTTATACGTCGGAGACGTTATCGAGAACGGCTCCAGATACCACTATTGTTATTGTTATTGGTCTCGCGTTGCCTTAGCGGTTGGTAACGAACAGCGCAGCTAAGCAGACGACGGAGAGCGCCAAAAGTACCCACATTGCGTCATCACCCATAAATTACCTCCTATAGGATAGCTAGTTATTGTAAGCGAATATTTTAGAAAACCGTTTATATTTCATCTGGTTACGCGTAACCATCGGTTTTCGGCCCAGCTCGTGGCCTGGCTGAGAGGGACACTTCGCGGCGAGCCGTGGACTACAATACATGAGTTGGCGTTTAATGCAATATACGGCGGCTTGCATCGCTAGGCGGCGAGGCAACGCCATGCGCCCGGCACGGCTCAGCGTCCGGGTGAGCCTATAGTCCAGGTAATCCGCAGTCCATTGAGGCTCGGAGCACCTCGAGGGCGGCCTCTCCGGGGTTCTATACCGCCCGGCTTCCCCGCTAGAATGGGCCGCTAGCCGCCCCGGCTCTGCTCCCGCCAAGAACCGCCCCATGCATCAACGGACCGAGCCCCTCCCGACGAACCGGCCGCAGATAGTGATCCAGGAGGCCATCGGCGAGGGCGACCGGGACGCCGCGGCACACGCCCTCGCCGATTTGCACCCCTCCGAGATCGCCGATCTGCTCGAATCGGCGCCGGGCGAGCAGCGCGAGGTCCTCTGGGGGCTGGTGCCCGTGGAGATCCAGGGCGAAGTCTTGTCGCATGCGCATGACGCGGTGCGCGTGACGCTGCTCGAGCTCCTGGCCCCGGCGCAGGTTGCCGAGCTGACCGAGCAACTGGAAACCGATGATGCCGCTGATATCCTGCAAGACCTGCCCGAAGACCGCATCGAGCAGGTGCTACGCTCGATGGACGCCCAGGATCGACAGCGCGTCGCTGCGGTCCTCCAATACCCGGAGGACACGGCCGGCGGTCTGATGAATACCGATACCATCAGCGTGCGCAGCGACGTCGACCTGGAGGCCGTGCTGCGTTATCTGCGGCGCCGCCACGAGCTACCGGAGAAGACCGACAGCCTGATGGTCGTGGATCGCGACAACCGCTATCAGGGCATGCTGCCCATCACGACACTGGTAACCGCCAACCCCGATAGGACGGTGGCCGAGGTGATGCTGGATGATCCGGAGCCCATCCCGGCACAGATGCCGGCGGACCAGGTGGCTAAGCGGTTCGAGCAGCGCGATCTGCTCTCGGCACCGGTGGTGGACGAGAGGGGCCGGCTGCTCGGACGCATCACCATCGACGACGTGGTGGACGTGATCCGCGACCAGGGCGATCATTCCCTCATGAGCCTCGCCGGTCTCAACGAGGCCGACGACACCTTCGCACCGGCCCTGGCGAGCATCCCGCGCCGTGCCCTGTGGCTGGGGGTCAATCTCATCACGGCTTTGCTCGCCGCCTGGGTCATCGGCCGCTTCGAGGACACCCTACGGCACAGCGTCGCGCTCGCCATTTTGATGCCGCTCGTCGCCAGCATGGGCGGGGTTGCCGGCAGCCAGACGCTCACCATCGTGATCCGCGGGCTGGCCCTCGGCCAGATCAGCGATGCCAATTACCGCTCCCTGTTGCGTAAGGAGCTCGCAGTCGGCGTCACCAACGGACTGTTATGGGCAACGATAGTCGGGGTCGTTGCCGCCAACTGGTTCGGGAATCTCAGCATCGGGATGGTGATCGCGTTGGCATTGACCGCCAACGTAGCGGCCGCGGCGCTGGCCGGGACGCTGATCCCGATTACGCTGAAGCGTCTGGGGATCGATCCGGCCCTGGCCGGCGGGCTGTTCCTGACCACGGTCACGGATGTGCTCGGATTTTCGGCCTTCCTGGGCCTTGCGGCGTTTTTCGTCGTCTAGCGGCATGGACCTCAAGGCGCGGCTGGCCGCGCTGCACGAAAGAACGGCGGCCAGCGCCGCGCGGCCGCTAGCGCTGACGGAACGCCTCGCGTATCTCGGACGTAAGCCGCCGCCAACCGCGTTGGCGCCCGGCCCGGCCCTGGCGCATTACCTGGGCGGCACAGCGATCGCGAGCGGGCTCATTCGCATCGAGCGCAAGCTGCCATTGAGCCAGCTACACGGCACGGTGCGTTTGGGGCGTTTCAATACCGCGCCCTTGCAGCTCCTGGCCGGCGCCGTCCCGCCTCGGGCGGGCCTGGTGTTTCTCGATACGGAGACCACTGGGCTTGCGGGCGGAACCGGGACCCTAGCCTTCCTGGTCGGTCTGGCCTGGATCGAGGAGGACGCGTTATGCGTCTACCAGTGGCTGGTGACCGGCTTCGCCGCCGAGCCGCTGCTACTCGATCACATCGGCGAGCGCTTGCGGCTCGCCTCCGGAGTCGTGAGCTTCAACGGCAAGCGCTTCGATGTACCGCTCCTGGCCGCCCGCTATCGGCTCGCGCGTCGCCCCGACCCTCTCGGCCATTTGCCCCATCTCGATCTGCTCTATCCGCTGCGCACGGCCTTCGCGAGCCACTGGCCCGATTGCCGCTTGCAGACCGCGGAGCGCCGCCTGCTGGGCCTGGCGCGCCGCGATGATCTGCCGGGTTGGCTGGTACCCCGGGTATGGACGCAGTTCGTGCGCGAAGGCCAGGCGGAGCAACTCCCCGCGGTCCTGGAGCACAATCATCTGGATCTAGTGTCCCTGGTCGGATTGGGGGCCGTGCTTGCCGAGACCTACGCCGAGCCGGGACCGATCGACGCCGATCGGCACGCGATTGCGGTCAGTCTCGTTCGCAACGGAAGGGACTTGGAGGCGAGCCGGCAACTGAGCGCCGATCCCCGCGTCTTGAGCGGTGAGGCCGCCATGCTGGCCGCACATCTGCACCGGCAGCGCGGGGAATGGCAGCAGGCGCTCACCCTTTGGCAGGGGCTCGCGGAGCAGGACCATCCCGAAGCCTTAGAGAACCTCGCCAAGCACTTTGAGCACCGGTGCCGTGATTTCAATAAGGCCCTGGCCTATACCGAGCGTCTGGTCGCGATGGCCCCGCAGTCGAGCGGATATCGACAGCGCCGCGAGCGACTGCAGCGCAAGCTCGGCAGGGGACGGTATACCGGGGATGGCCATCCGTCCCGTTTGTAATCCCCTCTCCCGGCGGCGGCCGCAACCGGCATCGTATCGGTATTCACCACCGCTACTCGCGTTATCCGGCACCGGTCGCAGTCCCGACCAGTCGCGCTAGCGCCTCGCGGTATTTCGCCGCCGTACGGCCGATGACCTCGGCCGGTAAACGCGGGGCGGGTGCCTGCTTGTTCCAGGCCGACGCTTCAAGGTAATCGCGCACGAACTGCTTATCGAAGCTCGGCGGACTGGTCCCGATCCGGTAGCCATCGGCCGGCCAAAAGCGTGACGAATCGGGTGTCAGCACCTCGTCGATCAAGACCAGCTCACCGCGATCATCCAGGCCAAACTCGAGCTTGGTATCCGCGATGATGATCCCGCGCGTGGCCGCGTAGTCTGCCGCCTCGGAATAGATCTCCAGCGCGATGGCGCGCACCTGCTCCGCGGTGCGCTGTCCGATCAGCGCCGCGGTTTGCGCATAGCCGATGTTCTCGTCATGGTGTCCCATAGCGGCCTTGGTCGCCGGCGTGAAGATCGGCACCGGCAGCCGCTCCGATTGGCGGTATCCGGCCGGCAATGCGATGCCGCAAATGCTCCCGGTTCGTTGATACTCCTGCCACCCCGATCCGGCGAGATAGCCGCGCACCACGGCCTCTATAGGCAGCGCTCGCAGGCGCCGCACCAGCATCGCGCGGCCCTCGATCTGCGCACGCTCTTGCGCCGTCAGCCCCAGGCTGTCCAGGGATCGCTCGCGCATATGGTTAGGCACGATCCGTTGCGTGCGCTCGAACCAGAACCGGGACAACCCGTTCAAGACTCGCCCCTTGCCCGGAATGGGATCGGGGAGCACCACGTCGAAGGCCGATAGGCGGTCGGTGGTAACCATAAGCAGGTGAGCTTCATCTACCTCGTAGAGGTCGCGCACCTTGCCCTGGCCCACGCGGCGCAACGAAGAGAGCCTGGACTCGAACAGGGTTTCTTCATCGTTCATCATGTTCGTCTCATGCTCGCCATCTCGCTCCGTGATCTTAGCCGAGAAAGAGGCGTGTCACTCCGGTGGGGCGCGGATAGGTCTTGGGACGCCGCCTGGATGTTGCGCGTGGCGACATTCGCGCGCCGCCCGGGCCTGGGAGGGGTCCGCAGGGCAGGGTCCGGATGGAAGGAGATGGGGTCCGGGATGAATGCTAAACTCCCCCCATGCGCTATACCAAAGACATGGCCAATCGGATAGCCCGCGTGGACCAGTTCCCCCGGGCGTCAGTCGCAACATGCGGTTGATTACGAGGGTTGCCGATCTCAAGCCGGTGCTCGCCGAGCTGCGTGCTGCGGGCGGCCGTCTGGCCTTGGTGCCGACCATGGGGAATCTGCATGCCGGCCATATGGCCTTGGTGCAGCGTGCCCGGGCGCTTGCCGAGCACGTCGCGGTAAGCCTCTTCATCAATCCCATGCAGTTCGTTGCCGGAGAGGATCTCGCGCACTACCCGCGCACCCTGGCAGAGGATCAGTCGCTGCTTGCAAAGGCCGGGGTCGAGTTGTTATACGCGCCCGCACCAACCGAGATCTACCCGCAGGGGGTGGAGGCGCATACCCAAGTGACGGTGCCGGCGCTGGATAGTGACTTATGCGGAGCGTTTCGGCCGGGGCATTTCCGCGGCGTCGCAACGGTCGTGGCGCAGCTATTCAATCGGTTTCGGCCGGAGGTTGCGGTATTCGGCCAAAAGGATTATCAGCAATTCCTGCTCATCCGGCGCATGGCGCGCGACCTGGCCTTCGATATCGAGCTGGAGGCCGTGCCGACGGTGCGGGAAGCCGACGGACTGGCCTTAAGCTCCAGGAACGCCTATTTGAATGCCACCGAGCGGATGCTTGCGCCGCGCTTGTACGGGCAACTGAGGCGCGTTGCCGAGGCACTCCCGACGGGTTGCGATTTCGCGGACTTGGAGGCCGAAGCGGCGGCGGCACTCGGGAGCGCCGGTTTCCGCGTGGACTATGTGGCCATACGCCGAGCCGCCGATCTGGGACCACCCGGCCGCCGCGATGAGGCGCTCGCCGTGCTCGCCGCGGCCTGGTTGGGACGCACGCGGCTCATCGATAATGTAGTGACGTCAAGAGTCGCCGGTGACGGATAATGCGTATTCGGTACCCTAAGCTATCGGCGTCCGGGTGGGTTAATCAGGTACTTGACGGACAGACATGAGTGGGCAAGTCATTGCGCCTTACGGCACCTGGGCCTCGCCGATCACCGCCGATCTGATCGTCTCGAAGACCGTGGGTCTCGCGGAACCCAGCCTGCGTGGGGCGTCGCTCTATTGGATCGAGCAGCGTCCCGACGAAGCCGGCCGTTCGGCGCTGGTCCAACGCGACGCCGCGGGCCTGGTACGCGACGTGCTGCCGGCGCCCTACAACGCCCGCACGCGCGTCCACGAGTATGGCGGGGGCGCCTATCTGGTGGTTGGCCATCAGGTCTATTTCACCCATCTCGCCGATCAACGGCTCTACGTCGCCGAGGAAAGGGAGGTGCCCGAGCCACTCACCGAGCCGGGTGAACTACGCTACGCCGACCTGATCTTCGACCGTTGGCACGAACGGCTGATCTGCGTGCGCGAGGACCACCGCGTCGCAGACCTCGAGCCCATCAGTACCATCGCGGCGATCTCCCTGCGGGCCACCGATCGAGGCCGCCAGTCCGTGCTGGTCTCGGGTGCTGATTTTTATTCCAGCCCGCGCCTGAGCCCGGACGGCAGGCGCATCGCCTGGCTCGCCTGGCAGCACCCGAATATGCCTTGGGACGGGACCGAGCTGTGGATGGCCGGGCTGGCCGCCGATGGCACGTTGGTCGATCCGCGGCCCATCGCCGGCGGGCCTGAGGAATCGATCACGCAACCGCGGTGGTCCCCGGACGGGACCTTGTACTTCATCTCGGACCGCAGCGGCTGGTGGAACCTGTACCGGATGGTCGATGGCGCCGCACGAGCGCTCGCTGCTGTCGAGGCCGAATTTGCCGGTCCACAATGGCAATTCGGCGAGTCGAGCTACGGTTTCGGCCCGACCGGCGATATCATCTGCACCTATATGCAGAATGGGGTGAGCCATCTTGGCCGTATCGCCGCCGGGTCATCGCTGCAAGAGATAGCCTGCCCCTATACACAGATCGGCGCGCTCAAGGTACGTGGCGATCGCTGTGTGTTGCTCGCCTCCTCGCCCCTCGAGCTACCGGCTATCGTAGGTCTGGATCTGCGCTTCGGGACGTTTGAGACGGTCCAGCGCTCCGGTAGGGTCAGCATCGAGCCGGATAACATCTCGGTCGGCGAGCCGATCGAGTACCCCAGCGGCGATAATCGCTGCGCCCACGCGTTCTACTACGCCCCGAAAAACGCGCGCTATCGCGGCCCGGAGAATGAGTTGCCGCCCCTGCTCGTCACCAGCCACGGGGGCCCCACCAGCAGCACCCATAACGGGTTGAAGCTCGGCATCCAGTACTTTACCGGCCGGGGCTGCGCGGTGCTGGACGTGAATTACGGCGGCAGCAGCGGCTACGGCCGCAGTTATCGGGAGCGCTTGAATGGCCAGTGGGGCGTCGTGGACGTAGACGATTGCGCGAACGGCGCACTCTATCTCGCGAATCAGGGCCGCGTCGATCGTCGGCGCATGGCCATACGCGGCGGCAGCGCCGGGGGCTATACCACGCTCGCGGCACTCGCCTTTCGCGCCGTATTCAGTGCCGGCGCGAGCCAGTTCGGGGTTAGCGATCTCGAGGCCTTGGCGGCGGACACGCACAAGTTCGAGTCACGTTATCTCGAGAGGCTGATCGGTCCCTATCCCGAGTGCCGGGCGCTGTACCAGGCACGCTCGCCGATCCACGCCGTCGAGCAGCTGTCCTGCCCGATGATCTTTTTCCAGGGCCTGGACGACCGCGTGGTACCGCCCGATCAAGCCGAGCGCATGGTCGAGGCCTTGCGGCAGAAACGGCTGCCGGTGGCTTATCTCGGCTTCGCCGGCGAGCAGCACGGATTCCGTCAGGCGAAGAATATCAAGCGTGCGCTGGAGGCCGAGCTGTATTTCTATTCGAAGGTGTTCGGCTTCGGGCTCGCCGAGACCATCGAGCCCGTCACCATCGACAATCTTCCTTGACGGCGTGCGCTACCTGCCGATCTTCGTCGATCTCAAGGGCAAGCGCTGCTTGGTGGTGGGGGGCGGCGAGGTGGCGTCGCGCCGCTGTGAGCAACTGCTGCGTGCCGAGGGCCGGGTCACGGTGGTGGCACCGGAGCGGGTACCCGGCCTGCAATCCTTGCATGAGCGTGGCGTTATCCAGTACCTGCCGCGGTCTTTTATCCCCCAGGACCTGGACGGCATGTTTCTGGTCAGTGCCGCAACCGACGATGCCGAAGTCAACCGGATGATCTCGCGGCTCGCTCAGGCGCAAGGGCGTTTGGTGAACGTCGCGGACAATCCGGGGCTGTGTAACTTCCTGATGCCGTCCATCGTCGACCGCTCGCCGGTGCAGATCGCAATCTCGACCGGCGGCGCCTCGCCGGTGCTGGCGCGCTTGCTGCGCGCCCGGCTGGAGACCCTGATCCCGTCGGCCTATGGGCGGCTCGCTGCGCTCATGGCGGATTTCCGCGGGCGCGTAAAGCAGCGACTGCCCGATCAGACCGCGCGGCGGAGGTTCTGGGAAGTGGTACTGGACGGGCCGATCGCGGAGATGCTGTTTGCCGGTCAGGACCGGGCGGCGTTGGCGGCCCTGGAGGGGCTGATGGAAGATACCGCCCACGCGGGCTTGGCGGGCGAGGTCTATCTGGTCGGTGCCGGGCCGGGAGACCCCGATCTCCTGACCTTTCGGGCACTACGGCTCATGCAGCGCGCCGATGTCGTGCTGTATGACCGGCTGGTGGCACCGGCGGTGCTCGACCTGGTGCGCAAGGACGCCGAGCGCATCTACGTGGGCAAGTCCAGGGACCGCCACACCCTCCGCCAGGACGAGATCAACGGCGCCCTGGTCACGCTCGCCCGCCAAGGCAAACGCGTGCTGCGCTTGAAGGGCGGTGACCCCTTCGTATTCGGCCGCGGCGGCGAGGAGATCGGCACCCTGGCCGAACAGGGGATCCCGTTTCAGATCGTGCCTGGCATCACCGCCGCCTCGGGCTGCGCCTGTTACGCCGGGATCCCGCTCACACACCGGGATTATGCACAGGCCTGCATCTTCGCTGCCGGGCATCTCAAGGACGGGAGGCTGGACCTCAATTGGCAGGCCCTGGTACAACCCAACCAGACCGTGGCCATCTATATGGGGACCGCCGGCCTGGAACTGCTGTGTGCCGGGCTAATCGCACACGGCATGCGGCCCGGCATGCCCGCGGCGCTGATCCACCAGGGCACGACGCCCCATCAGCAGGTGATCGTCGGCACGCTGCAAGACCTGGCGCAGCGCGCCCAGGCGCGAGAGATCGGGCCGCCCAGCGTGGTCATCGTCGGCGAGGTGGTGCGGCTACACGAGCGGCTGGCGTGGTTCGATCCCGCGCCGGCGGCCCCGCTGCATCCAGGCTGAGCGCCGCATGAGGCGATTCATCGCGCGCTACGCCGTGCTAGGCGGCGCGCTCAGGGAACTGTGGGTCATCTTCGGTGTAAAGGTCATCGCCATCCTGGCCTACGCGGTGATGAACTCCACGCTGGTCCTGTGGCTGTCCTCGGACCTCGGCTACGACGATCGGCAGGCGGGCTACATCGTGGCGGCCTGGTCGGCGCTCATGTCCTTCTGTACGGTCTTGGTCGGCGCCTTTACCGATGCCGTGGGCATACGCAAGGCCCTGCTGCTAGGTATGCTCGTGTGCCTGGTGTCGCGCACGGTCATGAGTCTGACGCAGGAGCCGTGGGCGGCGGTGACTATGGGACTGATGCCCCTGGCGCTGGGCGAGGCGCTGATGACGCCGGTCATGGTCGCGGCCGTGAAGCGCTATTCCACTGTCGCACAGCGCTCCATGGCCTTTGCCGTGTTCTACACGATGATGAATGTCGGCTTTGCCGCGGCCGGCGCCCTCTTCGACGCCGTACGCACGCGGCTCGGCGAGACCACGCTGCACGCACTACCGGGGATAACGACAGGCATCAGCACCTATCGCATCCTGTTCCTGCTGAGCCTGGGTCTCACGCTGGTGGGCGGCTTGCTCGTCTATGCGCTGTTGCGCGAGGGTGTCGCTATTACCGGCGCGGGGGCAGTGACCCGGACGGCGCCCGGTCCGCGACGCTCTTTATGGCAGGCCTGCCGGGGGGCCGGCACGGATACCGGCCGGATCTTCAAGGGGCTGTGGAAAGACACAGGGATCTACCGGTTTTTGCTGTTCCTGGTCCTGGTGGTCGGCGTACGGCTCATCTTTTTTCACATGTTCTATACCTTTCCGAAGTACGCGATCCGGGAGTTAGGGGCGGGCGCGCCCATCGGGCAGTTGTTCGGTGTGCTGAACGCGGTCACCGTAATCGTCCTGGTGCCTATCGTCGGCGCGCTGACGCATAACGTTTCGTCCTATCGCATGGTCACGGTGGGTAGCGCCATCGCCGCCTTTTCCGTGTTCCTGGTCGCGCTACCGGCCGAGCTTTACACGGGCCTGGCTCAGGGCTGGCCGGGTTATCTGATCGGCCACCTGTGGCTCGGCATCGAGGGCGAATTGCACCCGCTCTACGTCGCCATCGCCTTATTCGTACTGGTGCTCTCGATCGGCGAATCCCTATGGTCCCCGCGGCTCTACGAATATACGGTCTCCGTGGCGCCCGAGGGCCACGAGGCATCCTATATGTCGTTATCGATACTGCCCTTCTTCCTGGCCAAGCTCGGCGTCGGGGCATTATCGGGCCTGTTGCTGTCCAGCTATTGCCCCGAGACAGGACCGCGTAGTTGCGAGACCATGTGGCTCATCATCGGGGTCATGGCCTTGGCCACGCCCATCGGACTGATCGCGTTTCGGAGATTTCTGAAAACGTGCTAGCCGAAGCTCATAGGTTCATAGGTTATCTAGTTAAGCCACCTCAAGGACTGGCACCAAGCCGAATTGCAATCGGCCTCGTTGTCGATCCCGTTTGGGATGCGCGCGTTTAGCGTTGGAGGCGAGGTAACGGATGGCCTGTGCGAAGGCATTGAGGAAGCGGGGCTTGGTTCCTGAGATTAATGCGCGCAGGATGTCGCCAAGGAAATGCAAGGCGCACATGGCTGTCTTGCGGGTCGAGGTCTCGACACCCGCCACGACTTGCGTGGTATGTGCGAGGAAACGCTTCAGTGCGGCGGCCCCGATGGCCGCCCAGATGAGGCCTTCGACGATGGCGTGATTCTGGGTATCGAAGGCATGGAGATTCGCATAGGACTTCCATTCTTTGAATAGCAGTTCTACCTGCCAACGCAAGCGGTAGGCCTTGGCGACCTGAAAGCTGGAATAGCGCTCGGACGGGAGGTTGGTAACCAGGTATAAAAACGCCTTGGTCGAGGGATTCCAAGTGACGATGAAACGGCATTCGAGTAATTTGTCCTGGACCTGCCAGCGCACCTGCAGATCGACGGCCCCTCTCCTGGCAATGCGTAGTTTCTTGAGTGGCTTCCCACAGCGTTTTCGTAGCGGTGTGCCTTGCGCGTCGCAGGCGTTGAGCACCCGGGGATTCAGGCCCCTGGGGGCGCGGATGACGAAGCTCGCCCCCGCCTCGATCAGTTCCAGAAGATACTCCCGATCGAAGTACCCGCGGTCAGCCATGAGCAGGCAGCCTCCAAGGCTTGAGGCCGTCGGCAGCGCGGCCCGCTCGCTGGCGGTGTCCGCGGTCAGGGTCACTTTGGAGATCGATTCATCGAAGAGATCCAAGGTCGCATGGATCTCCACCGCCGCAGGACTCACCTTCTTGAACCGACCGGGGAAGACTTCTTTGAGGGCATCCTTGATCGCAAAGGAACTGCCGTCCTGGATGACGATGCGCCGAAACTCGGAGAAGGCACCGCCAGAGGCAACCCCAAGCACGCGAATCACCAAGGTCTCCAGTAATCGCCGCGCGGTCTCGCGCATGAACGGGGCAAACGCCCGCTTGCTCAGTTGATCGTAAAATGGCTTGTAGTCCATGGCATAGCCAAAGAGCGCATTAAACCCGCGTTGAATATCCGCCAAGCTCTCCACGCGCGTGCCCGCAAACAACGACATCAGCGTCATCACCATCCGGTACGGCGTCAGCTGCCGCACCCGATGACAGTATCGCGTCGCCTTCCCCAGATCATTGAGAGCGTCCTCCGGGAACGCCTGCTTGAACTTCGCCGCAAACGGCCTGATTTTCTCTACCTCCATCTCATCCTCCCGAACACTCTTGTTTACCAATAAACTGATCAGATCGAGTGGGGAGATTAAAGTTCCACAGAATATATTTGTTATATTAATTAACAGGTTATAAGATCCTACCTATGTAGCGGTCATAGGGTCGCGCGGCCAGTTTCGGACCTATCCCGTAACGGCGGGCCGCGGCGGAAACGTTGTTCGCGCCTATCTCGAAGCGAGTCCTCAAGAGCCCTATCGCATTCGAGTACGCAATCTCACCGGCGGCCGGCTGGGGCTCGTCATTGCCGTGGACGGACGCAATATCGTGTCGGGACGCCCATCCAATCTGGCGCACCACGAGGCCATGTACGTGCTCGGAGCGCCTGGGCCTCCGCGAGGGCGCGATCGTCGTCGGCGACCCTCGCCGCCTCGATCCGGGATTCGATCACGGCGGCCGTGGCCTCTTCGATCAGATCCATCAGCTGACTGCTGCTCACCAGCTGCGGCGCCCCCTGCTCCTCCAACTCGGCTGCGATCTGCGCGAGGAGCGCGAGCACCGCTGCGACCACCGCGAGAACAGCCGCGATGATCGGCCCAGCGGAGGGAAGACTCGCGGCGGCGGCGCCTGCCGCGCTCAGCACCGCGCCAGCGGCGGACGCCGCGGCTCCCTCGGCGTCCTGCGCCTCGGAGCGCAGGTCATCGGCCTTTCGCCGCTGCTCCGCCGCCTCGCGCTCCACGGCCCGGTGG
>JBOIDW010000023.1:0-1966 GCA_050740655.1 Gammaproteobacteria bacterium | reverse complement strand
GGCTTGTGTACACTCACGGGCCTCTATTGGGGCCTCCTCATCGCTCCGCCGGATTATCAGCAAGGCGACAGCTACCGGATCATGTTCGTGCACGTCCCGAGCGCGTGGATGTCGCTCTGCGTTTATGCGGTTATGGCCGGCGCCGGGGCCGTGGCCTTGGTCTGGCGTATCAAGATCGCCGAGGTCGTGGCTTCCGCCAGCGCACCGATCGGGGCGGCCTTTACCGCCTTGGCGTTGATGACCGGTTCGCTGTGGGGCAAGCCCATGTGGGGGACGTGGTGGGTTTGGGATGCGCGGCTTACCTCGGAATTATTGCTGTTGTTTTTGTACCTCGGCTATATGGCCTTGGAGCAGGCCATCGAGGATCGCAGGACCGCGACCCGGGCCGCCGCGGTGCTGGCGCTCGTAGGCGCCGTCGATCTGCCGATCATTCACTATTCCGTGGAGTGGTGGCACACCTTGCACCAAGCACCGACCGTCACGCGCTTCGGCGCGCCCGCGATCCATGGGTCCATGCTCGCGCCCTTGCTTGTCATGGCGCTCGCCTTCTTCGGCTATTATGTGAGTTTGCTGCTCGTGCGCGCGCGCTGCGAATTGCTCGAGCGCGAGCGGACCAACCCCTGGGTAGGCGAAGTGTTGCGGGGTTAGCAGCGTGCGCGAATTCTTTTCGATGGGCGGCTACGGGTTCTATGTGTGGTCCGCATATGGCGTCACGGCCGTCGTTATGCTCGGACTCTTGCTCAGTTCCCTGGCCTGGCGCCGGCGGCTGACGGGACAACTCCGGAATAAATCACGGCGCCCGGCATCCGCACCGCCCGCCGCGCTCGACAAAACCGGCGGGGATTGGACATGACACCGCGCCGGCGCAGGATCATCGCGATCACTCTAATCTTGGCGGGCGTCTCCGCTGCGGCGGCCTTGGGGCTCACCGCCCTGCGCAGCAACGTCCTGTTCTTCTATACGCCGACGCAATTGCTCTCCGGCGAAGTGCCTCCGGCGGCGGCGATCCGCCTGGGCGGGCTCGTGCCCAAGGGCAGCGTGAAGCGGACACCCGATAGCCTCAAGATAAGCTTCGATTTAACCGACCAGCAACACACGGTCAGGGTGCGCTACGAGGGACTGCTCCCCGATCTGTTCCGTGAAGGCCAAGGCATCGTCGCGCAGGGGCGTCTGGCAGCGGACCAAGTCTTCGACGCGACCGAGGTGCTCGCGAAACACGACGAAAACTACATGCCGCCGGAGCTGGCCGCGCACCTGCCCAAAGCCAAGGACACCGCACCGTGATCCCGGAGCTCGGTCATTTCGCCTTGATCCTGGCCTTGGTCATCGCCACCCTGCAGTTCGCCTTGCCGCTCGCCGGCGCTCACTCCGGCCGGGCCCGCTGGATGGCGTTCGCGCGCTCCGCGGCAGTGGCCCAGTGTTTGTTTTCTGCCCTGGCTTTCGGGTGTCTGATCGCGAGCTTTATCGGCAATGATTTCTCCGTCGTCTACGTCGCCAATAACTCCAACACGGCGCTTCCCCTGCCTTACCGCATCGCCGCGGTCTGGGGCGCCCACGAGGGTTCTCTGCTGCTCTGGAGCCTGATCCTGACCCTTTGGATGGTCGCCGTCGCGCGCTTCAGCCACGCCATGCCGCTCGCCTTCGTGGCCCGGGTACTGGCGGTCATGGGGATCATCAACGTGGGGTTCCTATCGTTCATGCTCTTGACCTCCAATCCCTTTGCGCGCCAGTTTCCCGGCCCGGCCGAGGGGCGCGATCTCAACCCGCTGTTGCAGGACCCGGGGCTGGTGACACATCCGCCGATGCTGTATATGGGCTACGTGGGGTTCTCGGTCGCGTTCAGCTTCGCCATCGCGGCTTTGATCGGCGGGCGGCTCGACGCGCCCTGGGCCCGCTGGTCGCGTCCGTGGACGCTCATGGCCTGGATCTTTCTGACGGTCGGCATCACGCTCGGGAGCTGGTGGGC
>JBOIDW010000022.1:0-22805 GCA_050740655.1 Gammaproteobacteria bacterium | reverse complement strand
CCATCCGGTAAGCTCGCATGAGCAATGCAAAGGCTCTAAAAACGTCCAGCCTGTACACCCGGCTATTGAATTTGCCCGGGCATGTTACGGGCGAGATCCTCAACGGTGTATTGCATACCCAACCCCGGCCGTCGGGGCGGCATGGATAGACATCGGCGGGCCGTTTGACTTTGGGCGCGGTGGCCCGGGCGGGTGGTGGATCATCCCCGGGCCGGAAGTCCACTTCGTCCGCGATGTGGAAGTGGCGGTCCCGGACCTCGCCGGCTGGCGGCGCGATCGGATGCCCACCGTGCCCGAGGATCAGCGCTTCGAGGTGGCACCGCATTGGGTGTGTGAAATCCTGTCTCCCAACACGGCAAAAAAAGATCGCGTCATCAAGCTCCCGCTCTACGCCCGTTACGGCGTTGCTTACGCTTGGCTGGTGGACCCTCTGGCGCGGAGCCTGGAAGCGTTCGCGCTGCGCGACCAAGCCTGGAGTTTGATCGCAACCCTTCAAGACAACGCCGCCGTGCGGGTTCCGCCGTTCGACGCGGTCGAATTTTCCCTAAGAGATTTGTGGGCGTAATGGGCGTAATGGCCTCGCCAGGGAATCAGGAACGAAACCCCGTAACAACGTATCAACGGGTAAGAGTCAGGTTTTCGACCCCCGCCTTCTGAGGTCGTGATTGTCGCGTGCATGCGCAAGCGACTCCGCATTGCGGCGACTTCGCATTATGCATGCTATGCTCGAATCCCACTCACTTTGGATCCCTATATCGCCATCCTGAAGGTTCCTGGCCCCTCGATTCAGATTCTCGGTTCAAAGCGTCTCGTTCCGTCACGTCTTTCGTGCATTGGAGCGAAACAGTATCCTATCCGAAACCCGAGCACCGATGAGCATGACTCCCATGACCGCCCGCACGGCGCAGATCAAGCGCGATACCGCCGAGACCCGGATCGAGGTGGTCTTGAACCTGGACGGCAGCGGCGCGGCGCAGCTCGCGAGCGGCCTGCCGTTTCTCGACCACATGCTCGACCAGGTGGCGCGGCATGGGCTCATCGACCTGCGGATTCAGGCGCATGGCGATCTGCACATCGATGCCCACCACACGGTCGAAGACATCGGTATCACCCTGGGACAGGCCGTCAAGCAGGCGCTGGGCGATAAACGCGGGATCCGCCGCTACGGCCACGCCTATGTGCCCTTGGATGAGGCGCTGTCGCGGGTCGTCATCGACTGCTCGGGTAGGCCGGGGCTGAGCTATCACGTCGATTTCCCGCGCGCCCGCATCGGGGATTTCGACGTCGATCTGTTTTTTGAATTCTTTCAGGGCTTCACCAATCACGCCCTGGTGACCCTGCACATCGATGCGCTGCGCGGCCGCAACGCCCATCACATCGTCGAGACCGTGTTCAAGGCCTTCGGCCGGGCGCTGCGCATGGCGGTGGAGATGGACCCGCGCGTCGCCGGCGAGGTGCCTTCCACCAAAGGTACGTTGTAGTCCTGGCGACGCATGATGGAATCGGTCGTCGTCATCGACTACGGCATGAGCAACCTGCGCTCGGTGGCCAAGGCCCTGGAGCGGGTCGGCGAGGGCCGCCATCGGGTGCTGGTGACCAGCGATCCGCGCGCACTGCGCGAGGCCGCACGGGTGGTGTTCCCCGGACAAGGGGCGATCGCCGATTGCATGCGCCAGCTCCGGGCGATGCAGCTCATCGAGCCGCTGTGCGAGGCGATCGGCAGCCGGCCGTTTCTCGGCATCTGCCTGGGCCTGCAGACGCTCATGGAACGGAGCGAGGAGGGCGGCGGCACACCGGGACTGGGTTTATATCCGGGATCGGTGGTGCGCTTTCCGCACCCTTTGCTGGATCCCGCGAGCGGCGAAAGGCTCAAGGTGCCGCACATGGGTTGGAACGAGGTGTGGCCGGATCGCCCGCATGCGCTGTGGCAAGGCATCGAGCCCGGCGCGCGGTTTTACTTCGTGCATAGCTACTTCGTCCGGCCCTGCGAGGAGCTGCTCAGCGCCGCCCACACGGATCATGGCGCGCGATTTACCTCGGCGCTTAGTTCCGGCAATGTCTTCGCCGTGCAATTCCACCCGGAGAAGAGCCAGCGCGCGGGATTGCAGCTATTGCGCAATTTCCTCAATTGGCAGGGGGCTTGACCTGAAACCGTAAACGAGTGCCGATCGGTAGGCGATTATCCCCCGACTCTTCTTCTTCCTTGAGCGTCTGCTCGACCTCTTTGAGCCTGGCCTCGACGCGCTGCCGCTGATAATGATCGATGCCCGCGGAGCGCTGGATAAACCGAAACTGATTGCGGGCGAGCTCCGTCTCCCCGAGTAGATACCGTTGCTCCGCGATCGCGATCTGCGCTTCGGTCTGGGAGCCGGCCTTGCCTTCGGCCTCGGCCAGCAGCCCGTAGTAGGCGATGTCCGGCTCGTGATTCAGCGCGTAATCGCGCAGCAGTTGCCGCGCACCGGCGGCGTCCCCGGCACGCAGCCTGGCGCGGGTGTAGGCCAGTACCACCGGCCGGAAATTCGGATAGAGCCGCGCCGTTCGCGCATAGAGCTCGAGCGCCTCGGCGTTACGCTCGGCGGCCAGGGCGATCTGCGCCGCGGCCAGCAGGTAGGCGGGATTCTCCGCGTCTTTGCGCAACAGGATGTCGATCTCCTTGCGGGCCTGCGTGTAGTCCCGCAGATCGGTCAGCGCCAAGGCGTAGCCATAACGGGCGGCCGCGGCACGGGTCGCGTCCGCCCCATCGCGCCGGTCGCGGAAATAGGCCACGGCGTCGCGCCGGCTGTGAGCCCCGGCAAGCTGCAGGCGGGCGCGGGCCAGATGAAAATCCAGGCTATCCGCGTGCGGCTTGCGCGGCAGGCGCGCAAGGCGATTTCGCGCGTCGGCGATACGCGAGACCGTGACCGGATGCGTGCGCAGGAATTCGGGAAGCTGGGCGTTCTCCGCCAAGCGATTGGAGCGGTGCAGGCGCTCGAAGAAGGCCGGCATGCCTTCGGGATCGAAGCCCGCCCGTATCAGCGTCTCGATGCCGACGCGGTCGGCCTCTTCCTCATTGGAGCGGGTGAAGTCGAGCTGGTACTGGGCGCTGCCGGCGCTGACCGCCGCGAGGGCGGCCTGGCCGGCCTCGGGGTTTTGCGTACCGATGAGGATGGCGCCCAACATCGCGGCGGCCATGGGGATGCTGAGCTGGGAGGCCTTCTCGAAGGTGCGCGCCATATGCCGTTGGGTCACGTGTGCGATCTCGTGGGCCAGGACCCCGGCCAGCTCGCTTTCGGTCTCGGCGTTCAGGATCAGCCCCGCATGGGTGCCGATGAATCCCCCGGGCGCGGCAAAGGCGTTGATGGAGGGGTCATTGACCAGGAAGAAGGTGAACGACTGGGCCGGGTTGTCGCTGGTAGCGGCCAGCCGCAGGCCCAGCGCCTGGATGTAGGCCTCCAGCTCCGGGTCATCGATGAGCGCCGATTGGTGGCGCAGATGCCGCACCAGTTGCTGCCCGAGGCTACGCTCCTGCTCGGGCGAGACCGCCCCGCCGGCCGAGTCGCCGAAGTCGGGCAGCTCGATGGCCGGGCTGGCCACGCCGAGTGCAAGCAGGGCAAGAAAAATCGTAATCGTAAAGAAACGAACCGTGCTCACTCTCTCGACCCCCGCATGCTGGCGACGGATAAGCGTTCTAGACTGGAGCGTATAAGTCAAGTTCGGGCGCGTACCCACGAGCCCGGGGTCCGGGCCGTTTTCTGTACGAGTCCCGTGGCGTTGATTGCGGTTCCGACCTTTGTTAGCGTGCGCGCGTGCCGTTCAGGGTCTCGTACTTCATCAGGTTACTGCCGCGGTAGGGACTGGGGGATGACTATGGCAGCAAAGCATGCCTTCTACGCGCAATCCGGCGGGGTCACGGCGGTGATCAATGCCACGGCCTGCGGCGTCATCCAGACCGCGCGCCGCCATCCGGACCGGATCGGCGCCGTCTATGCAGGCCGCAACGGCATCATCGGGGCCTTGGAGGAGGACCTGATCGACACCTCCCGCGAATCCGATCAGGCGATCGCAGCGTTACGCCATACCCCGTCCGGGGCCTTCGGCTCGTGCCGCTACAAGCTCAAGGGGCTGGAGCAAAACCGCGCGGAGTATGAGCGGCTCATCGCGGTCTTCCAGGCCCATGCCATCGGTTTTTTCTTCTACAACGGCGGCGGGGACTCGCAGGACACCTCGCTGAAGGTCGCGCAGACGGCGGCGCAGCTCGGCTATCCGTTGCAGTGCATAGGCATCCCCAAGACCGTGGACAATGACCTGCCCATCACCGATACCTGTCCCGGTTTCGGCTCGGTGGCCAAATACGTGGCGGTGTCGATCCGCGAGGCCGCCTACGACGTGGCGTCCATGGCCAAGACCTCGACCAAGGTATTCATCATGGAGGTGATGGGCCGGCACGCGGGCTGGATCGCCGCGGCCGGCGGCCTGGCCCAGGCCCATAGCAACGATGCCCCGCACATCATTCTATTCCCGGAGATACCGCTGGATGAGCCGCGATTCCTGGCCAAGGTCAAGGACACCGTGGTGCGCGAGGGCTATTGCGTGGTCGTAGCCTCGGAAGGACTCAGGAACGGCGAGGGCCGGTTCCTCTCCGAGGCCGGCACCCGCGACGCCTTCGGCCATGCCCAGTTGGGCGGTGTGGCGCCCATCATCGCCGGGCTCGTCAAACAGGGTCTAGGTTACAAATACCACTGGGCGGTGGCGGATTATCTGCAACGTGCGGCGCGCCACATCGCCTCGAAAACCGATGTTGAACAAGCCTATGCCCTGGGCCGGGCCGCGGTCGAATTCGCACTCGCCGGGAAGAACGCCGTCATGCCGATCATCGTGCGCCAATGCGACCAGCCCTATGTCTGGTCGATCGGCGAGGCGCGCCTGGAGGAGGTGGCCAATGTCGAAAAGCGGATGTCGCGGGACTTCATCAGCGCGGACGGTTACGGCATCACGCCGGCCTGCCGCCGTTATCTACAGCCCCTCATACAAGGCGAGGACTATCCACCGTATGAAGACGGGTTGCCGCAGTACGTGAAACTGAAGAACGAGCCGGTCGTGAAAAAGCTTCCGATTATGAATAACTCGCCATGAAGCTCGTCCTGCAAATCGCGCTGGGCGTTTTCATAGGCGCCCTCGCTGCACTATATATGTTTGAACAGTGGCGCTCCTACGCGGTACGGCAAACCGCCGAAATCGAACAGACAAAAATTGCGAAACGGAGCAGGCAGCGCGCGGACCAGGGGGCAAAAATCCGAGAACTCCTCATGCGGGGCCGCCGCGAACCAAGTAAGACCACGAATAGAGAAAAAGAGGTGCTACTCGAACAAGAACTAAACACGACGCGCGAGTAGCAAGGAATGCAACAAAAGCCGGTGCCGGCCTCTGCGGTCGGCACCGTACCGTGATGGCGAAAACGATCGATTATTGTACCGCCGGTAGCAGCGCTTCATCTCCGGTATTGAGGCATGTGGGATGCCCAAAACCACTGGTGCTCACGCCTTCCTGCTGACCCGCTTGGGGGGTGATGTCGTAGATGATGTTATCCGGGTGAGTAGGATCAGCGTTAAAGAGAGCTGCAACGCCACCGACGCCCGATAGGTTGTCGAGCCCAAGGTTATCACGTACCCGCCACGCAATCATGTGATCGGCGCAGGAGGTGTCGCCGCTGACGCCCAATCCGCCGACCACTCGCTTGTTGGGTCCTTTAACTACGTAAAGCCCCAAACCACCGCCGAAGACATTGACGCCCCCGACCTTTTGTCCAACCATGGGATCGTTGGCCTGTCCATTGTTTTTGGACTGACCGCCGTAGGCGGCCTTCGTGTCGACCGGGTTACTGTGCTGGAGGCCATAGAGGCTACCACCCGGCGACACCGCCGAGTACAGATTCGCCGTGGACAATGCCAGTCCATCCAGGCTGAAGGCATTCGCGGTATTGGCCTTTTGCGCCGAGATCACGCGGCTACCCGGCCACTGCAGGCCCCGCTCCGATTTTTTACCCGTGCCGCCCGAGAAAGCCACCGCGCACACCTCGCCATCCCGATTGACGATAGTGGCCCACATCTCGAAATCGAGGCCGCTGGTCTCTGTCGCTACGGCGGCATCCAGCGCCGCCTCCAATGCGCCGTGCCCCGGTAACCCGCGGCAGACCTTGCGGTGGTCACCATCATCGTCGTCATCATCGTGGTGACCGTTCTTCGCGTACACCGACCCGGATAACAGGCTGAGGCCTGCCACGCCGATCGCCAACGCACCAGCTAACAGCTTGGTTCTTCTTTCCATAAATCCTCCAATGTAAGTGATGAGTGATTCCATGCTGCAACAGCGCAAGGCCCAAAGGGCCTTACGCCCATCCGCGTTCAGCCGAGCGCCCGCAGCCAAACGCCGACGCATATTAAACAAAAGCCACCTACGGCTCAAGCGTAAGGGAACGATGGAAAGTCCCGCATCCGTCATGCCCGCGGAGGCGGGCATCCGGAAACTGCTTGAGTAGGCTGGATTCCCGCTTTCACGGGAATGACACGTTTGGTGAATAAAGAATTTGTCCAGAGCTTCCGTAACGGGACGTTCGGGACCAAGGCCCATTGATTGCCGCCCCTGTACGCACGCGACCCTTAAGCCCGCTCGGTCTCGCTAATCAAGTTCCCCAGCAGACTGCGGTGACAGATGCGGTAATCGGGACAGGCGCAGAGCAGTGTGAGTGGGACACCGAAGTTGTAATGCATTGCGGCAAGCATCTCGATCAGCCGGCGCTGCGCCCGCATCTCGGTCAGGTAACGCCGGCTGTAGGCCTTCCAGAAGCGCGCGATCTCGCGCTCGCAGCGCGCCGCGTCGCTTTGCGGCCATGGCGCGCGGATGGCGTCCAGCGTCTCATGATACCAGTGCACCAGCGGCAGGCTGGGGGCAAGCTGCGGCACCCAGGCATGGGCTCGGTCCTTGCGGAAGCCGCGCGGATAGCGGCGCATGATGATGAGGCGGCAGCCGTCCTCGGGGGCGGCCGGGGCATAGACGGTCTTGACGACGCCGATACCCATCGCCTTCAGGGCGTCAATAGGAAACGCTGCCCCTGGTAACTTAAAACAACGCCGGAGCGGCTGATCTGCTCGATCCGAAACTGGCCTTCCACCATATCACCCTGGACGTAGCGCTGTTTTTTTATGTAGACGATGCGATCCGCCGGCACCTCCGAATAGGCCATCAGGGTAATGCGGATATCCGGGACCACGGCTTGAACGGCCGAGGGCATCTGCTCGAACAGAAGCAGACCGGTAACGGCAGGATCGACGCCGTGCTCGGGGCGTTCCGGTAGCGGCGGCCCGGCGGGTGATGGCCCCGGGGCCGCGAGGTCCTCCAGCAGCTTCGTGTCGAGGATGACCTCCGGTCCCGCCGGGGGCTGCTGGGGCGTTACCGCCTCACGCGCAGGGGGCGGCGCTACGGTCGGCGGCGTATCGGCCGGGGCTAGCCCCTTAGGATCGGCCGCCGGTTGCGCTGCGTCCCCCGGCGGGGCGGATACCGCGGTCTTCGGTGGCGTCGTCCTGCTTGCCGTGACGGCCGGTGGCGGCGCGGTACCGGGCGGATCGCCAGCCGTCGGAGGCTCAACCGCTGCCGGAGCGGCGGGTATTGCCGATGCGGCCGGTCCCCGGTGCGGTGCGGGTGGTGGTGTTAAGGTTGCCGTGGCGGGTGGGCCGGGCTCCGGCGGCCGGAAGGTCGTTTTCGGCGCCGCGGGTGTGAGCGTTGCCTGTCCAGCCGGCAGCATGCCGTTAAGCCCTGCCCAGTACAGGCCGCCGCCCAACACCAGGATCGCCACGACCGCCACCCGAGGCCATTCCCGCCGCCTGCGGGTATCGGCCCGCACCAGGTGAAACCCGGGGTTGTTGTGCGCATCACCCCGCGCCTGCGCGGCCTTGCGTAGCGCTTGCAGTATGTAGGACATAAGTCTCAATCGAATGCCAGAGGGCCCGTGAAAAATCCGCCGCGGGCCGCCCGTTCCCCCGCCAGGGCGCAAGCGCCGCAGGGATGAGCCGAGAGCGAGCACAGTGCCTCGCCAGCCCTACAAAACACGGCAGGGGGGTCCGGGCAGCCGGGGGATTGCCTTTGCCCCGCACGCCTGGGGCACGCATCGCGCTCGTCGTCCATATTACATGACTTGGCGAGTATGCAGGCCGTAACGTGCGTGAACGGTGAGCAGACCTCGAAAAGGGTGATGCGGAAGCGGACCCGGCCAGACTTCGGGGAAGGCTGCCATCCTTGGGGAAGTGAGCGACGAGAGCACCCAAGGCTCCGCCGGGGTATTGGCGACAGCATGCATACAAGGGGAGGACCGTTGCAACACGGGAAGCCCCGTCGTGTGGTCGAGTGTTTGGACCAAACGGATACCCGCGGGGGTCAGGCCGTGCGCGATGGGGTGACGGAGAGGCCCGTAGTACCGTTGAGGCCGGGTAATGCCGGTGGAGGGAAGAGGCCTTGGTTCAAGGCGACATGGTCAGCGGCAAGGAGCTGCATGAAATGTTGCACGGCTTTTCTCCAAGAAATGCGATGTGAGAATCTAATCGCGCTATTCCCGATATGTAAATTTGTCACAGATCGGAAAGGAAACGGTATGGTATAGAGTCATCAAATCAAGTGGTGCAACCTAACAGGGGTAGCGTTACCTGGCCGCCGCGACGACTTGCCCCTAAAATTACCGTTGATTGTGGCACTGAAGAGGCAGCGCAATCATGCTTTCGTCCGATTGGGGCACCCATGTAGGTGCAACCGACATCGCAGTCGGCGTTGTCAATGACCTTAATTTTGTTGGCGAATCGCCAGCCTTCGCGGAAGTCCTGCGTTTTATTGATCGGGTCTCGCGTTGCGAAGCGGCGGTGCTACTCCAAGGGGAGACGGGCACCGGCAAAGAGCTTGCCGCAAGAGCCATCCATTACCTGAGCGCGCGGCGCGGCGGACCGTTCATCCCCGTCAACTGCGGTGCCCTCCCGGACAGTCTGGTCGAAAGCGAATTGTTCGGGCATGTGCAAGGTGCATTCACGGACGCAAAAAAACCGAATCAGGGCTTGATCGGCCAGGCCTGCAGCGGCACCTTATTCCTGGACGAGCTTGAAACGATGAGCCCGCGCGGGCAGGTGGCGCTCCTGCGTTTTCTGCAAAACCAGGAATACCGCCCGGTCGGCGGGGGATCACCGAAGACCGGCGACGTGCGCGTGATCGGTGCGAGTAACGCTGACCTCGCGAGCTTGGCTCGCCGCGGGGAATTCCGACCCGATCTCGTATACCGTCTGAATATCCTGATTTGCCAACTACCGCCATTGCGCGCGCGGGAGGCCGATGTCGTGCTGCTCGCCAAACGCTTCCTGGACCGCTATTGCCGGCACTACCACAAGCCGCACGCCCAGCTATCCCCGCGGGCGATCAATGCCTTACAAGCGTATTGCTGGCCGGGAAACGTGCGCGAGCTCGATAATCTGATCCACCGCGAGGTAGTGCTATCCGACGCCCCGCTTATTCATCTGGTAGATCTGCAAACCCCACCCGCTCCAGGCGCCGGTGATCCGCCGACCGGGCTCTCTGAAAAGCCCTTTCGTGAGGCAAAAGCACGTGCGATCGCGAGCTTCGAAAAAGCGTACATCGCCGAGCTTCTAGTCCGAACGGGTGGCAACATCAGCCTGGCAGCGCGCCTCTGCGGTAAGGATCGCAGCCGCCTCCAGAAGCTGGTAACAAAGCACGGCCTCCTCTCGCGACGAAATTAGATGTAGCGTGGGATAGCCGCGCTGTTTGCGGTAACCCACCAACCCGTCGGCTGTAGGTCGACACCTTTCGATTGCATCTCACGGGCACGACGCGCCCACCGTTCCGCCACCTGTGGCATTTTCGCCTCAGCGTGACATTAGCGCTTCACGGCTGCCGACCCAAGAAATTCAGCGCTCCGCCTAGCGCACGCGGCACACCAGCATTTTTTCATTGCGGCATCCTCGCCACACAGAACCTTCTCACGTTTACATACACCGTTTAATAATCAATCAGTTATGCCTTCTCCTTGCGTTGGCTAAAGACTTGCCTATTCCCTCTCAAAGAGTGGCAACGACGTCGAGATTTTATGTCTGCGTTAGCGGATAACCGCGTGCAGGCCATCGCGCGTGACATCGAGGCCTACCTCGCTGCCCACCCTGATGCCGCGGACAGTGCGGAGGGGATTCGGCGCTGGTGGCTAGTGGGCACACTCACGGAGGAGTCGCTCGGCCGAGTGTGCGCGGCGCTCGACGAACTCACGGCAACCAGCCGCATCACGCGCCGTGTGTTGCCGGACGGCGGCGTCGTGTACGCAGGCCCGGGGGTCGCACCCGAAACCGGGCGGTTATATAGCGTAGGTGACGATGATATAGCGTAGGTGACGAGCAGGAACAGGTACTCAGCTAACGAGGAGAATGCTTCATGGTTCAGGTAACTTATCCAGGCGTATACATTCAGGAAATACCGAGCGGCGTACGGACGATCACGGGCGTCGCCACGTCGATTGCGGCCTTCGTAGATTCCTTCCCGCGCGGACTTTTGAACGAGGCGGTACAGTGCCTCAGCTATGCCGACTTCGAGCGTGAGTTCGGCGGCATCAATGTCAACAGCCCCGCCAGCTACGGCATCAAGCAGTTCTTCCAGAATGGCGGCAGCGAGTGCTGGGTGGTGCGGGTCGCCACGATTGGCGATCCCACGCCTACGAACAACGCCGAAGCCTCATCATTCGTTATCGACGATATAGCCGGCACTGACTGCTTCCGCATTCGCGCCGGCCGGCGCATCCGCGGCGAGATAGCGCTCAATCCAGGCCTGTGGGGCGACAACCTGCACATCGATATCGACTACGAGACCTCCGAACCGGACGATAGCTTCAACCTCGTTATCAGTGAGATTCTCACGCTGAACGGTCGACGCAGCGTCACACGCACTGAGACTTTCCGCAACCTGGTGCTAGTGGACGGAGATCCCAACAACGCGCTTGCTGTCGTGAACGAAACGTCGCGGCTAATCCAACTCGACCGTGACGGTATGGGCAATACGCCGGTGCCGGCCATCCGGCCCGCGCCCAATGGCACCTTCGGCGGCGCGCTGACAGCAGCGATCGTGGCCGGCAACCTGAACTTCACCGTGCAGGTGTCGGGCGTGGCGGTGACGCGCGCCGTCACGCTTACCGTGCCGGCGAATGCCACTTACATAGCCCTGCGTCCCCTGCTGGAGGCGGCGATCCGCAATGCCGATCTGACCACCAACCTGCCCGCGGCCGACGCTGCCGAACGCGCGCTGATTACGGGGGCAACCGTGCGGCTGGTGGGCGGCGGACCAAGTGGGGCTCCGCTGCATTATCTTGTGCTCGCCGGTCGCGGCGGAAGCACCTTCGATCCGGCTGCCAAACTGACCTTCGTCGGATCGAGCTTCCTGGAACTGGACAGCTCCGCGACGGTCGTCCCAACTGAACAGCAGTATAGGCTAACTGACGGCCAAGACGGTACGGTGCCCGTCGGCGCCCCCGCTCTCACGGGCAGCCTGGCCGCTAAGACGGGACTTTACGCCCTGGAAGACGTTGACCTCTTCAACATCCTTTGCATCCCGCGCGCTGCCGAGCTGGACGCCACCAACATGCAGGCGGTGTACGAGGAAGCCAACACCTATGTCACCGGCCGTCGCGCTTTTTTGCTCGTCGACATCCCCGAGGCCACTGCCACGCTCGAGGCCATGCAGACTTGGCTGGCGCAGAACGATTCTCTGCGCAGCAAGAACGCCGCGGTCTACTTCCCGCGTACCTTCGTACCCGATCCGGCGAACGGCAACCGGCTGACGAGCATCGCCGCCTCGGGCACGATCGCCGGGCTGTACGCTCGCACCGACGCCACGCGCGGCGTATGGAAAGCGCCCGCCGGCACCGACGCAACGCTGCAAAACGTGCAATCCCTCGCTTACCTACTCACCGATCTTCAGAACGGCGCGCTGAACCCACTGGGTGTCAACTGCCTGCGCACCTTCCCGGTCTACAGCCACATCTGTTGGGGCGCGCGCACGCTCGACGGAGCCGATCAATTAGCCAGCGAATGGAAGTACGTCCCGATCGTCCGGTTGGCGCTGTTCATCGAGGAATCGCTGTTCCGCGGCACCAAGTGGGTGGTCTTCGAACCCAATGACGAGCCCTTATGGGCGCAGATCCGACTCAACGTCGGCGTGTTCATGAACGGTCTGTTCCGCCAGGGCGCGTTCCAGGGCCAAACGCCAAAGGAGGCTTACTTCGTCAAGTGCGACAAGGAAACCACCACGCAAGCGGACCGCAACCTCGGCATCGTGAACATCGCGGTTGGATTCGCGCCGCTCAAGCCGGCCGAGTTCGTCGTCATCACCATCCAACAGATCGCCGGCGATCTGCAGGCGTAAGGAGTCGAACCATGGCCCAGTTTTCCGTCAATGCTCAACGCTTCGATCCGTACAAGAACTTCAAGTTCCGCATCAAGTGGGACGGTCGTTATGTCGCCGGCGTCAGCAAGGTCGGTGCGCTCAAACGCAGCACCGAAGTGGTAGAGCACCGCGAGGGCGGCGATCCGTCCACCTCGCGCAAATCGCCTGGACGCACCAAGTATGAGGCCATCATGCTGGAACGGGGCGTCACCCACGACATCGAGTTCGAGGCCTGGGCCAACAAGGTGTGGCATACCGGCGCCGGGCTCGGCGCCGAAGTGAGCCTCAAGGACTTCCGCAAGGATGTCCTTCTGGAGGTCTACAACGAGGCCGGGCAGCTCGCGCTGGCGTACAAGATCTACCGCTGTTGGGTGTCGGAATTCCAGGCCCTGCCGGATTTCGACGCCAACGCCAACGCGATCGCGATCCAGACCCTCAAACTAGAGAACGAGGGTTGGGAGCGCGACCTCGACGTGACCGAACCCACCGAGCCCACGCTGGCGGCCTGATCACCAACGCGCTACCGTCGTGAAGGCTAAACGATGGTTCTACCGCAGCTCGCGCTACGCCCGTTCAGCCGCGCCGAAGACCTGGAACTGGAATTCGACGGCGGTGACCGCCCCGGTCTGGTGACCGCTTTGCTCGCGCGCTGTAGCGATTCGCCGAGCGCGCAATTCTGGTGGACACAGCCAGTCGGCACCCGCATCGCGGCGCTGTTGCGCTTGGTTGGGCTCACCGAATCTGCCGATTGCCTGCCGGTGCAGGCCCGGTGCACTGAGCCGGCGTGCGCCGTGGCCTTCGAAATGGAATTACCACTCGCCGCGATTGTAGAGCAAACCCAGGACTCCGTGCCGCTAAAGGTGGTTCTACCCGACCAGCGCATGGTGACCCTGCGGCGGCCAACCGGGGAAGACCTGCGCAGTTGGCACCGCGCGCACTATGTGTCGCGCCAGGAAGCGGTAGCGGCGATGATCGGTGCACTGGTGATCGATGGCCAGGTGACGCCCTCCGACGAACCGGCACTGGCCGAGGCCCTATCGGCATGGGACTCGCTGGTCGCTTTCACGGTGTCCTGTCAGTGCCCGGTGTGCGGTGTCGAAAACGGCGTGCAGGTCGATCTGGAATCGATTGCCATCGCCCGGCTTGACGCACGACAGCGAGCGCTCTTACAGGACGTGCACCAGCTCGCCTCGCATTACGGCTGGACCGAATCCGAGGTGCTCGCCATCGCGCCGGCGCGCCGCGCCCGCTACCTCGCCTTGATCGAGGACGCGAGATGAGCAACTACTTCGACGCCTTGATCCGAACAAGCGGATACGCGCTTCGTACGGATCCACCGGTGGCGGCAGACTACGGGATCACCGAGATCGACGTCCAACACGACGCGCCACTGTTTGCGAAACCCGCCGCAATTTCAGTGGAAACGGCACGGGCAGTAGCAACGGCACCGGCAGTACCGGAGGCGCAGGCAAGGAATACTCGGCAAACCGGAATAGATGCTTCGCCACCCGTGGCCGCCACAACCCCAGCGCCGGTCACGTTGGAACCCGCTATCCGGGCAGCCGCCGCGTCGATCGGGGAAAAGGTTGAGGAGCTGGTGTCCACCAATTCGCCACAGGCGCCATCGGAACCGAGCACGCGGCCGCAATCCGACCCTCAGGATGTCGGCCAAGCCATGGTGCACGCCGCCCTGCGCTGGGTCACGGCCGAGGTGCAGACTCCCGGCGCACCGACCGAAATCGAGATCGCGCTTGAGCAGCCACCGCGGGCCGGGCCGGCGCCGGACGCCGCTACGCGACCGCCGGAAGCGCTTACACCGCTGCGGGTCGCGCCGATCCGGCCTTCGGAGTCGATCGAGCTGCCCCCCCCATGGGCGAGCGGGAAGCGGCGCCCGGCTACCCACGAAGAGACGGTGGAGATCGCTATCGGCGCGATCCATTTACGCGTCGATGCCCCGCCACCGCAGACGGTGGTGCAGGCGCCCGCGCCGACACCGCGGCCCACGGCGGATCGCCCGCCGCCTCGATCCGCGCTCACACGCCGCGTCTTGCGCAGGCTCTGAGTATGGCGCTGGCCAATTCAGTCAGTCATGTGAGCACCGGTTGCAACGACCGCAACGCCGTGGTTGGGGGCGCCCGGCCGTGAGCAATGCGCTCGCCATCGCCGGCGTGACGGCCGTGCTGCGTGATCTCCTCAACGACGGGTTGATCAACCACAACGTAAGCGGTGTCCTGGGCAGCACCGTAACGGTGAGCACACTTCCACCCGATCGCGTAGTGCCCACGAACGGCACCGAAAGCTCCCAACTCAACCTGTTTCTGCATCAGGTCACACCGAACACGGGCTGGCGCAACGAGGGCCTGCCCTCGCGTGACGGCTCGGGTCGGCACCGGCTGAGCAACCCGCCGCTCGCGCTCAACCTGCACTACCTGCTCTCGGCCTATAGCGGTGGCGATCTGCATGCGGAAATCCTACTCGGCTACGCGATGCAGCTCCTGCACGAAATGCCCGTGCTCACCCGCCAGGCCATCCAGACCGCGCTCAACCCCTCGCCCGTGGTGGGTACGGCACTGCCGCCTGCGCTGCGCGCCCTTGCCGACTCTGGGCTGGCGGACCAGGTCGAGCAGATAAAAATCACCCCCGAATTTCTCAACACTGAAGAAATATCCAAGCTCTGGACCGCGACCCAGAGCCATTTCCGACCCACCGCCGCCTACATGGCGAGTGTGGTGCTGATCGAAGCCACCGAGCCAGTCAGCTCGCCCCTACCGGTGCTCTCCCGCGGGCCGGTCGATCCAGTCAGCCACCGCGACCGCGGCGTGGTGGTGGAGCCCAGCCTGGTGCCGCCGCTGCCTATGCTGGAGGCGATAGTGCCGCCCGGACGACAGCCGGTGGCGAGACTCGGCGTTACGATCGACCTCACGGGCCACCACCTCGACGGCGCCGGCCGCACGGTCTTGCTCACAAACGATCGTTTCGAGATCGAGGAGAGCATTGCCGCGATGGGCACGGGCGGGGTGGCGCTGATGCAGTTCTCCATCCTCATCGCCCAGGCGGCAGCCTTTCCGGCCGGCGTCTACCAGGTGGGTGCCCGGGTGTTGCGTCCCGGAGAGATCGAACCGCGGGAGACCAATCGGCTCGCCATGACGCTCGCGCCCGAGATCACTGGGCTACCGATGAGCGTGGCTCGCGACGCCGCCGGTACCGCGAGCTTCACGATCAACTTCCATCCGGCCCTGCGCGCCGGGCAACGGGTGGTCCTGGTGCTGGGCCAGCAGGAATTCCTGCCGCAGGCTTTCGCCCCGCTCGCGACTTCGCTCAGCTTCGTCATCGAAAACGCGCCGGTAGCGCCCGCACCGGGACTCCTCGCGCGGCTGCGGATCGACGGCATCGACAGCCCGATCATCGATCGCTCTGTCGATCCACCGGTCTTCCGCAATCAACGCATCGTCATCACATGAACGCGCCAGAGCTCCACCACGATTGGACCGAGGCCAACCAGCGCTATCTGGTAGCGGAGTTTGCCCGTCTCAAGTTGCGGCTTCGCGGAGACGACGAAGCCGCCGCTACGACGGCGTTGGAGCAAGCCCGCGGCACGCTGCCGGCCCCGGCGGCTATCGACCGCCTGTCGGACAGTTTCGGCTTGAGCGCCTTCGAGCGTGACCTGCTCCTTTTCTGCGCGGGCGTGGAGATGGACACCGAGCTCGCTGCACTTTGTGCCGACGCCAGGCAGGGCCGCGCGCAAGCGAGCTTCGGGCTGGCGCTCGCGGCGCTGCCCGAGCCCCACTGGAGCGCGCTCACGCCGGTACGCCCGCTGCGCCGCTGGCGGCTGGTCGAAGTCGACGAGAGCACCGGCCTCACCACGTCGCGTCTCCGCATCGATGAACGCGTGTTGCACTATCTGGCCGGGGTCAACTACCTCGACCCGCGCCTGCGTGGGTTGCTGCGGCCGGTGTCGGCCGGCGAGCTCATGGCGGCCGCGCACCAGACCGTGTGTGACCGCGTTGCCCAAGTGCTGCACGATCATTCAGGCTCACTGCCCGTGGTGCAACTCTGCGGCGATGATGCCCATGGCCAGCAAGATGTCGCGTGCCGTGTCGCCGGGCAATTGGGCCTGCAAGTGCAGGTCCTTCGGGCCGAAGATATTCCAGCGAGCCCCCACGAATCTGAATCTCTGGCCGTCTTATGGGAACGCGAGGCCGCGCTGCTCGAAAGCGCGCTCTATATAGAATTCGGCGAGGCCGGCCCGACACCAACCGCCCTCCGGCTTGCGGAACGCATCGGCGGCGTGGTCTTCGTCGGCTCGCAACAGCCCGCAACGCTACAACGCGCGACAGTCCGCTTCGCCGTGAACAGACCCGACCGAGGCGAGCAGAAACGGCTGTGGGAAGAGGCCTTGGGCGCGGCAGCGACGCGTGTCAACGGCGGGCTGGACGGCGTCGCCGCGCAGTTCCGCTTGAGCGCGCGCAGTATCGCCGAGGCCGGGCAGGAACTCGCCCCGGCGCTGGCCGCGGGCGATCATCCCGAAGGGGCGCTCTGGCACGCCTGCCGCGGGCTAGAGCGCACCCGTTTGGAGGACCTCGCCCAACGCATCGATGCGGCCGCGGGCTGGGACGATCTGATCTTACCCGAAGCGCAGAGATCCACCCTACGGCAGATCGCCGCCCACGTGAAACACCGCCTCAAGGTCTACGAAGACTGGGGCTTCGCCCGCAAGGGCTCGCGCGGCCTCGGGATCAGCGCCCTCTTCGCCGGCGAAAGCGGCACCGGCAAGACCATGGCCGCCGAGGTGCTGGCCAACGAGCTGCACCTGGACGTGTACCGCATCGATCTGTCGTCGGTGGTGAGCAAGTACATCGGGGAAACCGAAAAGAATCTCAAACGGGTCTTCGACGCCGCCGAGGACAGCGGCGCGATTTTGTTGTTCGACGAGGCCGACGCGCTCTTCGGCAAACGCAGCGAGGTCAAGGACAGCCATGACCGCTACGCCAACATCGAGGTGAGCTATCTCCTGCAACGGATGGAATCCTATCGTGGCTTGGCGATCCTGACGACCAACATCAAGACCGCACTGGATACGGCCTTCCAGCGCCGGCTGCGCTTCGTCGTCCATTTCCCGTTCCCCAACCAGGAGCAGCGCGAGTTGATCTGGCGCGGCATGTTTCCGGAGAGCACGCCGATTGAGGGCATAGATTACGCCAAGCTCGCCCGGCTCCACGTCGCCGGTGGCAACATCCGCAACATCGCCCTCAACGCTGCCTTCCTCGCCGCCGAGGGTGGCGATGCGGTGGGCATGGTGCATCTTCTGAATGCCGCGCACGGCGAAGCGTCGAAACGCGAGCGGCCGTTAGCGGATGCAGAGACACGGGGGTGGGTGTGAACGGGAAAAACGCAAGACCTTGCCTGTGTAGGATGGGTAGAGCGGAGCGAAACCCATCATTGGGCGGGGGATGTGTTGATGGGTTTCGGCTATCACCTCTACCCATCCTACAGCTACTGCGCGTGAACGAATACTGTAAGACGCAGAGAGCGGGGATGGGTATGATATCTTTTTCTTTTCAGCCGTCATTCCGGCACGGATTGCCGGAATCCAGAACACATGGATGTGTCGATAACTTCCGGTATCAGATGCGGCGAGGAAGCGCCAAAGGTACACCAGCGATATTGGACATGAAGCACATTGTTGTTCATATGGACAGTCTCTTCCTGAGGTGCTTCCGCCACGAAGACCGCCATGCCATCGCTGCCGGGCTGCAAGCGGAGCGGACGCGGCTGTTTGCCGACCCCGACACCGCAACCAGACTTGCGAACATCGGCAACACCGCACGGAAGCCGGTCGGCCAAGTGCCTATAGAGCACGGTGCAAAACCACAGTCTGTCTGTCGGAACACAAACGGCGCGCAGTCGCGCAGTATTGCAAGGAGTATCAAATCATGAGTCGCACCGCATCCTTGCAAACGGCCAACGCAAAGCCGCAATCGGCGAGCGGCCACGGCATCCTCCTGCAACGCAAATGCGCCTGCGGCGGCTCGGCGGGTCTGAGTAGCGAGTGCGAGGAGTGCGGAACGAAGCGCATGTTGGGTATCCAGACCAAACGGGCGATCAGCGAACCCGGCGACCAATATGAACAGGAAGCGGATCGGGTGGCTGAGCAGGTGATGACAGCGCCGACGAATTCCAAAGTTAGCAGCGCACTACCACGCATCCAGCGCTTCTCAGGACACTCGAATGGGCAGATGGATGCGGCGCCCACCAGTGTAGACCAGTCCCTTGCCAGTCCCGGCAGGCCGCTGGTACCGGCATTGCGAGAGGACATGGAACAACGCTTCGGCCACGATTTCTCCACGGTACGGGTGCACACCGGCGCGGACGCCGAGCGGTCGGCGCGGGAGGTCAACGCCCATGCCTATACGGTAGGACACGATATCGTGTTCCGTCTGGGGCGGTTCGCACCAGGGACGCGCGAGGGACGGCGACTGATTGCCCATGAGCTTACGCATGTGGTCCAGCAGTCAGGTGTGGATGGGATGAGTGTTGCACCAAGCAATGAAAGGCGTGGTCTGTCCCCAAACGAGTTCGAGGGGGAGGCGCGGCCGGTGGTGAAGGCCGCTCCAGCCGCCGGCACGATCGCCCGTGATCCCGACAAAACCGAGATCGACAAGCCCCCTGCGAGCGGCGCGGTGCCCGCGTTCCTCCCGGTGGAGGACCCGTTTTTGAACCCGGACGCGCTCGCCGCGGACTATGCCCTGATCAGCCGGCTGCTCGGGTATGGATTCGATCCGATCGCAGAGCGCACCCGCGGCATTGCGCACCCGTGGCTGGCCGGCGCCGCACGGCTCGGCATCGGCTTGTTGTTCACGTACCCCCAGCTTATACCATTTGTCTTAACCCACGAGTTGGGCCATGTCCGCGAGGGGAGGCGACAGGGTTGGAAGACCGACCTCGAGTATCCGAAGGACCACTGGTGGAAGCTCTGGAGTGGCGTCACGGACTACAAAGGCAGCGGCGCCAATAGCCCTCTGGACTCGCTCGTCCGCTCGGCGGCGGGCGTGAACCAGGAGTCGTTGATCTCTACGTCCATGGTTTCGGAGTGGGAGCGCAAAGGCATAGCGAGCTTTCCAGAGGCGCTTTACTATTTCCTCGCCAAGACCAATCCGTTCTTCTATTCGGTCGCCTCGCAGGCGGGCTGGTTGCCGAATGATGACATCAAAGAATACATCTCCCAGCTCGGCCAACGCGGCACCGGTCTCAGTCCCACGACGCTGTCGCTCCTCACCGGGGTCACGACCGCGGGCTCGGGCGGTGTCTTGGGCATCGTAAAGGGTATAATTCGCTACGTGGGATACGGTGACCTCGACTTCGAGGTGCCGTCGTACTCGCTGCGTGGGATCGACTGGACACATCCCGACCTGCGTGTCTTGCTGTCGCGAGGCGGGCCCATCGTCGGCGTCCAAACCGTGGCCAACGCCCGTGGGCGTCGTCCCGTGGAGCTCGGCGTCGACGTCGGCACCCACACGCCGGGGGCTGCGGTCAGCGGCAAAGTATACAACCTCCAACCCTTCGGCCCTCATGTGCTCTTTAACCCGTTCGGCGGGCTGTCGCTGGATCAGGAGTCGGGCTTCGGGTTCCGCGCTGGTGCCGACGTGCGGGTCCCGCTTTCTCACGGGCTGGAGCTGATCGCCACTGGCTTCGTCGAAGATGACTACCTGCTCACCGAAGCGCTCGGCCGGAACAAGTTCGAGTTGCAGTTCGGCCTCGGCCTCCCGCTGCGTTGAGCGGAGATGGCGACACGTTCTCCAATGGCCCCGCCGGTCGCATCGATCAGCCCGCGTAGTCAGCTATAAGAGAGAGGCGAGAACCCTCAGAATATGGGATGGCAAACAGTGCCAGCAACCCATAACGCAGGAGGTATTCTCGCCATGAAAAAGCGTAACTATCGTGCTCAGAAAGTCAACGAGTGCCAAGCGCGTGCACTACCCGTGGACGAATCGATGCACCCCGTCCAGGCTATCGAGCATACTTGTATTTCGATGAAATCAAGTGTGAAAGTCGGCGCGGGAAACAGCCATGAATTTAAGAGAAAAAAGAGGCATTGACAAAGCTATGACAGGTTGGGGTGAGGTACGAACCCCAACATTCGACGGCGAGGGTTGCGTTGGGGTTGCGTCCTCGGCACGCCATGCAGGGCCATTCCCTGGCCCTGGCTTTCCTTCGTCACCCCAACCTACGGTGAGGTGGTGGGTACGTTGAGAAGGCAGGAAGAATTGGATCGATGGATTATCGCCGGGCGAAGGTGGCAGGTGGAACGTATTTCTTCACCGTCAATCTTGCCGAACGTAATCGCAACTTATTGGTGGAACATGTGGACCTGCTTCGGGCGGTGGTGCAAAAGGTTAAATCAGCGCACCGGTTTCACATCGATGCCATGGTGATCTTGCCCGATCACCTGCATGCGGTGTGGACGCTGCCAGTAGGCGATTGGCAAATCGGCAAGGACGAACGACGCAATGCGAGTCGCGTTGCTAAAGGCGAACGGGGGCTTTGGCAACGTCGGTACTGGGAGCACTTGATTCGGGATGAGCTGGACTATGCAAGACACGTGGATTACGTCCATTTCAACCCGGTGAAACTCGGATACGTTGAACGGGTTGCGGATTGTCCGCACTCGACATTTCACCGGTATGTTACGAATGGAGTTTATACGAAAGATTGGGCCGGCGGTCCGGAGACGAACAATGACAAGGACAAATTTGGCGAATAGCGGTGATGTTGGGGTTCCTTCGTCACCCCAACGGTCATGTCGTGGGCATCGACACCCCGAGGGATGAAAGTTTGTACTTTCATGGCAACCTACTGGCTACGGGCTACGGGCTGGAATACTAACCCGCGTAGCATGGGTAGAGGGAAGCGAAACCCATCAAAGGGCGGCGGATGGATAGGATGGGTTTCGGCTATCGCCTCTACCCATCCTACGAGAACTGTGCAGGCTACGGGATTAAATGGTATTACTCATTTATGAATTTCATTGGGAGATTTCAATATGCTCGAAATCCATAAGAGTATCGTTGTAGACGAAAATCAAAAGCCGGTTGCCGTTCAGATTCCATTTGATGAATTCCAGCGAATCGAGGAAGTCATCGAGAATTATGGATTGGCGAAATTGATGGCCGAAACAGAAAGCGACGAACGGCTTGCTGGCGATGCGCCGCCTGCTCCGGCGGCACGCCCGCGGCTTTGAGTTTGTTGGCGAATTTTAGGGTATCAAAAGTAAGAGTTGCCATGATGTATATGTCCTTGCAGGTTCGTAGCTTAGCAGAATTCCGGGTCTGGCAGGGAGCAATTAGCCGGCAACCCGGATTCCGCTGCGCTGCATCCGGGCTACAAGAACTGCAACTGCTCGCCGGCGAACGGATAACGCGATGAAACGACTGGTCATCGACCGACTCGATCTCGACCTGCGCGGCGTGTCACCCGCGACCGCGCAAACGGTTGCGCGGCTTCTGGGTCCGGCGCTCGCACGCGCCATGCGGGGGCGGCAGATCGACGCAGCGCCGGATCACCAAATCGATGCCGGTCGCCTCGGCGTGGCGACCGGCACGGAGCCGGGCGTGCTCGCCACCCGGATCGCGGAGCGCATCGCTCACCGCACGACGAGCCGGGCTTGATATGCCACTCCTGCGCGGCGCCTTGATCGAATACGGGACCGACTTGATCGGACCGATGCCGAACGTGGTGATCTTTCAGTTCAATCCGGAGTCGCTGTCCCGCAGCCTGCAGATCCCGCCGCGCCCGACCGGCGCGACCCAGCGCGAAACGACCCAGGCCGGCGAGAAGACGTTCGAGAGGATCTCGTTCAAGGCCCACTTCAGCGCCGCCAACATGTTGGACGAGGACAAGGCCCTGGCGAAACTGTTCGGGATCGGCCCGCAACTATGTGCACTGGAAAAGATGGTACTGCCCAGCGCCAAGATCGCGGGCCTCATCGGCAAAGCGCTCGACGCCATCGGCGATGCCCTGGGCGGCGGTGGTGACGACGCGCCGGCACAACCCATCCCACGGGAGAAATATCCGCGCATCCTGTTTATCTGGGGCTTGACGCGCGTGCTGCCGGTGACGATCGACTCGATGACGATCGCGGAGCAGGAGTACGACTCCTTGCTCAACCCCTTACGCGCCGAGGTCGATCTACAACTGAGCGTGATCGCGACTGACATCGGCAGCGACGACGTGTTGGCCAAGGGCGCGCTCGAGTACTCGACGATCGCCAAGGAAGCGCAGGCGATCGCCAATCTCGCCAATACGGCCGAGCAGATCGTCGAGCTGATCCCATTGTAGGATTCGCTATGTTTCTACCCAAC
>JBOIDW010000021.1:0-3729 GCA_050740655.1 Gammaproteobacteria bacterium | reverse complement strand
GTCCATGTATCCTGGCCCAGGGGCGTAACGCCCGGGCATGTGCTTGGTGCGCTGGTGGTAGGCGCGCACCCGCGCCACGGCGTCAGCAACGCCGGGGACGTCACTGGGCGGGCTCATGGTCTCGGGTCCATGGCATCAGGGGTTGTCCGCTCACCTCCACACCGGCAAAGCCGCTGGCGGCAGTATGATGAACCAGGACCGATCCGGGGGAAGGCTTAAGTTTGCCCTGTGGGGCACCTCCGCCTCTAGGGGGTATTCCGTGCCAGGCGACTGGAGCGAGAACCGATGGCATCCAAACGTGTAACCGTATTCGGAGGGTCGGGATTCCTCGGTCGCCAAATCGTGAAGTCCCTGGCGGCCGAGGGGATGATGGTACGCGTGGGGGTGCGCCACCCCGAGCGCGCATCCTTCCTCGAACGGTTCGGCCGGGGCGGTCAAATCGAACTCGTGCAAGCCGACGCATGGGACGAATCAACGGTTGCCGACGCGGTGAACCAGTCGGCTTCGGTAGTCAATACCGTCGGTCACTATGTTGAGAAAGGTGGGGCAACGTTCGACGCGGTCCACGGACAGGGGGCCCTGCATGTCGCCCGGCAAGCAGCCCAAGCAGGAGCCGAGCGGCTCATCCATATTTCGGGTCTGGGTGCCGATCCCACGTCGGCCTCCCCTTATGTTCGAGCCCGGGGAATCGGGGAAGTCCTGGTCAAAAAAGCGTTTGATGGAGCGACGATCCTGCGTCCTAGCGTGATGTTCGGGCCGGATGATGCCTTCTTCAACACACTCGCGGGCATCGCACGACAATCGCCGGTCCTCCCCCTGTTCGGTATGGGCCGCACGAATCTGCAACCCGTGTATGTGGGAAATGTTGCGGAAGCCTGCGTGAGGGTCTTGGCCAATCCCTCGACGAAAGGCAAGATCTACGAACTCGGCGGCCCCCGGGTCTACACCTACCAAGCTCTGGTACAGTTGGTGTTGAAGCGGGTCGACAGGAGACGGATCCTTGCCCCGGTTCCTTTCTTCGTGTGGGACAGTTTGGCGGCCCTGATGGCCTTCCTTCCCAACCCGCCATTGACCCGCGATCAAGTTAGGCTGATGCAGCGAGACAATGTGGTCGAGGGAAAGGAATTGACGCTGCAAGATCTCGGCATCGCCCCAGTCCCGGTCGAGGAGATCTTGCCCACTTACATCAACCCCAATCACAGAGTTCCCGCCTCTTAAGACGCATCTAGTCCGATTCCGGTGGTCGCGGGCACCACCGCCAACGCGGCCCTGGTCCGTGGCCGCTGCTTACCTGTGTGCAAGGATCGCGTGAAGGAGCCCCGCGGCTCTAGCGCCCTGGCGAAGGATTTGATCATAGCGTTGGTGGCCGCTTTGGCCATGGCGTAGGCCATCTTGTCGGAAAGCGGTGATGGAGGGTGCCGACGAAATGTTGGCAATCCGGCCGCCGTCGCGCAGCACGGGCTTCAGCCGCTGGATCAGAAAGAAGGCCGCTTTGATGTTGACGGCAAAGAGATAGTTGAACGCCTCCTCGCTTGCCACCGCTCCTCTGGATCTGCCGGCCCGCGTTGTTGACCAGGATGTTGATCACAGGGTCGCGCCGGCCTCTTCGGCTAAGGCGGCGCCCACCGCGTCCACGCCGCTCAGGGTGCTGAATTCGCCCTCGACGACGAAGGCCTGGCGCCCAGCCTGGGTGATTTCGGCCGCCACAGCCAATGAACCGCAACGGTCGCACCCTCCCGCGCCAGGCCTCGCGCCAGCTGCAGGGCGATCGGCGCCTACAGGCGGCGCGATGCTCGGCTCAAGGTTGAACCCGCCCCTGCGGTCATGTCGGAATCGGCGCTCTTGAAAGGACTGACTGCGCGTCCTACTTACCATCTATCTGGATGGTAAGGGGATGGTAATGCGAGACAACGTCTATGAGTTGCGGCCGAAGGCAGGCGATAGCGAGAAGATCACGGTCAATCTGGGGTATGTCGATTTGGGTCACATCGATCTGATGGTGCGGGAGGGGTTCTATTCGAACCGAACCGACTTCATCCGAACCGCCATCCGCAATCTTCTCGACCGCCATGCCGAGGTGGCCAAGCAGTCTGTAGCGCGCAAGAGCCTGGAGCTCGGGCTCCGGCATTACGGCCGCGAAGATCTCGAGGCCGCGCGCGCGGCGGGGCGGACACTGCACATTCAGGTGTTGGGGCTAGCCAGCATCGCCCAGGATGTCGCTCCGGAACTGGCGCGGGCCACGATCGCGTCGGTCGTCGTGCTCGGAGCGCTGCGTGCCAGCCCCGCGGTCAAAGCCGCTTTGGCGGACCGAATGCGCTAACGGAGCGCGGCGGCAAGCGAAGATCGCGATGTCCCTGCTTCCCCTGCACGGAAAGCCTGAGCACATGAAGGACCAACTCCACCCCGACATAATCGAGGCGACCCGCCTCACCCGCAAAGGTCGGATCGGCGAAGCGACGGCGCTGCTGCTACGGATACTCCGAACCGGGAGAGGTTCGACCGCGCCCAAGATCCTTGAACAAAGCCCGCCCGCGCCCGGCGCCGACCTTGGAAACATCATCGACCGCGCGCCCGACCCGGTGGTCGAGGAAACAGCGTCTCACCCTCCGACGGCGGCCAGCTCCGCTCAAACCCATGCCAAGCCGCAGCCCACCGACTTCGCGCAAGCGACGGAAGCGGCGGCTCAGCCGCCAATGCCCAAGCCGCCGCGCCACTTCCTAGGCCGGCTCGTGCGGATCGGTGCGACCCTCGGAACGGCAGGACAGACGAAACCGTCCTCCCTCCCGACGGCAGAGGTGGTGCCGCCCGACGGACGGTTCATCACCGGCTCTTACAGCAACCACGCCGGAGGTCGCATCTACAAGCTTTACATCCCCAGCGGCTATCAGGGACAAGCGGTGCCGCTGGTCGTCATGCTGCATGGCTGCACCCAATCGCCCGATGACTTCGCCACTGGCACGCGGATGAATGTGCTCGCCGAAGAGAATACTTGCCTTGTCGCCTACCCGGCGCAGGCCGTCTCCGCCAATGCCTCGAAGTGCTGGAACTGGTTCAGTCCGAGCCATCAGCGGCGCGGCGAGGGCGAGCCTTCGCTGATTGCCGGGATCACCGGTCAGATCATGCGGGACTACGCGGTTGATCCGCGACGGATCTATATCGCCGGGCTCTCGGCCGGCGCTGCGGCCGCGACCATCCTGGCCATGACCTACCCCGATCTCTATGCCGCGGTCGGCGTGCATTCTGGCCTCGCGCCCGGGGCCGCGAGCGACCTTGCTTCGGCCCACCTCGCCATGCAGCAGGGTCAAGTCGCGGCCAGAGATTTGTCCGAGGATACCGGTGTCGGCGCAGGGCGGCCCATCGTCCCAACGATTGTGTTCCATGGCGACCAGGACACTAAGGTGCATCCCCTCAACGGCGACCATGTCCTGGGGCAGTCGGGGGCAGCTTCGGCCATGGATCTACAGAAAAGTATGCAGCGCAGCCGGGTATCTGGGGGGCACGCCTATAACCGCACTATTTATAAGGACGCGAGCGGGTACACGGTCTTGGAGCAGTGGACCATCCACGGGCTGGGCCACGCCTGGTCGGGCGGCAGCCCTGCCGGGTCCTACACCGATCCCCAAGGGCCAGACGCGACGCGGGAGATGCTCCGCTTCTTCCTCCAGCATGCACATCCCGCAGCCGGGCAGTTGGCGTAAGCATTTGAACACGGCCGCAGGCTACAGGCCG
>JBOIDW010000020.1:0-4821 GCA_050740655.1 Gammaproteobacteria bacterium | reverse complement strand
GCGTAACGGCATCGGCGATCGGCGCAGATCATTCGGTGACCATCAGCGCGGTCACAAGCGCCGCGTTTGCCGCCGGCATCTACTCGTGGCAATCGTACGCGACCAAAGCCTTAGAGCGATTCTTGGTCGGCGCCGGGCGCCTCGAAGTCAAACCTAACCTAGCGACCGTCACCACACCGACATTTGAATACCGCACCGAGGCACGCCAGATTTACGATCAATTGGTCGCGGCCTATAGGGCGTACTCCCTGTCGCGGGGCGGGGTCCAGCAGTACACGATCGGTACGCGCAGCATGACATTCGCCAACGCTGGGGATTTCATCAGGGCAATCGAATACTGGCGAGCACAAGCCGAGGCGGCCGACATTGCCGCGGGGTTAGCCCGTGGCCCGAACGTGTTCATTAGGTTCCGCAATGGCTGATCTTATAATGGCTGATCTTATGGCTCTCGTCGGCATGGGCTATTGCCCGCCTGCTGCGGTCCGTGCGCAGCCTGCGATGCGGCAATTGCGGACCTACCAGGCGGCGCAACAATCGAGGCTTACCGCGGACTGGATCGCCGGCGCGACCACCGCTGACCAAGAAGTCTATGGCGCGATCCGCCTGGCCAGAGCGCGATCGCGCGATCTCTATCGCAATAACGACTACGTCAAAAAGTTCGCCCACATGGTCGAGCAAAACGTCGTCGGGCCGCAGGGGATACTTATTCAGGCGCGCGCCGCCGAGCTCGACGGGCGCCCGGACGTCGCGGCCAACGCCCTCATCGAGGACGGGTGGAAAACGTGGTGCTGCTCGATGATGGCCGACGTCAGTGGCCGTCAGTCGTTTCACGACCTACAGCGCATGTTCATCCGGACCGTGGCAATTGACGGGGAATGTTTCGTCCGGATCGTCCGCGGATTCCCAAACGATTATGGGTTGGCTCTCCAGTTCATCGAGTCCGATCGCCTGGACGAGAACCATAATGCCGCGCTGCCGGGCGGCGGAGAGATCCGTATGGGCATCGAGCTCGACCAATGGTCGCGCGCCGTGGCGTACCATGTGCGATCCCGTCCGACTGGAGTCCAGAGCTACTACACCGGGGCAGGGGCTCAGACGGTGCGGATCCCAGCCGCTGAAATGCTGCATGCCTACATCGTCGATCGTGTAGACCAGACCCGCGGCATGCCATGGGCGCACACTGCTATGTCGCGGCTCCGCCAGTTGGGCGGATACGAGGAGGCCGAGCTAATTGCGGCGCGCATCGCCGCCAGCAAGATGGGGTTTTACAAGCGCACTGGCGATGGTGGGTCCGGGGTTTTGCTCGGAGACGACACGGACGATTCTGGGAATCTCATCAAGGACGCCAGTCCGGGTACTTTTGAGGAGCTGCCGGTTGGATATGACCTGGCATCCTGGGCGCCCGACCACCCGGTAGGCAACTACGGCCAGTTCGTAAAATCCTGTTTACGCGGCATCTCATCCGGGCTCGGGGTCGCTTATACGAGCCTCGCCAACGATCTGGAGGGTGTCAATTATTCCTCAATCCGTTCCGGCCTGCTCGATGAGCGGGATCGTTGGCGCGTGCTACAGGGCTGGACGATACAGCACCTAGTCGCTCCGGTCTTCGAGGCGTGGCTCGCGATGGCTTTGCTCACCGGCGCGCTGCCACTCCCGGTCTCCAAGTTCGAGAAATTCCGCAAGGTCCATTACCAGCCGCGCGGCTGGCAGTGGATCGATCCGCTGAAGGACACCGACGCCTCCATCGCGGCCGTGGGCGCCGGCTTCAAGACGCGCGCGGCGGTGGTAGCCGAGCAGGGAGAGGATCTGGAAGACGTTTACATCCAGCTCGCGAAAGAGGATGCGCTCGCGAAACAGTATGGGCTCAATTTGAGCATCGACAGGGCGCCCGCTCCAACGGCTCAAGCACCCGCGCCCCAAGGGGATGATGACAGGAGCGCACACGTTAAGCCACCGGATATTCACATCGGAGCGCCGGTGATCAACGTTATGGCCGCTCCCAGGCCGTTGAGGTCCGAGATCGTTACCGAGCGGGATCCCCGCGGATTTATAACCAAGCTAATTAAACAGGAGCTACCGAAATGACGCTATTGGTCCCAAACGTAGGCGAGGGGCGGATGTTGAAGGCGATTGTAAATCACACGGCGCCAGAGAATCCGATCCTTAAACTCTTCACGAACAACATCACGCCGGCCGAGACGGACACGGCCTCGACCTATACCGAGGCCAGCGGATTCGGATATTCGGCGATCACGCTGACGGGTACGAGCTGGACTATCACCGAGGCCGCACCCTCCGATGCGAGCTTTGCGCAGCAGACTTTCACGTTCACCGGCAACCTCGGCAACGTTTACGGGTATTTCATCGTCCAGGCGACGAGCGGCATCCTGATCTGGGCCGAGCGGTTTTCAGACGGGCCATACAACATCGTAAACAACGGCGACCAGATCAAGATCACGCCCAAGCTCACGCTCGATTAAGGAGATAGACCCCCATGTACTCAGTCCGAGGCGAAAGCGCGGCGACCGCCGCGACCGCCGATCATGCGATCGCTGCATTTTGGAACCCGCACGCATCGCAACGCATCAAGGTCGTCTCCTTCGCGTTGTTCAAGGCGGGCGGCGCGGGCGCGGCCGGCGATTCCTTCCGCGGCCGGCGCATTACCGTGCGCGGGACCGCGGGGTCGACCGTGACTCCGGGGATCGCCCAACACAGCGAGCGCGGGATCGCACCGCCCTCGGGCGTCCTCCTCGACCTCGCGGCATTCACTGGGCAGCCTACGCTCGACACGGTTGACCTCGGCATCGGCTGGACAGCTCCGGCCGTCCAAGGTGCCGGCATCGTCTATCCGATACCCGGCGGGATCGTCCTCGGCCCAGGCGCCGGGATCGCGCTCATTCAGGTCGCGGCGACGGCCTGGCCGGCATCCGAGATCACCTTCTCCTGGCTCGAGGATTGGATGTGATCGCATGCTGCTGCGCGCCGGACGCCATGCGCTAAGGCGCCCAGGGAATCCCGACACCCCGTTTCTCCTCGAGTACGCCACCGCTTGCGCCGATCGCCCCTCGCGCTTGCGCGTCTGGGTCAATGACCGGCTGATCGAGGACGCCTGGATCGGCCCGTATTCACCGCATACGTGGTGGTCGGGCAATCCGCTGATCACTGTCGCGCAAGCCCCTGAGCCCGGCGACATCGTGGTGATCGAGGTCACCGAGGGCGCCGTGCTCCGGATCGAATCGAATCTTGAGATCGTCCCCAATACCGAAACCGGGGCAGGGCCGTGACCAACGTCGTCTCGACACTGACCGACAGCGGTACCGGCCACCGGTCCGGCTGCTACAACTGGACGATCAGTGCGACCAGTTTCTCGGGCATCGATCTTCAGGCCGGTGGTCTTGGAGCGAATCTGGTCCCGGCCAGGATCGGTTTTGCCCTCGCCTGGTCGCCGTTACCCGGCAACCGCAGTACTACGGAGGTGCTACTCGACCTCGGGCTACCCCTCGCTGGCGGACTGGCCAGAGGGATCCGCACCGATAGCGCCTATGTAGGCCAGTTGCTCGCGCCCGCCTCGTGGCTCGATCCGATCTTCGGGGATGAGTCCACGCCGCCGCCGCAGCAGACGTTCACCTATACGCCTTCGGGCGGCGCGCAGACCGGGGATGCTGCCGCCGTCTCCAAGACTAAGGACTACGCCGCCTCGGGCGGAGCGCAGACCGGCGGATCTGCGGCTCTCTCGAAGACGAAGGCATACCCGGTCAGTGGCGGCGCGCAGACCGGGGATGCTGCCGCCGTCTCCAAGACTAAGGACTACGCCGCCTCGGGCGGAGCGCAGACCGGGGGGAGTGCCGCGCTCGCCAAGACTAAGGACTACGTGCCGGCCGGCGGCGCCCTCTCTGGCGGTGCGGCGCAGACGAGTTATACGCCTGCAGGCACCACGATTTTCACCTACACCGCATCGGGCGGAGCGCAGTCCGGTGGGGCGGCTCAGACAAGCAGGGCATCGGTAACGCCGATACGGATCGCGGGGGGGTCGTTCGTCCTCCCAGTGCGGCGCCCGCGGCCCATTGCGTACGTCTTTGCGTCCGCTGGAGGCGTCCAGGTGGGCGGGATTGCAGCGACCGCGGCGGTCCGGCGGCCGCCTTTGCTGTCATTGCCTCGGCTGCGCAAGCCGAGCCGACGCCGATATGTCCATGTCAGGGACGTGCCTGGCGGCGTATCGGTTCGCGGCATGGCCCAGACTGAGCTCTTAGAGTTCCGCGAACGGATGCGCCGCGAAGAGATTCAAGCGATCGAAGACGGGCTGCTAACCTTTGGCCAGTTCTGGGACTAGCGCGCGGGAGGCTACGTCATAGCCCAGACGACAGCAATGGCCAAACAAGGAGCTGATTGAGATTGACAGCCTCGAACGGCTGAGGACGGCCATCTGCCCCGTCCACCAGGTGCTCGCTGGGTTTGGACCGGGCCGTCATCTTCGATGGGGCGCCGGCATTTCGTAACCGGCCAGGGCCACGGCCCGTCGGAGGGAGGCCGCTACGGTTAGTCGAGTTTCGAGATTTTTGCATAAAAGATCCTCTTGGTGTTTGGTGTTGAACCCGCATTATAGAACCCATGGTTCTCGAATGTCAAGTACCCATGGTTCCCGATTGGTTCTTGACATCATGGAGAGATCCGTATGGGCATCGAGCTCGACCAATGTGGCTGAGGACGGCCATCTGCCCCGTCCGCCAGGTGCTCGCTGGGTTTGGACCGGGCCGTCATCTTCGATGGGGCGCCGGCATTTCGTAACCGGCCAGGGCCACGGCCCGTCGGAGGGAGGCCGCT
>JBOIDW010000019.1:0-3850 GCA_050740655.1 Gammaproteobacteria bacterium | reverse complement strand
AGCGTGTACCACTTGATAGGAAAGGGCAAAGCGGACGTGGATAAAACCGTGCCCCGGCTGCTGCCATCCCTCTATCGGCGGCGTGCAGGCCTGAAGGTCGACGCCGTATTGGAGGAGACCGGACCATTAGGCCGGGTCTATGTCGCGTCCGAACCCGCTCAGCTCTTGGCCGGTTTGCGTTGCCCCGTGACCTGCCAGGGCCGTGTGGCGACCATCGTGGGCACCGGGGCCGCGGACTCTCTCACGGGCACGCCGGGTACCGATGTAATCCAAGGCCGGGGCGGCAATGACACCATCGATGGCCGGGGCGGAAACGATGTGATCTGCGGCGGCGCGGGCAACGATAGGCTAATCGGCGCAGGGGGCAACGATAGCCTCAGTGGCGGCTCAGGCGCCGATCGTCTCGACGGCGGTTCGGGCACCGGCGACCGGTGTAGCGGAGGCTCGGATAGGGATACGGCCATCCGTTGCGAGCGTGTTAGCGGCGTCCCGTAAACCCGAGCACTTTGCGTGAAACCGCTCGTTGCGGCTACCGACCCGCATGCGCAGGGGGTACACCTCGGGGAGTGCCCGCCTCCCGCTCCCAATGGACCCTGACGTACTTCCTTCGGGACCCGTTCGCGCGTCTCGGTCGCGGCTTCGGGATAGAGGGGCGCAGGCGAATCGTCCCTGGCATCCAGAAAACTGATGTAATCCTGGATACCTGCTTTCGCAGTATGACGACCTATAGCGATCCGAGGCGAAATTCAAAACTGCCAAATTAGAGAAACGATCTACTAGTCTCTCAAGCTGCCAAGTTAAGCTGAAGTTGCCAATCTCTGTTAATCGACTTCCTAGCGGTCAGCCTTTGGCCATCAACTGCGTCCTCTAGGTCGGCAAGTTTCTCTAACTTACTTCGGATATTTGTTCCGGCATCGTCGTTAATATGCTCACGGTAGAGCAGTCTAATAAGTGACTCTGCTGGCTTTGGAATATAGGATTTGTTAGTTTCCCAACGATGAATAGTTTGCTCAGTTACCTCCAACAACTTCGCAAGACTGGTTTGAGAAAGAAGCATCTCCTGCCTAAGAAATCTGATGTCCTTTCCTGTCAGGTCCTTTTTTCTCTCCGCAAGTGTTCTGCCGATCGCCCGATGTAATCCTTCAATATCACCAATCTTTAGATGCCTTCCCGAAGGAAGATCGAAAAACTCATACCCGTCAGCAAGCCAGACGTTATCCAATCCGCATTCTGTGTAGTGATACATGTTTGTCATAGTCGTCATCGTTTTGGCATCAAATTACTGTCACAACCGATAAGTCCTTCTCCCGGACCGCAACAACAACCTGTACACGCTTCCCAGATACACACCTCTTTAGTTTGATTCTGAAATCGCCATACGCGTCTACTTCCGGGTTTTTCACTCCCTCTCCTTTCTTCAACGTCTCCAAAACATCGCGCATCGTCTTACCGCGTTGGCGCATCCTATCCTGTACATGCACGCTATAAAGTATGCAGTCAGGGTCCTCCTTTGCCAACCGATGAACGCGATCCGTCAGTTCCCGTAATGTTGGGGTTGGCTTCTGTCGCACAAGCGCAAAGGGACTGACTTTCCTTCTCCCTTGATTCCATGCCTATCCGGTTGGCACAGGTTAGTCTCCGTGGCAGAATCTGACGGGTGCCCGACTTCCCCAAGACTCTTCTGGAGTTCCAGCAGTACTTCCCCGACGAGGCCTGCGCCCGCCATTTGGAGCGTATCCGCTGGCCGGAAAGCTTCAAATGCTTGGCATGTGGCCTTCTCGGCGACCCATGGCGACTGTTGTCCCGTCCCCGCGTACTCGAATGTCGTCGCTGCCGCTACCAGACCAGCCTCACAGCGGGCACCGTCATCCACGGCTCGCGGCAGCCACTGCACGTCTGGTACTGGGCGGCTTACCTGGTCACGACGCAGACCCCCGGTATGAGCGCCCTGCAATTCCAACGGCAGCTCGGCCTCGGACGCTACGAAACAGCGTTTCAGATGCTGCACAAGCTGCGTGCTGGGATGGTTCGCCCGGAGCGAGACGGAATTGGCGGAGAATGGCCTGTCGAGTTGGACGAGACTTGGATCGGCGGCGCCACGCAAGGTGAGGGACGGGGGCGTCACCACAAGACGTTGGTCGTCGGCGCAGTGGAAGTGCGACCTCGTGCGAAGGCGCCGGGACCCGACCCGAATAGGCCTACCGGGCAAGCGAAGGCCAAACACCAGGGTGGGCACGGTCGCGGCCTCATCGCCGGACGACTCCGCCTCCAAGTCGTGCCGGGGCGTAGCCGAAAGGAGTTGGAGCCATTCGTTCTCGAGGCGGTGACCCCCGTGGTCCGCACGGATGGCTGGACCGGCTACGACAACCTCACCAAGCTTGGCTATCGCCACGATCCGCAGACCCTTCAAGGCGACCAAGCAAAAACCGAAGCCCACCTGCCGATGATCCACATCGTGTTCGGCAACCTCGACGCATGGTTGTTGGGTAGCCACCACGGGGTCAGTCCGAAGCATCTGCAGGCGTACCTCAACGAGTTTGTATTCCGATTCAACCGCCGGTTTTGGCCGATGGTGGCTTTTGACAGTGTACTGAAAATCGCAGCACGGGTTGAGCCCCAACCTACCGGGATCTATACAGTGCGAGGCGGGCGTACCCAAATTCGGAGAACCCCGATCAACCTGTGCCAACCGGATAGGCATGCTTGATTCTAGGTTACGCCTAACAGATGCACCTATCAAGACGATAGGTGGGTCCTCCGTGCTCGTGGGCGGCCCGTTCACTTTTCGGCCACGAGAGCCGGGTGGCCCCGACGCCGCGCCGCAGCAGGGCCTTGCGCGCTTCCCAGGCGGCGCCCTGGTCGAGGTCCTCGCTCATGTGGACCTCGCGCCCGGATTGCGACGCGATGGGGACGCCATCCAGATAGAGGACACGACCCGATCCCCGGGGCACCGTCCCGCCGGGGGTGACGATGCCGGCCAAGTTGAGGGGATCGGCACCGGATAGCGAGACCAGCTCCAGGGATGGCGCACGGCGGCGCACCTCGCGCAGGAGTCCGCACCAGTCGATCGATGACGGCGAGAAAGGCCGCGAGCGTCTTGCCTGAACCCGTCGGGGCCGCGATGAGGACATGCCGGCCTTCCAGGATCGCGGGCCAGGCCGCGATCTGGCAGGGCGTCGGCGCGGCGAACCGGCTGGAGAACCAGCTCCCGACCGCCCGGTGTAGTGATTCTATGTCTCGCAAGCCAGTCTACTTTTCGCTAGATTCTCGCTGTGACTTCTTGCACAAAACCGCTTCAGCAACGCCATTCGCATCGAAATAACCCGTCATGCCGGCAGGGATTGCCGGCATCCAGCGCGCAGGATGCCATATGCGTCCCGGTACTCTGGGTTCCGGCAATGCCTGCCCGACGGGTAGGCGGAGATATGGGGACCTAAGCGTTAGAACCAGAACCGGACGCCGGCCACGAATGCCGGGGTGTCGAGCTCCTCTCCCACGCCTCTTGCGAGATCCGCCGTTCGCCCGACTCTCCGTTCCCAAACGAAGCCGATGTAAGGCGCGACCTCACGCGTTATCTCGTAGCGCAGCCGCAAGCCAAGCTCAACCTGGCTTAGCCCTGGGCCGACGCGGAGCTCCTCCACTTCCTGGACGGCGAAGTCCAATTCGAACGACGGCTGCAGGATCAATCGCTGCGTAACTAGAATTGGGTACTCGACCTCAAGGCGCGCGGACACGTCGCCCTCCTCACTAACGAACAGGTCCGCATCCACTTCATAAAGATACGGTGCAAGGCCATGGAGTGCGAGCACGCCATAGGCTCGCGAGGGGTCGGGCTCCACGTCATAGCGGG
>JBOIDW010000018.1:0-4512 GCA_050740655.1 Gammaproteobacteria bacterium | reverse complement strand
GCTGAGCCCCGAGGAGTTTAGCTACGGTGGCGAGCCCTTCGGCCGGGGCTACGACCCGTCCGAGCTGGTCGGGGATGCGGGCGGAGCTTTACAACTCGAACTCCGGTATCAAGGGCCGCATGTCAGGGATTGGATCCCTGACTACCAAGTGTACGGATTCTACGACGCGGGTGAGGTCTGGCGCCGGGATCCTGCAATCGGCGAGAAGGCGAATGAATCCGCCATGTCGGCGGGAGTTGGGTTGAGGTTGGCCTTAGGCTATGGCATCACGGGTTACGTCGAGTTCGCCCAGCCCCTCACGCGCGATGTCAGTGAGCAGGGCGACGACGGCGGGCGCTTTTTTGGCGGCATCGCCGCGACCTATTGAACCGGATAGCGCTCCGGAATAATGGAAGATCAAATGAAACAAGCAAACGATATACATCACGTGAGCACATGCACCCGCAAATCAAACAAGCCATGTAGGCTACGCCTTGTCCGAGTTAGTAACCCCGATGTCATGACCTATCGCATAGGGGTGGCGGTATTGGTCCTGGCATGGCTTACAGCATCGGCTTACGCCGCGCCCCAGGGCGGACAGGTCGTGGCCGGCGCGGCGCGCATCGTCCAGTCGCGGCCCCATCGCCTCGATGTTGTGCAGCAGACAGGGCGCGCCGCCATTAACTGGCAGTCGTTCAGCATCGGCGCCCGCGAGCGCGTCAACTTCCGGCAGCCGTCGAAGCATTCCGCTACGCTCAACCGTGTCACCGGTCAAGATATCTCGAGCATCCAGGGGCGTCTCACCGCGAACGGCCGCGTGTTCCTCGTCAATCCAAACGGTATCTTGTTGGGTAAAGGGGCGAAGGTCGACGTGGGCGGTTTAGTCGCCAGCACGGCCAATATCGGCGATGAGGACTTCATGGCCGGGCGCTATCGGTTCACGGAGCCTGGCCGGCCGGGGAGCAGGGTCGTGAACAACGGCGAGATCAACGCGGCCGAAGGTGGCCTGGTCGCGTTCGTGGCCCCCGGTGTGGAGAATTCAGGCGCCATCACGGCTCGGTTAGGGCGCGTCGCGCTGGCTTCCGGAGATGCCTTTACGCTTGACCTTTACGGCGACCAGCTTGTGGACGTCCAAGTGGATGCTTCGACGCTGGAGGGGCTGACTGACTCCGAGGGGCGTCCCATCGATACCTTGGTCAAGCAAAGGGGGACGATCCAGGCGGACGGGGGCGAGGTTTTGCTCACGGCCGCCAGAGCGCAAGCAGCCATCGATAACGTCATCAACATGAGCGGTATCATACGGACTCGGAGCGTGGGACGGGAAAAAGGGGAAATCGTGCTCTACGGTGGAGCCGAGGGAAAGGTGCAGGTTTCGGGTGTCCTCGATGCCTCCGGGCGCAATGCAATGGAATCGGGTGGTACGGTCAAGGTGTTAGGTGATCAAGTGGCCCTGCGCGCCGGCGCCCGTGTGGATGTCTCGGGAGACAGAGGCGGCGGCAAGGTGCTGCTAGGTGGTGCCTATCAGGGTAAGGGGACAGTGCCTCGGTCAAGCCGGACGGTGGTCGAGCGGAGGGCGAGGGTCAAGGCGGACGCGCTCCGGCGCGGGGATGGGGGCAAGGTGATCGTATGGTCGGACGGCGCCACTAACTATCATGGCCACATCAGCGCCAAAGGCGGTGCCGTTGCCGGTGACGGCGGTTTAATCGAGGTCTCGGGCAAGAAGGATCTCACGTTCCGGGGGGACGTAGACCTGAGGGCGGCGCAGGGTGCCGGCGGCACACTGTTGCTCGACCCCGAGAATATCGTCGTCGGCAAAACCGTCCGGGCGAGCAACATCGAGCGTATTCTGCTGACCGGCGCCACGGCGAGCTTGCAGGCCGACAACAACATCACGGTCAAAGAACGCATCGACGGAACCCGCATAAGTTTTAGGCCCGGTGGGGGGCTCAACCTTAGGGCGGGCAACGACATCGCGATCAACAACGATATCCTGACCAACAACGGCGCCGTCACGCTCAGGGCGGGCAACGGCGACATCACGATGGGCTCCGGCCCGCCCAACTCCATCAAACACGGCAAGGGAGTGGTGATCGGAACCGGGACTGGAGACATCTCGATGACGGCGGGACGAGATATCGGCGTTCAGCGCTTGGTGACCTCGGGTGATATCCAGATCAAATCCCGCAGTGGATCAGTAACCCTCAACCGGGACCTTGGCGGACCCTTCAAGAAGAACGCGCAGATTGGAAGCCTGTCCATTGACGCAGCAAAAGACGCCGTAATAGACGGCCAGATTATCGCGGGGGGGCCGGTGACGTTGTCAGCGCCTCTCGTCACGCTCAAGCACAGCATATTTACCAATGATCAAGACATCGTGCTTGGCCAGTCAAGCGGTGAGGTCATATTGGACCCAGCAGGAGACGAGATAGCCACAAAGAAAATTACGGCGAGGCTTGAAGTAACTGATCAACAGACGGGGGAAACAACGGTGATAAGTCGGGACGAGACGCTGGTAACGGAGCAGATCACCGTGGATACGGGTAGCAAAGCGGGGGGCAACATACAATTTCTCGGTGAAATCGATGTTCCTGACGAGCTGCAAAATTCCAGTCCGACGGTCACAGTCGAGAGCACATCGGGAGGTACATCAGGATTTTGTAGCTCTCCCATTTGTTATGTTTCCCTGTCCCTGTCCGCTGGCACCGGAAACATATCCTTTCTGGGGGGAATTGCAAGCCGGGCCGATCCCACGGATCTCGGCAACCCTTTCCGTGGTATACCGATTGGCGGCGATCCAGATGATTTCGCAAGCACGAATACCGTGGACCTGCAAATTGAAAGTGGCGCGGCCGTTACGTTTGGTAATGACTCGTTCGTGAATTCCTTTTGCTTCAAAGGTGACTGCAATGCCTCGGTTTCAAATCTTACGAGGATCCATCACGAGAGAATTAACCTTCAGGTTGAGGACGGCACCCAGCCGCCCATCTTCCCCGAACCCAATTTGAGCGCGTTCGGCTCGAGAGCCGGGGGCTCGATCGGCCTTTCACTAGCGAACGCCCTGGCCGTAGCCTCCACTGTTGAAGACACGCAGCGCGAGGACGATGCCGCATGCGAGAAGGGCACTGGCCCAGACGGTGAAGAAGGAGGCGCGGGCGGGGATTGCGCCTCGCCGGCAGGCGGCGATGTTGCCGACCTCTACGTAGAGGAGTCCGGCTCACGGTAAGGAGAGCTACCGGAGATCGACCGAGCACCGTTTAGAAATCGGCGCACCTGACGGTCCGCGGCCATACACGTTCCGCGATTTGCTCGGATTGTCTCCGCGAGCTTACCCTTCGATGGTGACAAGCGATACCGCGGCGTGTTTTTACCAGGCCATAGCACTAGTAGGCAGCCACCGCATCGCTCGAGCGGTTGCTCTTTTTTTAGCCTCAGTCGCCACGCTACCGGTCTGCGCTGGCGAACCGCCCGTAGCGCCCATCTTCCGCGTCGAGGTCGACGCGCATGCGGCGATGATTCGCCGCGTCGCGGTTGATGAGGCGCATGGCATCATCGTTACCGCATCAGATGACAAATCAGCCCGTGTGTGGGACCTCGAGACTGGGCGGTTGCTCCAAACATTGCGCTATGCGATCGATTCCAAACAGGAGGGGCGGCTCTTCGCGCTTGCCTTGCACCCGAATGGCAAGATCGTAGCTGTAGCAGGCTGGACAGGGTGGGATTGGGACGCTAAGGCCTCGGTCTACCTATTCGACGTGAGCACTGGCGAGATGCTCCACCGGATTCGGGATCTCCCGCACGTGGTGGGTTATCTGAGCTTTTCGAAGAATGGCGACTTCCTCGCGATAGGCCTCGCGGGCCAGGCGGGTGTCTTGGTATACAGAACCAAAGACTTCTCGCTCGCGGCGGAAGGGTATGGTTACGCGCAGGCCGTCCTCGGGATCGACTTCGACGGTGCAGGCCGCATGGTGACCGCCTCGCTGGACGGTTTTATTCGCCTTTATGATCCGCGCTTTGAGCTGATAAAAAAGCTCCGAGTTCACGGCAGGTTCGAGCCGGTAATGGTCCGCTTCTCGCCCGATGGCGCCAAGATTGCCGTTGGCTCTTACTCCACCCAGATAGCGGTGCTCTCGACAACTGACCTTTCGCTGCTTTACATGCCTGCGAACCAGGCGCTGGGCGATCAGAAGAACCTGCCAGGCGTGGCTTGGTCGCCGGACGGAAAACTGCTTTATGCCTGCGGTGATTTCACGGGTAGCGGCGAAACCCCCCTCTATCGTTGGGAGGACGAAGGGCGCGGTGAAATGACCAGGCTTCGCACGGCCCGGCTGCGCGTTACAGGGCTAGAACCCCTGCGGGAGGGGCGGGTGGTGTATACCGCCGAGGATCCGGTGCTAGGGCTGTTAGATGCAACTGGAAATAAAACCTGGTTTCGAGCCACCGAGATCGCTGATTTTCGCGACATCGGCGCGGCGTTGCGGGTCTCGCGAAACGCTGCGGCGGTCCAGTTCGCCTATCGGCGCGGCGGGGAGGACC
>JBOIDW010000017.1:0-4968 GCA_050740655.1 Gammaproteobacteria bacterium | reverse complement strand
TCTCTATGCCACCGTTAAGGAAGGGAGCAGGAAGGTGCTGTCGAGCATGCCGCCGGTGTGGGAGCTCGCGCGCCGCGCCGAGGAGCACGTCAAGGGCCTGATTATACCGGGCACCCTGTTCGAGGAGCTGGGGTTTAATTACATCGGTCCGGTCGATGGGCATGACCTCTCGGCCTTGCTGACGACGATTCGCAACCTGCGTCAATTGCACGGTCCCCAGCTTTTGCATGTCATCACGAAGAAAGGCAAGGGCTATGCGCCGGCCGAAGCGGATCCAGTCAAATACCACGGCGTCACGCCCTTCGATCCGGCGCAGGGTATTGTCTCATCAAAGGCCCCGAGTAAACCTACCTATACCAAGATCTTCGGCGATTGGATCTGCGACATGGCGGCGCGCGACCCACGGCTGGTCGCTATCACGCCGGCGATGCGCGAGGGCTCGGGCCTGGTGCGATTCCAAAAGGAATACCCGGACCAGTATTGTGACGTCGGGATCGCCGAGCAACACAGTGTCACGGTGGCGGCCGGGATGGCCTGCGAGGGCTTGAAACCGGTCGTTGCGATCTATTCGACTTTTCTGCAGCGCGGCTATGACCAAGTCATTCATGATGTCATCAATCAAAAGCTGCCGGTGCTCTTTGCCATCGACCGCGCGGGGCTCGTGGGCGCGGACGGCCCCACCCATAACGGCAGCTATGATCTGACCTTCCTCCGCTGCTTGCCCGGGATGGTGGTTATGGCGCCTTGCGATGAGAATGAATGCCGGCAGATGCTGTATACCGGATTCCTGCTCGATGGGCCGGCGGCGGTCCGCTATCCGCGCGGGGAAGGCCCGGGGATGCACGTCGAAGAGGCCATGACGGCCTTACCCGTCGGCAAGGCCGAGATCAAGCTTTCGGGTAAGCGCATAGCGCTGTTAGCGTTCGGAACGATGGTCGCACCGGCGCTCGAGGCGGGCGAAGATCTCAAGGCCACGGTCGTCAATATGCGTTTCGTGAAACCCCTCGACGGGGAGTTGCTGTCGCAACTGGCCGAAACCCACGAGTTGCTGGTGACGGTTGAAGAAAACGTGGTCGCCGGGGGCGCCGGCGCCGGGGTAGCCGAGACGCTCGCAAACCAAGGCCGGCATACGCCCATCGTGCACTACGGCTTGCCCGACCGGCTGATCCAGCACGGTACGCGAGAGGAGATGTTGGCGGACGCGGGACTGACCAAGGCAGGTCTCCTGGAATTTATCCGCCGGCACGCCGGCGGACTGGTAAAGGTCAGCGCCCCGAGCCTAATAGCCCTGTAAGCGATTTTAGGCGCTGGGCTCAGAGCTTGTGAAGAAATCGTAGCGAGCGCACCCGCCCGCGAGGCGCACGGCAGGCTGACGAAGCATTCCGCCCCGTGGTATCCACATTGGAATACCTGACCACTCAAACGTGTCGCCAGGCGCTCGAGGCAAAACGCAATGCCTGACCCCTCCCTGCTTCGCAATGGCCGATCTCTTTCGCGACCTGACAGCGCTTGCAATTCAAGTTCAGGGTGAGGAGGGGGATCTTCCTCTATTGCTCGACTAAGTCTCGTGTATACCGTCGCATCGGGCCGGAGGTTCTCATGGACCCTCGCACGCTGAGACGAGATATCCGTAGAAATATCCGTATAAAACTGAGACTTTCGAGGAGAACAACGCATGAAACGACTAAAACCGTGGTCCCCTGCAACCCCACCCGTGAATGCCCTATGCCCAACCCAGGACTCGAAGCGCCCTAGAACGCTGATATCTCGTACACTCCGCCAACTTGCCTGCCTACTCGTTGCGCTGTCGCCCGCGGCCTCGCATGCGACCGGTGTCCTCTTCACCCTGGATAATTCGCCAAAGGCTAATCACGTCTTGATGTTTGAGCGCGACCAGGACGGAGAGCTCACACCAGCCGGCGCCTTCCCGACCGAGGGAACCGGCACGGGCACCGGGCTCGGTAACCAAGGCGCGCTCGCGCTGAGCCGAACCAGCAAGTGGCTCCTGGCCGTCAACGCCGGCAGCCACGATCTGAGCGTCTTCGAGCTGAAACGCAACGGTTTGGATCTCACGGACAAGCTGAGCTCGGGCGGCCTCAGGCCCGTGAGCGTGACCCTCCATCAACGTCTCGTCTACGTCCTGAATGCGGGCGGTAGCGCGGGCGGTACCGATAACATCACGGGCTTCTCCTTGAGCCGCCACGGGAAGCTCGCGCCGCTTGCCGGGTCGACGCGACGGCTGAGCGCGCGCGCCACGGGCCCCGCGCAGATCCAGTTCAGCCGCGACGGTGGCACGCTCATCGTCACCGAGAAGAGCACCAATAAGATCGACACCTTCCTCGTTGGTGACGATGGTCTAGCGGTGGGTCGTACCACCATCGACTCCGCCGCCAACACGCCGTTCGGTTTCGCGCTTGGGAAGAACGACAAGGTGTTTATCTCCGAGGCGAATGGCGGGGCTCCGGACGGCAGCTCCGTTTCGTCCTATGACTTGAACGAGCAGGGTAAGCTCAAGGTCGTGAGTCGCAGCGTCCCCACGACCGAGACCGCGGCCTGCTGGGTCGTGGTCACACGTAACGGACGCTTCGCCTATACAACCAACACCGGCAGTGGCTCGATCTCGGCCTACGCCATTCAACGTGGTACGGGGCGCATCACGCTACTGGACGCTGATGGCCGCACGGGCATCACCGGTAACGGTACGAATCCAATCGATATGGCACTGTCCAGAGGCAGTCGTTTTCTCTACAGTCTGAATTCCGGAAACGGCACGATCAGCGCATTTCGGGTGTTGCCGAGCGGGAGCTTAGACCCGATCACGGGCGTTTCCGGGATCCCCGCCGGCGCTAACGGACTGGCCGCCCGCTAACGGCGGCGATCACGTACCAGGCACATCGCAAGGCGGCGGTCCGAGCATCCAGGACCGCCGCGGGTACGGATTGCGCGTGCGCCGCGCCCGCGAACCTAAGGGCCGATTCTGGACACCCATAATCTACAGCCGCATGGCCCCTCCGCGTGGACGCTGTCACCGGATCGCGTGCTTGTCGAGGAAATACGCGCGGGCGACCGTAAGGCGATCGGAACGTTTGTGGAGCTGTATTCAGATACGGTGTACAGCTTCCTACGCCGGCGTCTGGAGCGCGCCGACGCGGCCGACGATCTCCTGCAAGACGTATTTCTAGCGGCGTGGGCCCGGCTCGGTGAGTTTCGCGGCGAATCGGCGCTCAGCACGTGGCTTTGTGCCATCGCTAGGCATAAGGTCGCCGATTACTACCGGATGCGTATGCGCGAGCTACTAGCGTACGATATCGAGGGGCTCGATGACACCACCCCGCCAGATCCCAACGTCGATTTCGGTCTCGAGGACGCCTTGGACCGGGATATCGCCGCCGATACGATCCGCAAGCGTCTCGACGAGATGCCGGAACTGTACCGTGCGGCCCTGCTGTGGCGCTATTGGAACCAGCGCTCATTGCAGGAGATGGCGGCAATCTCCGGTAAGACTGTTAAGGCCACGGAACGGCTGCTGGCGCGGGCGCGGGCCGACTTCGCGCGGAGGTGGAACCATGGTTGAGAAGCGCTTGGCTGACGACCAGTTCTTCGAAGAGCTCGCCGCCACCACTGAGAGGGAATACCGTGCACCTACGCGCGTAAAATCCAGGCTCTACTCGGCGCTCATGCAAGCGGCCCAGAACGCGGGGACGCTGCGGTCCTTAACCGCAACGAAGGCAGCGGGACACGGACTGTGTTTTTGGGAGACGGCGATGCAGACCTTGCCCTTAGGCGAGAGGGTTGACCGGTTCAACCACTGCCGTGTCTGCCACGGACGAGTCGTGGGCGAAAACGTGGAGGATGCCCCCCTCCCCTGGGCGCACTGTCCGTACGCGGAGTTTCAGAAAAAGTAGGGTGCGCACGATTAGACGCTGGGCACGACCTCACCGATGGCGGCGATAAAGCGCTGTACGTCAGCGGCGCTGATGGCGCCCATCGTAGACACCCGGAACAAAATCTTGGTAAACCCCGCCTGCCCCGCGTAAATCACGAATCCATGTTGTTTCAGCCGGTCGTGGAGCGCGAGGTACTCCATCCCTTCAGGCAAATGGAAAGAATTCAAAACCACGGAGCATGCCGCCGCCGGAAGCAGCGGTCGGATACCCGCGGCCGCGAGACCCTCGCGAACGCGTGTGATGTGTTCTCGGTAACGCCGCTGGCGCGCCCGCCATCCTCCTTCTTCTTCCAGCTCCGATAGTGCCTCATCGAGGGCATAGAAGCCCTGCACGGTTTGCGTATACGGCGTACTGCCGGCGTCTTGCGCTTCGCAATACTGGCGGAGATCGAGATAAAGACTCCGGGGCGCTTGGCCCGGAGGCGGAAGCGCCTGGCGCCGCACGATGACGAACGCGACCCCCGGCACGCCATGCAAACATTTATTGGCGGTGGCCGCACAAGCCGCGATGTTCCAGCGCGTGAAATCCAGGTGCTCGGCCCCGAAGCTGCTCACGCCGTCGACCAAGAGGTGAATGCCTCGCGCCTTGCAGATCTCCGCCAGCTCGGCGATCGAATTGAGGCGGCCGGTCGTGGTTTCGTGGTGCACGAGCGCGACGTAGCGAAACGTCCGGTCTTGATCGAGGCAAGCCCGCACCGCGTCGAGATCGATCCCCCGGTCCCAGGCGTGGTGTAGGCGCACGTGGTGTAGCCCGTGGATGCGCGCAATCGCGGTGAGCCGCTCCCCGTACACGCCATTCTCGAGTATGAGCACGCTAGCTGTATCTTTAATCAGGGTACTCATCATCGCCTCGACGGCGGCGGTTCCCGAGCCGGTCAGCAACACGGCCGCCCAATGATCGAGGAGCAGGCCGTACACGCCGAGTAGCTGCATGCGGATGCTTTGTTGAAGCGCGGTAAACTCCGGTTCCCGGTGACAGAGATCCGGCCGCAGCAAGGCCTGGCGCACGCGCTCGCTAAGCG
>JBOIDW010000016.1:0-2613 GCA_050740655.1 Gammaproteobacteria bacterium | reverse complement strand
CCATGTAGAACTCATCCAGGTTGGAAGCCGAGATCGACAAGAACCGCAATCGCTCCAGCGCCGGGTGACGCGGGTTCATCGCCTCCTCGAGGACGCGCCGGTTGAACTGCAGCCACGACAGTTCACGGTTGTAGAAGCGATCCGGGCCTTGCGGCACCTCGGCGGCTGGCTGCAGGCCGCTTCGTCTCGACGTTTCCTTCGCCTTGGATTTCGCCGTGCTCATCGGCTTCTCCCGCGTTCCAGTGGGCCTGTGGAGCGGCCCCGAACGACAGTTTACGACAAGAACATGACAACGGGATAACTGCTAGCCCGCCCTTCTCAGTGCGCCCCGACGGCGCGTAGCACCAGTGGAGGAAGGTTCCACCCAGAGAGTTGTCGATTGATCTGGTAGCTGGCAAGCGGTTTGTCCGGGTAACCGGGCGGATCGAAGCCTTGCGACAAAGGCCGCCTTGGGCGGTTGAGCGAGCCAGTGGGCCGTAACGCCAGTGAAGCCCGAGCAGGCCTCGAAAGTGATGTCGCGGATGCCGACCCGCCTGAGTAACGGGGAAGGCCGTGTGGGATGGGGAAGCAATCGACATATGCACCCGTTCCGATCCGCCGGGGTAGTGGGCACGGCACGTTGGTCAAGGTGCTGCGGGTCATCGGGGGAAGCCCGTTCCGGGGAGGCACGCACCTCCGACGCCGGGAAAGCCGGCGTGCCAGAGCGGGTGACGGACGGGGCCGTAGGAGCGTCGAGGCCGGGTAATGCCGGCGGAGCAAAGGGCCCCGACTTCTGGTGTGCTTTCGAAGCAGCCGAGGATGAGGCGATTGGCGATGAGCCTGGCAACACCCGAAAAGATCAGGACGCTGCAGAGGAAGCTTTATCTCAAGGCGAAGGCGGAGCCAGCCTTCCGCTTCTATCAGCTCTACGACAAGGTCTGGCGGACCGATATTCTCGCTCATGCCTATGTGCTCGCCCGCGCCAATGCGGGAGCGCCGGGTGTGGACGGGGTGACGTTCGCCATGATCGAGGCGGCAGGGTCGGAGCAGTGGTTGGCCGGCCTCGGTGAGGAACTGCGATCGAAGACGTATCGAGCACAACCGGTGCGACGGGTGTTGATCCAGAAGCGTCGTGCCCCGCACGCCTCCGGCATGACCGGCGGCGAGCGGCCACTCGGTATTCCAATTATTCGGGACCGCGTGGTGCAGACCGCCGTGAAAATCGTGATCGAGCCGATCTTCGAGGCAGACCTCGATCAAAGTGCCTATGGCTACCGTCCGAAGCGGAGCGGTACCGACGCGATCAGGCAAGTGCACCGGCTCGTCTGCCGGGGCTACTCGGACGTGGTGGACGCCGATCTGTCGAGGTACTTCGACACGATCCCGCACGCGCAACTGCTGCAATCGGTGGCGCGGCGTATCGTTGACCGGCAAATCCTGGCCCTCATCAAGATGTGGCTCAAGACGCCGGTCGAGGAGCGGAATGGCAACGGAGACCGGCGCATGACGGGCGGCAAGGACAGCACCTGCGGGACACCGCAGGGCGGGGTGATCAGCCCCTTGCTTGCCAACCTGTACATGAACCGGTTCCTCAAAGCTTGGCGTGCCACCCGTAAGGGCGAGGTCTTCCGGGCCCAGGTCGTCTCCTATGCCGACGACTTCGTCATCCTCAGTCGCGGTCGCGCGACCGAGGCTCTGGCGTGGACGAAAGCGGTGATGACCAGGCTCGGGCTCACCCTCAACGAGGCGAAGACCTCGGTTCGAGACGCTCGGGCCGAGCGGTTCGACTTCCTTGGCTACTCGTTCGGTCCGCACCACTATCGCAAGGACGGCCATTGGTACCTGGGCGCGAGCCCGTCGAGGAAAAGCGTGCTGCGGTTCAAGGACAAGGTCGGCGACCTGCTGGTGCCCGGCAACAAGGGTCCATGGTCCGAAGTGCGCGATCAACTCAACAGCATGCTGCGGGGATGGTCGGGCTACTTCGGCTACGGCACTCGGTTGCAGGCGTACCGAGCCATCGACGCCCATGTCTACGATCGGGTGCGCAACTTCCTCGTCAAGCGGCACAAGGTGCAAGGGCGCGGCACCCGACACTTCCCGCACGACCACGTGTTCGGGGAACTCGGCGTGCTCGCCTTGAAGCGCGTGCATCTTGGGCCCCGCCGTGGGCCTTGAGACGAAGCCAGTCGGAGAGCCGGATGCCGGAAATCGGCCCGTCCGGTTCGATGAGCGGGGATGGGAAACGGGGTGATGGCCGATTGGCCCCAAGCTACCGCGCCCATCCTCGACTCTACCAAGGTCGCGGTCGGCACGGAGGTAAATTCGATGACAGGGCAGGAGCGGCGCGCGGAGCATAGTGCACCTATGGTCAAGCGTCGCGACGCACCCTGTCGTCAAATTTGCCCCGCCCTGCGGGTCGCACGCCCGTGGCCGCCCGGCCTGTCCCGGCGAAGGCCGGGATCGCGCACCTCAACCGTATGCGATGGCTACGCTTTTCGGCGCGCTCCTTGCGGATCGACTCTGTCAAGCGCGATGCCGATCCGCGCCCTGGGTAGAGTCGAGGATGGGCGCGGTAGCTTGGGGCCAATCGGCCATCACCCCGTTTCCCATCCCCGCTCATCGAACCGGACGGGC
>JBOIDW010000015.1:0-3736 GCA_050740655.1 Gammaproteobacteria bacterium | reverse complement strand
GCCCTGCTTCTTCATCAGCTTACGCAGGAGTTTGAGGGCAGCGGCCTTATCTCGGCGTGGCTCCACCAGCATGTCCAGCACTTCGCCTCGCTGTCGACCGCGCGCCAGAGCCAAAAGCGTTGGCCGTTGATGAGCACAACCATCTCGTCCAGATGCCAGTGGTCGCTCGGCCGGGGCCGACGAGATCGTAGGTTTCGGGCATTGGCCGTGCCAAACTTCAGCACCCATCGTCGGACTGTCTCGTAAGAGAGATCGAGGCCGCGCTCAGCCAGCAGGTCCTCAACGTCGCGGTAGCTCAGGGTGAAGCGCAGGTACAGCCACACGGCGTACTGGATGACAATGGGTGGGAAATGATGACGGGCAGACGAGATCGAGGCCATCCGCTCATCCTACCCGCTCTGAAAAGCGAGCCTGAGCCTACCCCTCCCGTGACGTTGCTAGAAATTCTGACCGGGCCGTCGGCTCCAGCGGGCTGGCGTCCTCCTCGGTAAAAGACGCACTGTGATGTGATCCAGGGTTATGCCCCCGATCTTTGACAATCTGCGGTGACAGCCCCAAACATGGTCGCTGACTTTCAACCAAACGATGGGGCGCTCTCATCAACGATAGGGGCGATACCGGACCTATGTTGGCCGGCCCACCGATTTGGACACACCCCCGCGTCGAGACGGCGAGCTTCGCTCGGAGGGCAGGTGCCCGTAAGCCGGCAGCGCGGTTAACCGTTGGTCGTCCACCGCACCGCCGACGGTAAAGTGATAGAGACTCTGCCAAGAATCGTCGGAGGGATTAAGGTCGAGCAGTCGATGCACCAAGTCATCGAAGTAACAGCCCATGCCGGTCGAGCGCACGCCGGCGGCCTCGGCCTCAAGATAAAGGACTTGGCCGATCAGGCCGGTTTCCCAGAACAGACGGCGGTACGCCCATGCTCCATCTTCCTCGAGAGTGCGCGCAAAGTCGGCCACCATGCCCAGGCTGAAGGCGCTGTCGCCGGCAATCTCCTGGAAGCAGCTTGCGTGAGCGGCGGCCTGGCGGCAGTCCCCGAGGGCTAAGGCGTAGAGCGGCATGCCGCTCGACTCGAGGTGTGCCCAAGCGAACTGGTGGTGACAGGCGGCCCGGAAGGCGTCGCGCCGGGCCTCGTCGCGCACGAGAACGTAGAGGCCGGGTGAGAGCCCCGCGATCCGGTGCACGAAGAGGCACAAGAGGATTCGCGGGGGAAAGTCGATCGCCGTCCACGGCGGGTGGGGCCGATCGGGGAGCGTCCGCGCAAGCATGCCAAAAAAGCCATCGAGTGACAGCCCGGTTCGCGCGTCCATGTCGACGGCACTTCGTCGCTGACGGATGATAGCCGCCGCCCGTGGAATATCACGCGTCGGCCCCGACGCAGGGGTGCCGATCACAGCCGAATCGCGCGGCGGGAGTGGTGGCGTGGACGGCTTGACGGTGGCGTCCTCGACGGCGGCGATCTCCACCCAATCGACGCGATCTGGGCTAAGCCGGTTCGCTTTACCCACCCAGTGGGAGGCCCGCACGCCAGCGACCGCGCCTTCCGTCAAGTTGGGCAGGATCGCGGTGGCCGTGTTGGTGACCACCGTTGCAATCAAGTCGGGGTGCTCGGGTTCGACACCGGTGAAGTCGGTAGTGCGGTCGATACCGAGCAATCCGGCGACCGCGGCGTCGGAGAGCCCCGACAGGAGCGCGACGCGCCAGCCAAGGGCAGCGGCAGCGAAGCACAGCGCCCCGAGCGCGTGGCCCGCGTCATGCTGACAATAGCGGTAGGCGCGTTCCCCGTACTTCCAGGCTTCCCGCCAATGCACCGAGGTGAGGCCGACGAGGAAGGCGCTTGCGGGCAGCCCGGCGGCGAGGGTGCCCCACGCCGCCTCGCTAAGGACGCAACGCTGTTCGAGCGCGTGCTCGCGTGGCGCGTAATGGTACACCCCAGCGCAATCCGACAGGGAGGCAAGCGCTGGCAGCACCGCATAGCCCTCGGTGGGATGCAGGTTGCCGCTCGACGGGTTGCTGCGCAACGCCCAGCGCGTACCCTGGAACTCCTTCCAGGCGGTGAGCCCAAGCCAAAGTTCGAGGAACAGACCAAGGCTCCGAGCGGTCAGCGGCCGAGGCGGCGTCTCGTTGGACTGGAACAACGAGTCATAGGGCGGCGTGCCGTCGTCGGGAACCAGTGGCAACTCGACCATACGGGCGCCCGAGAAGCGGCGAAACGGATCGGGCTGGTTAGCCCAGTCCATGTATCCTGGCCCAGGGGCGTAACGCCCGGGCATGTGCTTGGTGCGCTGGTGGTAGGCGCGCACCCGCGCCACGGCGTCAGCAACGCCGGGGACGTCCCTGGGCGGGCTCATGGTCTCGGGTCCATGGGATCAGGTTGTCCGCTCACCTCCGGCACAGACCGGCAAAGCCGCTGTCGGCAGTATGATGGGTCAGGACCGATCCAGGGGAAGGCTTTAGTTTGCCCTGCGGGCGCCTGCGACTCTATGGGTTATTCCGTGCCGGGGGGCTGGAGCGAGAACCGATGGCATCCAAACGTGTAACCGTATTCGGAGGGTCGGGATTCCTCGGTCGCCAAATCGTGAAGTCCCTGGCCGCCGAAGGGATGATGGTACGCGTGGGGGTGCGCCATCCCGAGCGCGCATCCTTCCTCGAACGGTTCGGCCGGGGCGGTCAAATCGAACTCGTGCATGCCGACGTATGGGAGGAATCAACGGTTGCCGAGGCGGTCAAACAGTCGGCTTCGGTAGTCAATACCGTCGGTCACTATGTTGAGAAAGGTGGGGCAACGTTCGACGCGATCCACGGACGGGGGGCCCTGCATGTGGCCCGGCAAGCAGCACAGCGATGTTCAGGATGGCCACTCATGACCGGCTCTCCCATTTCGACCGATTGCAACTACTCAGGCGTGGGGGGCGAAGCGCGCGACCGTGGCTCTCATAGTCCATCACCCTTCTGGTATGCATTTGCGATCAGGTGGCGCGATCGCTCCCGCAGCAGGCGCACGATGTCGCGCGCCCACAGGTCCTCGGGCCAAGGGTCCTGGCTTCCTTCGGCGTGCAGCCGCTGAGCCGCGCGCTCGAAGGCCGCTGTCAGGAGTTCGATCAGCTGTTCGCGCTGCATTGTTCTTCTTGCCGCCGGCGGTGCAAAGCTGATGTTATTCGGGCTCGTTCACGCCGTAGAGGCGGATGCGCCGCCCATGGATTTCGAGGGTGTCACCATCGATCACCGACGCCACCCCGATCAACCCGCGATCGGCCGAGCGGAGGTCGCAGCACATGGCTCTCTCAAGCCGCATGCCACAACCGACACTTATGCACAGGATTTCCCCTGGCATTTTGGAGTTATCCACGGCGTATTCCGCTTACGCCATCAGCGTTCTCAGCGTGGCTTTCGCTTGCTACGCTTCTAGCACAGGGTGGTGCCATGGCTAGAATTCTTATCGTCGAAGACGAGCCAGTCGTCGCGATGACGATGTCGCCGGCAGCGTTCGCCTGAAGGACGATCTCGAAACAAGAGCCTGCGATGGTCTGCTCCCGGCGGGGCCGAGTCGGCGGTCACGGAGACCCGAGGACTTCGAGTTCACCGTAGAAAAAGGGGCTTCGCCGACAGCGTGGCATCCGGCGAACGCTCAGTCAGAAAAAGCGCTTGAACTCCCCCGCAATCCAACGAAAGGAGGCTAACCCACTTGCACTGGACCCATCAGAACAGCTTCGACCACATGACTGGTAGGAAC
>JBOIDW010000014.1:0-9487 GCA_050740655.1 Gammaproteobacteria bacterium | reverse complement strand
AGGCACGCCCTTGGCCAGGTCATCCGCCGCCCTGGGTTACCGGGCGGACGGCTTGCCGTACCGGCGCTAGAACGGACCTCTTGCATCCCTTCCCACGCCGCGGGATGGAGAACACTGCACTCGTCTTGAACGCACCATGCTAACGGTGTCGAGCCCATCAGAAATTGGCCAACTAGGCAATACTATGCAGCTCGCCCACCGTGCGCCGAACCGACTGTGGCAAGAGCCGTTTGCACGACAACGATGGAACGTCGAAAACGCCCGTTCACCTAGCAGCCTGTCGGACTTAACAAAAAATCTTCGCACGATTCCGTAGATGAAGCGATCGACGAATTCACGCACCGCTTACTGTTCGATTCCGAAACGACGAGTGCGGGCTACCGTATGGCGTTAGATGACCATCATTGCGCGCTTTCACCCCGAAAGTTATATGATTTCGCTGCCCAATTTCGCTAAGTCCGACAGGCTGCTAGGGCTTACGCACGTACTCCGCGGCAAAGCGCACGAACCTGGGATCGCTCGCGCGACTCAGGAGTTGCAAGAAATCGGCTTCGCATTTCTGCCTCGACCCGGGGTCCGATTTTTGGCCGGCGCTGAGGGCGCGCCACTCGCCGGACAGCCGGTCCATTTCGCTACGGTAGCCGCGCCGCTCGCGGAGTTGATTCCACACGGACGGATGGGCCCCCGCCCATTTGCGGTAGGCGGTATCCGTCTTGGGTTTCAAATCCGGGAATAGCTCCGGGCATACCCGCTTGAACTGATCGATGGCCGCGACGACGGCCTCCGGCGCGGGATCGGCCGCGCGGACGTGGCTGAATGGCTGCAACAGCGCAGCGCCTATCCCTACGCATAGCGTACTCCCCAACGCCCCACGCCGCACGGTTTCGGGACTCACGCGGGGACCGCGGCGCGCGCGCGGCGTATGGTCTCCTTGCGCGCCTGGGTCTTGGCCACCGCGCGGCGTGCCGCCTCACTGCCCTGATAGAGCTCCAAGCTGGCATTATCGTCGTCACCGGCCGGCGTGATCGCCGCATCCACGTAATGGCGGACCGCCGGATCGGCCTTGAGGCGTTTGCGCAGCGCGCGCAACCGCCAATAGAAATACAGGGCCGGCGGATAGGTGCAGAGGACCTCTCGCAAGCGCCGGGCATAAAACACCACGGGGTTCTCGCGCGGCATTCCGCTGCGGCGCTGGCTGCGGACCTTGCGACGGATCAGCCCGCTTTGCAGCGGGTGCACCTTTTCGTAGCGATAACCGGCGTAGAACTGGAAGATCATCCCGCTCAGCCGCGAGGGTTTAATGCCGGTGGCGATGGCCCGCTTCAAGAGCGTCTCGATATGCGACCACGAATAGTATTGATGCCAGGCCCGATCATAGGCCTGTTGCAGCTCCTCGAGGCTCATCTGCGGGTGCGCGGTGAGGGCGTGCTCGAGGTCGTACTTGTTCATATCGGGGTCCATCCACTGGCCCTTCAGCAATAGCTCCATGTGGTCCTGGGAGCCGGGCAGCGGCGTGAGGATGAAGAACTCCAGCATATCGACCGGCAGCTCGCGCTGGACGATGCCGATGTCGCGCCGGATGGATTCCTGGGTATCGCCCGGGAAACCGAGGATGTAGCCGCAATACGTCACTACCCCGGCCTTGCGCCAGGCCTGCAGCATGCGCCGATACTCGGTAATACGGTTCTGGCCCTTGGAGGCCGCCTTGAGGCTGTCCGGGTTGATGTTCTCCAGGCCGAGGAACACCCGCTTGCAGCCGGCGCGCGCCGCCTTCTCGATGAAATTGGGGATCTTGTGGCAGAGCGTATCCACCTGCATGACGAAGCGGGTCTTCAAGCCGTCTTTTTCTTGCAGCTCGATCATGCGATCGAAGATCGGCTCCCAATTCTTGTTGCGGGCGAAATTGTCGTCGGTGATGAAGTAGCTAATGATGCCCTGGGCGGCATTGGCGCGGATCAGCTGCTCGACGTCGTCGGCTTCGCGATAGCGGGACTTGCGGCCCTGGACGTTGATGATGGTGCAGAAGCTACAGGTAAACGGGCAGCCGCGCCCGGCGTCGAAGCAGGCCACGTGACCGGTGTAGCGGCGCACGTATTCGCGCGGCAGAAACGGGATCGGCTGGCCGCCCAGTCCGGGCAGGTCGTGCATGTAGTTGTACAGCGGTGCCAGGCGCCGCTCGTAAGCCGCGCGCAGAAACTCATCGAAACGCCCCTCGGCCTCGCCGGCGAAGAGCGTGATACCGAGGTCCATGGCCTCCTGCAAATCGGCGGGCATCTCCGGCAACATCGAGAGACAGCCGCTGACGTGGAAACCGCCGATCGCGACTTGCAACCCGGCGGCGCGAAACCGGCGCGCCAGGTCGATGGCCCTGGGAAACTGATTGGTTTGCACGCCGATCAGGCAGACGATGCCGTGACCGCCGTTGTCCCGGATGCGCCGGATGATGCGCCGGACCGGGATGACGCAATTGGTCTCGTCATAGGCATCGATCTCCAGCTCGACCCCGGCGCCCAAGGCGCCGCGTTGCTTGGCCTCCAAGGCGAGGCCATAGACGCTGGACAGCGAATTGGACGGGATCCAGGCCCGCCACCACTGGATCACGTAACCCTCATCGTCGTAGTGCGACGGTTTGACGAGCTCCAAGACGAACTGCTTAGGCGCTGGCTGGCTCATGTACCCCCCTTGGCTCGGTGTAGCCGGGGGCGATTCTATCGGATTCGGCGCCGTGCACACCAGCGCCGCTGCCTTCCGATGCCGCTCGCGCCGGAGCAGATCGCTCGGTGTCTGTGAATCGATCTACTATAGTGGCGGAGAGATGGCATGTGATTAGATCCGTTTCGGCGGTCCTGTTCCATGGGTAACGCGCCGGGATCCAAGGACAAGATGTGGCACGAGTCGCGGTGGTTGGTATTGATCGGCGTGTTGGCGCTGGGCTGGCTCCTGCACGAGCTGGGCCCGGTGTTGACGCCGTTTCTACTGAGCACCTTTCTCGCCTACCTGGGCGATCCGCTGGTCGACCGACTGGAGCAATGGAGAGTGCCGCGCAGCGCGGCGGTGAGCGCGGTATTCGCCCTGTTCCTTCTCGTCGGCATGGCCCTGCTGCTGTTCATCGTGCCGGCGCTACAGCAGCAGCTCGTCACCTTGATCGCGGCGGTACCCGATGCCATCGAGTGGGTCCGCGCCGAGCTCATCCCGCGGCTCATCGCGTCCGGGGTCATCGACGCCTCGATGCTGGACAGCGCCGCCTTGCGTCAGGCCATGAGCGGCCACTTTCAGCAAATCAGCGGGACGCTGCTGGGGTTATTCCGGCAGCTCAGCGCCTCGGGCCAGGTGGTCATCGGCCTGCTGATCAATATTGCCCTGGTGCCGGTCCTGACCTTTTATCTGATGCGTGACTGGGACCTGCTGGTCGCCGGCGTGCGCGAGTTATTGCCGCGCCGTTATGAGCCGACCGCGGTGCGGCTGGCCATGGAATGCGATGAGGTGCTGGCCGGTTTCTTACGCGGCCAGGTGCTGGTGATGGTCAGTCTCTCCATCGTGTACTGCCTGGGCCTGTGGATGAGCGGATTGGACCTCGCGCTCTCGGTAGGCCTGCTCGCCGGCATGGTGAGCTTTGTACCGTATCTCGGGTTGCCGGTCGGGATGCTGGCCGCGAGCATCGCGGCCCTCGCGCAGTTCCATGACCTGAGCCCGCTCGTCTCCATCGCCCTCGTGTTCGGGGTAGGCCAGATCCTCGAGGGCTACGTGCTTATTCCCTGGCTGGTCGGCTCGCGGATCGGCATACACCCGGCCGGGCTCATCTTCGCGGTCATGGCGGGCGGGCAATTATTCGGGTTCTTCGGCGTACTGCTGGCGGTACCCGTGGCGGCGGTGCTCGCCGTAATCCTGCGCCACTCCGAGGGGCTGTACCGCGCCAGCGCCCTGTACCGGCACGGCCTCCGAGAGACCGGCAAGACTGAGCCCACTCCTCCTCCAGAGCGAAACGGCACAGGGGGACCTGTATTAGAGGTAGGCCCCGCGGAGATTGTTGGGACGCCACGGCTCGATCCCATTGAGGCGTTGCGGGATGAATGACGGAGCGCGGCGGCAGGGATAGGGGGCCCGGCGCCGACGAGCGAGGCTCGCCTAGCCGAGCTCGCCGCGGCCCTTCCACGCCTCGAGCTCCAAGGGTCGCAGTCCGAACCGTACGGCGTTGCCCGGATGGAGAGTCCGGAACTCCTCCAATATCAGCTTCACGAAATCCTCCCGGTCATCCGGCAATACCGATACCGGAATGACCTGAAGTATGGAATCGGCCGCCGCAGGCAACCCTCCCCGCACTATCGCCCGCACCGTTTCCGTCAGCGCGACGCGGTAACGCAACCGGAAGGTATCCGGCGGCACGAGTTGGCTAAGTACCGCCACGTATTGCTGGCATGAGCGCTCGTAGGCCCAGACGAACACGTCACGCAGTAATTCAGTTCGATTGACTTCATAGACGCCCAGCATCGCGTCGACATAGGCGCGCTCCGGTACGTCGATAAAGGACAGCGGGCTCAGGTTGCGCTTGATGAGCGGGATATTCGCGGCCAGGCGAGAGCCCCGCTTGTTCACATCCTCGAACGGCTGCAAATAGGCCAGGTGCACCATCAGGAAGAAAGACTGCTCGAACGGGTCTTCGATTTCGGTCGCCATGCCGAGCACGATCTCGAACAGCTTTTCGAGGCGCTGCGGCAGGGCGACGGGACGATAAACCGAACCGCCGATTTCGACTGCGCGATTGCGCAGCTTCCCGCAGGCCATCGGGTCGGCGAGCAGGCCGTCGGACAAGAGCGCGTGCAACGCGATCATCGTAGCGGCATCGATCGCCACACGTTCGGCGTCGTGGACCAGGTACTCGATGGCCGCCTTGTGATTCAGGATCATCTGCGTTTCCAGCGCATCCTTGCCCTCGGCGGCCTGGCCGAACTGGATGAGCCGCTCGGTGTCGAGCCGACTGTAGGTATTACCCTCCAGACGCGAAGATGCCCAGGCCAGATCGATCAGCAGCCTATTGAGGATTTCTCGGGCAAAGGTTCCTGCAGGTGCCTGGTCTGCGCGGGAGCAGCCCAGGACGTGAAGCTGGTTACACAGTTTCTGGGGCAGATACCAGGTTGCGTTCGGGTGATAGGCCTCGAGAAATTCGATGTTGTAGCCAACCGGGCGGCGATATTGAATGGGCTGGCGCACGTAGGCCTTGATGGCCTCCCCTTCCGGGGAAATCGGCACGTACACCTCCCCGGTTACCCGGCCTTCGAGGAGGGGAAGCGTCGCGTCAACCGTGCCGACAATCGGCGCCTGGCGGTACCGGACCGATCGCCACTCGCGCCGCTGCACGATGCGGCCCTGATGGACCAGGTCGGCGAGCCGGCGCTGCAGGGTCCTACGCGATGGCTTGCCGCCCAAGGCGGCAATGAGCATATCGACGCCTACGCCCTCGGGGAAACGCGCAATCAGCTCAGTGAAGTTGTCCAGCTCGTCAGATGGAACGATATTGGGCATGGCGGGCGACTTCCCTGATTGGCGCGTGAGGAAGTATCGCGCCAATTAAAGTGGCGCGCAATGTCTAGCGGCGCCAAGGTGCTGGCGGTGCTGGCGCTGGCCAAGACCATAAGCAACGTTTCCTTAGACCGCTTGAAATCAGTGATACCCGTCTTCCAGCCGCACCTTACCGCGAAAAACGTAGTACGCGTGCGCCGAGTAGACCAGAATCACCGGCACGATCAGCAGCACGCCGACCATCACGAACAGGAGCGAGTTTGCCGGCGCGGCGACGTCCCAGAAGGTCAGCGCGCGCGGCACCACGTAGGGCCACACGCTCACACCAAGCCCCGTCAGCGCCAGCAGATAGAGGCCGATGCAGCATAGGAAAGGCAGCCAGTCGAGCTTCGGCGGTTTGCGCAGCAGGTAGTACAGCACCGCGATCAGCACCCCCGACCAGATCGGGATGGGTGACATCAGGATGAGGTTGGGGAAACTGAACCACAGCGTCCAGATCTCCGGCACCGCCAGCGGCATCCACAGGCACACCAGCGTGACATTCAGGACCACTACCGCCAGCAACCGGCGCGCGCAGCGGAAGGCCCAGGCCTGCAGCTCGCCCCCGGTCTTCAAGATCAGCCAGCAGGCGCCGAGCAGCGCGTAATCACACACCACGCCCACGCCGGTCATGAGGCTGAACGGCGACAGGAAATCCCAGGCGCCGAACACCAGCTGGGTACCGTCGTACTGAAACCCCAGCACAAAGGTCCCGAGGATCAGACCCTGGCAGAAGGCAGCCATCGTGGAGCCGCCGATGAAGGCCCTGTTCCACCAGGTCTTGTCCTTCGCCTTGGCGCGGAATTCAAAGGACACGCCGCGGAACACCAGCGCCAGCAGCATGGCGATGATGGGCAAGTACAGCGCCGACAGCAGCAGGTGGTAGGCCTTGGGGAAGGCGGCAAACAGCGCCATGCCGCCGCCGACCAGCCAGGTCTGGTTGCCATCCCACACCGGTGCAACGCTGGCAATCATCAAGTCGCGGTCACGGCCCGGCGGGGCCCAGGGAAACAGTATGCCGACGCCCAGCGTGAAGCCGTCGAGCAGCACGTAGAAGGTGATGGCGCCCGCCAGGAACAGCACCCAGATGAGGGGCAGGATTTCCATGATCACTCCTGTGCGCCGAGGAAGCTGCCGCGCATCTCGACCGCCGGCTCCGGCGCCTGTGGGCCTTTGCGCACGAGGTGACGGAAGAAACGTGCAAAGGCGTAGAACAGCACCGCATAGACGACGACGAACACCGCCAAGCTAATCGCGACGTATTCTGCGGCAACCGCCGAGGCCGCTTCCGCGGTGCGCAACAGCCCCTGCACGACCCAGGGCTGGCGTCCGCATTCCGTGGTGATCCAGCCCGCCAGCACCGCGATAAAACCAATCGGCCCGCTCCAACGCAAGCACTGGAGGTAATTGCGCGCTTGCGTCAGCCGTAACCGCCACAGCAGCCAGACCCCCAGCCAGGCCAGCGCCAACATCGCGAAACCGCAGCCGACCATCACGCGGAAGGACCAGAACACAAGGGCCACCGGCGGGCGGTCCTCGGGCGGCACCTCCGTCAGTCCCCGCACCACGCCCTGCAGATCGCCCGTCAGGATCAGGCTCGCGAGCTTCGGCAGCGCCAACTCGAAGCGGTTGATTTCACCGGACTGGTCCGGCACCGCCAACAGCAGCAGCGGCACCTCCCCGGAGGTGTGCCAGTGGCCCTCCATCGCGGCGACCTTCATCGGCTGGTGTTCCAGGGTGTTGAGGCCGTGCCGATCGCCGAGGTATATCTGCAAGGGTGCGAGCACCGCGGCGGCGATGAGCCCTAGCTTCAGCATCAAGTTGCCGAAGGCCTCATGCCGACGCTTGAGCAGGTACCACGCGCCGACCGCGGCGACGACGAAGCTGGTGCTGAGATAGGCCGCCGTCACCATATGCGCGAGGCGATAGGGGAAGGACGGATTGAAGATCGCATCCGGCCAGGACGCGACCTGGATGATGCCATGGTCCATGCGATAACCCGCCGGCGTATGCATGAAGGAGTTGGCCGAGAGGATCCAGAACGACGACACCAGTGTGCCGAGCGCGACCATGCAGGTCGCAAAGAAATGCAGGCGCGGTCCGACGCGGTTGCGCCCGAACAGCACGATGCCGAGGAAACCGGCTTCGAGGAAGAACGCGCTCAGCACCTCGTAGCTCATCAGCGGGCCGACCACCGGCCCGGCCACTTCGGAGTAGCGGCCCCAGTTGGTGCCGAGCTCATAAGACAGCACGACGCCGGTGACCACGCCCATGCCGAAAGACAGCGCAAAGATGCGCGACCAGAAAATGCCGGCCTCGCGCCAGCGCGCCTCGCCGGTCTTCAGCTCCGCGCCCTCCAGCAGCATCAGGAACAGCGCCAGCCCGATGGTCAACGTCGGGAAAACGATGTGATACGCGATGGTGAACGCGAACTGGATACGCGAGAGCAGAACGACGTCAGCGTCCATGGGTGCGCAGTAGGCCTATTATTCGGCGAGCCAGGACTCGATCCTAATCGCCGACGCGGGCATCATCGGCTCCTACGGCCTTGCGGCGCACCGCCCCCAGGAGAACGTTTTGGACGGCATGGATCGTGGCAGGAGCAGGTAGACCAAGAGGTTTGTATCGACCACAATCATGGCTGGCGCAGGTCCTTCCAGCGCTCGATATCCGCATCACTAATCGTGGGCTGGTAACGTTCCCTCACAGTCCGAATCCTTTCTAGCAACGCCTGCTTGTCCCGTGTCGGTTTTCCCACGTGGCGCTCCAGGGCGACTACAATCTCCTTGGCGAGACTGCGACGTTGCGCCCGCACGGTCTGCACTAGGCGTTGATGTCGACTCGTTCCAGTGCCGAGACGGTCGCAAAACGCACATCGTTGCTGATGAAGTATTTTGCCCCACTGACCAGCGCCGTGGCTGCATGCAGGGCATCGGGCATCTTCAGTGCCGTGTGCTGTGCGCGTAACCGGGCCGCCTTGATGAGGGTGGTACGCGTGATCGGGGCGACGGTGAGTGATGGCCGGTCGTGGAGGGTTTCGACGTAGATCTGCTGGAGTGCTGCGTTACCATCGGCAAACGGCTTGACCAGAACCTCCGCCAGCGTCAACTCACTGGTGATGGCAGCGATCTCGCCGGCGTCAATGCGGGCAAAGAGTGCTTTCAACGGAACGGCATAGGCCGCGTAGCCCTCCAGAGCATAGATCCAGACATTGGCATCGAGGTAGACCCGACTGCCGGCGGGAAGCGCGCTTAACCCCACGCCTCACGCTCCCGCCGTAGGAAGGCATCGGCCTCCTCTGGTGTCGGGAAGGCACCACGGCCCTGACCGACGAGGTCTGTCAACCGGCGAGTCTGTGGCGGCGAGGATTCCTCGATGACGATCACTTCCGCTTGCGTGCCTTCGGCGAGCTCGGGCGCACAGAGCTCGATGCGGCCACCGGCTTGTACGGTGACCTTTTGGCGGATCGCGTACAACATGTTGTCCTCTCTGTCTATTTGCTGGCTTTCTTGCATTTCGTGGCCGCGGTTCTCCACATGAGTTGCGTCCAGGCTAAGGCCGATTCCATTCACTACATTATACGAAGTTAGTACAGTCTTGCGTCAATGGACTTCGAACGGTAAAGGGGTCAGCCAGCGTAGCCCTCTGTGCCAACATGACTGAGACATCTTTCCCCGTGTAAATTAATGTTCCTAAGGAGCGGCTTTTGGTGGTTAATTATTTGTGGTTGTGATCGCGAAGGATCTGCACCCGAGGTGTCCCGGCGGAGTGTGGGCAGCCGGTGGATTAATGTGGGCCGGTTGTGGGCGGCGCTGTTTGCCGTCCACAAGCGGTCCCACATGTTCGCCGCTTTTTGGCGAAATCCACGGGCTGTCCACACGCAGTCCGGCCAACAACCCGCCCGGAAGGGTCCCCCGGGGAAGCGCAGCGT
>JBOIDW010000013.1:0-3687 GCA_050740655.1 Gammaproteobacteria bacterium | reverse complement strand
GGACATATCCTGCGCAGCCATGGCCAGGCCGCGCTGCCGCGCGCCTTCGGCATGCCGATCCTGTTGCTCGGGACCTGGGCACTCATGAGCGGGCGCCGCGCAGGGGCCGGCGCGGCCCTGGTGCTGGGAGCGCTGTTCTACCCGCCAGCCGTTCTCAATCTGGGATTGGTGACGGTACTGGTCGCGGGTCATCAGGTCTATGTGCGGCGACGCATCGAAGGCGGGGACATCGCGCTGGCCATGCTGGGTCTTGCGGCCGTAGCGATCCTGGCCCTGTCTTACTTGACGCCCCTCCCCGCGGATCTCGGACCGCAGGTCGGCAAGGCGCAGGCGTTTGCCATGGCGGAGTTCCACCCCGGCGGCCGCTCGCGATTCTTCGAGACCGATGCCATACGTTTTTTTCTTACCAGTCCGCGCTCGGGCCTGGGTGCCTCGGCCGCGACGCTGCTCGCGTTCGGTTTACTCGCAGGGTTGGTCGCGATCCGCGTCCCGGGTCTCATCCCGCGCATCGCCTGGGTCCATCTGGGCATGGCGCTAGGCCTCTTTGCGCTGGCGCACGCCACGCTGTTCAAGCTCCATCTCCCGAATCGCTATTCGGACCCGATATTGACGCTGTTCATGCTAGTCTTCGCGAGTGCCGCCCTACCGAGACTCGTCTACGCGCTGGACCATCGTTACCGCTGGGGTCGGGCCCTGCCGGCGTTTTGTCGCCGGCCCGCGGTCATGACGCTCATGGTAACGGCACTCCTCACCGGGTTGGCGCTGGAGGCCGCGCACAAGATCGGCAGGGAGTTGCGGAGGCCGGTGAATACGGCCCTGGAACATGCCTATGCCGTGCTGGCCCGGTTCCCGCGCGACGTGCTGGTTGCCGCCCATCCCCTGGACGCCAACGATATACCGCTCCGGACCCGGCACAGCGTGCTCGCCTCCATGGAGGTCTCCTTGCCGTATTATCTCGGTTACTATCGGCGCGTTGCGGAGCGCATCGAGGCCTCGCTCGCGGCGTCCTTGGCGCGCGACTGGTCGCAGGCGGATGACCTCTACCGCCGTTACGGCGTGGACGTATTCCTGGTCAACCGGCAGCGTTTCAGAGACCCGGGCTATCGTTATTTCGCGCCTTTCGATAAGAATCACGACCTGCGTTACGCCGGCCACGCGAGCAAGTCCTTCGTATTATTCAACCCGCCGCCGGACCGGGTCTTGTTCCGGGAAGGCGGTATCAGCATCGTGCGGCTCGGGCCGCCCAGGGAGATAATCAATGCCAGAGATCAACAACGGTGACCAGCCCTTGGACCTCACCGTCCTGCTGCCGAGCTATAACGAGGAGGCCGCGATCCCGACGGTGATCCGGGAGGTGCGAGAGGCGCTGCACACCTGGCCGGGCCGTTATGAGATCCTGGTCGTCGACGATGCCTCGCAGGACGGCACGGCGGCGCTGGCCCGTGCGCAAGGCGCGCGGGTCGTGGAGCGCGTAGAGAACGGCGGATCGGGTGCGGCGCGCAAGAGCGGATTGCGCTCGGCACGCGGTGCGCTGGTCGCGATGCTGGACGCCGACGGGAGCTACGTCGCCGCCCATCTGCCGGAGTTGCTCGCGTATTTTCCGGGCTACGATCAGGTCAATGGTGCGCGCACCAGCGAGCAGGGCACGAATCGGGAGTTGCGCCGCGGCGCCAAATGGGTTATCCGTAAGCTTGCGGAATGGGTGAGCGGCAAGCGCATCGCGGATCTCAATACCGGCATGAAGGTCTTCAAGCGCGACGTCATGCTGCGCTATCTGTGGGTGATCCCGGATGGATTCTCCTGCGTCACCTCCATGACCCTGGCGTTTCTCTGCAACGGCCACCCGGTGAAATACGTGCCCGTCGAATACCGCCCGCGCATCGGTGATTCCAAGTTTCACGTCGTCAAGGACACCGCCGCCTATCTGTTCACCGTGTTTCGCATCGTCATGTACTTTCGGCCCTTGCGAGTGTTCTTCCCGATGTCCCTGCTGATCGGCGTGCCGGCCCTGGCCAAGGGCTGGTACGACTGGGCTTGGTCGAGCCGGCATACCCTGCAGGAATCCGACATCATCCTGGTGATCGTGACGTTCGCGGTGCTCATCGTGGGTCTGCTCGCCGAGCTCATCGTCGCCCAGCGCCGGGAGCCGCTGTGAACGAACCGCCGGGCGCGGCGTGGTATCTACACACCGCACTGCGCGAGATCCCCAGGGTCCTCACGCTATTGGATCGCGACCCCAGCTCCCCGACCTACGGGTGTTTCGATCGCAACTACTGGCATTATCGCACCCAGGATTTCCCCAGCGGTATGTATCAGGAGCTGGCCCTGCCGCTGGCCCAGGTCTATGCCCTGGATCTACCGGGCAACCGCTGGCGCGGCGAGCCGCGGCTGCGCGAGCTGGCCCTCGCCGGCGTGCGCTATGCCGCGCGCTCGGCACACGCCGACGGTTCCTGTGACGATTACTTTCCCTATGAACGCGCCCTGGGTGCCACGGCTTTCGTAGCAGCGGCGCACGCGGAGGTCGCGCGTCTGCTGGAGGATCGCTCGCCGGATACCCTGGCGCACTTGAGCCGGCGTGCGTGGTGGCTGGTAGAACGCACGGAACATGGGCGGTTGGCTAATCATCAAGCGCTGGTGGCACTGGCGGCGGCCCGCATCGGCCGGCTATTGGCGGATCCGGCGCTGCTCGAAAAGGCCAGAGACCGGCTGGCGCTGTGCCTTTCCTGGCAGCACGCGGAAGGATGGTTCACCGAGTACGAGGGGGCCGATCCCGGTTACCAGTCCTTGACCATCGCCTTCTTGGCGGCCTTGCAGCCCCTAGTGGAACTGCCGGCCCTGGATGGCATGCTCGATCGCGCGCTCGGCTTCGCCGCGCATTTCGTCTATCCCGACGGCGCCTATGGAGGCGAGATCGGGAGCCGCAATACCTATCAGGTGTTGCCTTCAGGGTTCGAGCGGCTTGCACACCGCTTTCCCCAGGCCGTCTATCTCGCGGACCAGTGGCTGGCCGGTGTCGTTGCAGGGCGGCGCGGCTATTCGGATGACGACCGAATCATCTGCCACTGGCTGCATGATTACGTGAGCGCCTATCTGGCCCGTCGCGCGCGCCGAGGCTATGGTGCGGCATCTTGGCAACCTGCCGCCGGAGTGGCATCGTTCCCCGCGGCCGGACTCCACGTCATCCGCGAGCACGGGCTGCACCTCACCGTGGCCGGCAACAAGGGCGGCGTGTTTCGCGCGTATCGCGGACAGCGTCTCCTGCGCAACGACACGGGTCTGGTGGCCTTATTGGAGAAAGGTACCCGGCTCGTCAGCCATATGATCGATCCGCAGACCGAGGTCGAGCTGACCGAGGGCACGATCACGATACGCGGGCGCATGCATGCGGCACAGCGGCATCTGTCGTCCCCCGGTAAGCAGATCGCGTTTCGGCTCGTGAACGGCACGCTGGGGCGGGTTGCACCGGACCTGTTGCGCGGCCTGCTGCAAAGAGTCTTGATTACCGGCAAACGCCCGGCCGCGCTGACCTACGAGCGTACCTTGGACTGGAGATCTCCCCAGGTTCTCAAGGTTCGCGATCGCTTGGTGTCGTTCCAGGAGGTTTCCGATCCGATCGCGAAGCTGTACGCGGCTACGGATGCGACCTCGATCTACGTCGCGACCTCCAACTGCTGGCAGGAGGCCGCC
>JBOIDW010000012.1:0-13201 GCA_050740655.1 Gammaproteobacteria bacterium | reverse complement strand
CTCTACGTCCGGGACCCGTCGCTGCTGCAGCGGCTGTGCGCCGGGAGCATCACGATAGCCGGCCGTCCGTTCGCCCCGCTGATCCTGCGCGCCGAGCTGTGCCGGCCCGAGCTGCTCGTCGAGATCGAGGCGGTGCTGCGTTTCGCGCGCCGCTGAGCGTGCATGGAACCCCTACCGTTTATCCGCCCCTATGTGCCGGCCGCGCCGGTCGCCTGGCGGGCGGACCGTCCGCTCTCCGCCCGCCAGTTGCTCGCCGACGCCGCGGGGCTCGCGCGGTTGCTCCCCGAACGGCGCTGCGTCGTCAACCTCTGTGAGGACCGCTATCGATTTACCGCGAGTCTCGGTGCCGCGCTGCTGCGCGGACAATTGACCCTGTTGCCCGCGAGCCGTGCCCCCCGAGCGCTGGCCGAGCTCCTGCGCGACTATCCCTCGAGCTACTGCCTGGTCGATGGCGCGGGCGTGTTACCGGAAGGAACGGCCCGCCTGGCGTTTCCACCGGAGGGCTTCCCGGCCCCGCCCGATGAGATACCGGCATTTCCACCCAGCCAACCGGCGCTGGTTGCCTTCACCTCCGGCAGCACCGGGGCGGCGCAACCGCACCTCAAGCCCTGGGGGTCCCTGGTGCGCGGCGCCGAGCTGGCCGCGCGCCGCTTCGGCCTGGATAAACCCCCTCTCGGCAGCATCGTGGCCACGGTACCGGCGCAGCATATGTATGGGCTGGAGACCTCGGTGCTGCTGCCCCTGCATAGCGGCTATGCCGGCGCCGCAGGCCGTCCGTTCTTCCCCGAGGATATCCGCACGCAACTGGCCCAGGTCCCGGCGCCGCGCATCCTCGTCACCACGCCGGTGCACCTGCGCGCCTGTGTACGGAGCGGACTCCGCTGGCCGCCGCTCGCCTTCATCCTCTCCGCGACGGCGCCGCTACCGCCCGCGCTCGCGCACCAGGCGGAGCAAACGCTCGATGCACCGGTGCTGGAGGTCTTTGGCTTTACCGAGGCCGGGTCCATTGCCTCGCGACGCACGCTGGACGGCGAGTCATGGCAGACCTATGACGGTGTTTCGCTCAGGCACGGGGAACAGGGACTGGTGGTTGCCGGCGGCCACCTCGATGCGCCGGTGCCGGTGCACGACCTCATCGAAGTCAGCGATGGCGTACGGTTTCGCTTGCAAGGTCGGGCGACGGACCTCATTGAAGTCGCCGGCAAGCGTGCATCCCTGGGCGACCTCAACCAGCGCCTGCAACAATTGCCCGGGGTTGCGGATGCGGTGTTCTTAATGCCTGAGCCCAGCCCGACCGGGGTCACGCGGCTCATGGCCTTCGTGGTAGCACCGGGGATGAGCCCCGAGCGAGTGCTGGGGATGCTGCGCGAGGCCTTGGACCCGGCCTTTCTGCCGCGCCCCTTGGTGATGGTGGATGCTTTGCCTCGCACAGCCGTGGGCAAATTGCCGCGTGAGGCCCTGCTCGCGCTGGCCGCGCGGCTGCCGGCGAGCGGCCTGGCGGCCGAGGCCTGGGCCTTGGATGCGCCGCGCCGTCGGGCCGGGGCTTAGCGGTGGCCGCGCTAGGGGGCCGTCCGCTGCCGGCCTGGCTGGCGCAGCGCGAGCGCGGCCAGCGCTGGGGTATGCAGCTCATGGCCTGGGTGGCGCGGCGGCTCGGGCCTTCCGCCGGATACGCGATGATCTACCCGGTGTGCGGGTATTTTCTGGCCTGTGCCGGGAGTGCCAGGCGTAGCTCGCGCCAGTTCTTGTCTCGCGCACTGGGACGGACCGCGCGATGCACCGAGGTGTACCGGCATTTCCTGGTCTTCGCCCATACCCTACTCGACCGCGCCGTGTTGCTCAGCGGCCGGCTGGACCGCTTTCGGCTCGATGTCCATGGCATGCAGGCCGTGGAGGCGGCACTCCAGGAGCGGCGCGGCCTGTTGTTGCTGGGCGCCCATCTGGGCAGCTTCGAGGTCCTGCGTTGCAGCGGTATCGTCGCGCGGAACCTGCCGTTGCGGATCGTGATGTATGAGGCCAACGCGGAAAACATCGGCGCGGTGCTGGCGGCGATCAATCCCGCCATAGCCGCAAGCGTGATCGCCGGTGGGCGCGCGGATACCGCGCTGCGCGTGCGGGAGGCGCTGGACCGAGGTGAGCCGGTGGGGATCCTGGCGGATCGGGCCCTATCGGGTGAGGCCCAGGAGGACTACCCGTTCCTGGGCGCGCCGGCGGCCTTTCCGCGCGGGCCGTTTCTGCTTGCGGCGGTGCTGCGTGTCCCGGTCGTCCTGTGTTACGGACTGTTCATAGAGGCCGGACGCTATGCCATACACCTGGAGCGTATCGAATCGCCCGCCGGCCCCGGGCGGGAGGCCGCGGCCCGCGCGCTCGCTGCGCGGTACGTGCAGCGGCTGGAGCACTATGCGCGGCTCGCGCCCTATAATTGGTTCAATTTTTATGACTTTTGGCGGCGCGAGTAGGCGGGCCAGCCTCCTGATCCTAGGGTTATGGCCAGCCTGCTGGCTGCTGGCCGACCCGCCCGTGCAACCCGAAGCGCTCATGCGCCTGCTGGCCCAAGTGCCGCGCTCCGAGGCCGGGTTCGAGGAAACCAGATTCATGTCCATGCTGAGCGAGCCCCTCAAGCTCTCCGGCACCTTGTCCTACGTGCGGCCGGACCATCTGGAAAAGTCGGTGCGCAGTCCGTATCGGGAGCGGCTTACGGTTACCGGGGATCGCTTGAGCCTCGAGGCCGGCGCCGCGAGTGAGCCGCGCGTCCTGTCGCTCTCCGAGCAGCCCTTGCTGCGGGCCTTGGTCGAGGGGGTGCGCGCCACGCTGGCCGGCGATCTCGCCTCACTGGAGCGGCATTACCGGGTAACGCTCGAAGGCACGCTCGGGCATTGGGTACTGTCGCTCCACCCGCGGCTCGCCGAGACCCAGGCCCTGCTCGCCTGGGTCCGCATCGACGGGCAACGCGAGCGGATCATCGGGCTGGAGGTCCAGGAGGCGAGCGGCGATCGCTCGGTCATGCGCATCGTGACGCGCTCCCCTTGAGCCGGTGGCAGCGCGGAGCGCTCGCGTTATGGCTGGCCCTGCTGCTGGGCAGCGGCTGGCTGCTCGCAAAGCACACGGTCTTTTCCTCCGATCTGACGGCCTTTCTGCCGCGCAGCAGCGATCCGGCACAGCGCCTTCTGGTGCACCAACTGAAGCACGGCGTGGCCGCGCGCACCGTGCTCATTGCACTGGAGGGTGCGGCACCCGAACGGCTCGCCGAGATGAGCCGCGCCCTGGCCGCACGCCTGGTAGCGGGCGGTCTGTTTCGTTACGTCGCGAACGGGGATCCGACACGGCTGCGCGGCGAGATCGCACCGCTGCTGCGCCACCGCTATGTGCTGAGCCCGGAGAGCACGGCTGAGCGTTTCTCCGGCCAGGGGCTGCGGGCCGCCTTGACGGATGCATTGCAACAACTGGCCTCCTCGGCCGGCATTCTGGTCAAGCAGACCCTGCCGCGCGATCCCACCGGGGAGCTCCACAAAATCCTTGCCCGCATAGCACCCGGGCACGGCCCACCGGTGCGCGAGGGCGTGTGGTTCAGCCGGGACGCGCAGCGGGCGCTGCTCCTCGCCGAGACGCGGGCGCCGGGCTATGCCTTCGAGCGGCAGGCCGTTGCCTTGGCCGAGCTGCACCGGCAGTTCCGGGCGGTGGCGGGCGGCGCGGCCCGGCTGGTGTTGGCCGGACCGCCGGTATTCACGGTGGCCGCGCGCCGCGCGATAGAGCAAGACGCCTGGCGGCTATCGGCACTCTCGTCCGGGCTGGTGCTGCTGATCCTCTACGGCGTGTATCGCTCGCTCCCGGTCCTGGTACTGGCCTTTTTGCCGGTCGCCTCGGGATTATTGGCCGGCATCGCCGCCGTGGGGCTCGTATTCGGTACGGTGCACGCAATCACCCTGGGCTTCGGCGCGACCCTCATCGGCGAGGCGGTCGATTATCCCAGTTATCTCTTGAGCCACGTGCGGCCGGGCCACGGGATTGCTGGCACCGCAACACGGCTGCGGCCGACCTTGAGGCTGGCGGTACTGACCACCGCCTGCGGTGCGTTGGCCATGCTGCTGTCGAGCTTCACGGGTCTGGCCCAGCTCGGCTGCCTTACGGTGGCGGGCGTGCTGGTGGCAGGCCTGGTCACCCTGTATATCTTGCCGGCCTTGGCCCCGCGCGAATTCGCCCCGGTGTGCAGCCCGATCCCGTTCCAGGTGCTGCTCCGCCTGGAGGCTGGCGCACGGCGCTGGCGATGGCTGGCGGCGCCCTTGTTGCTGGCCGCGGCTGCAAGCATCGCGGCGCGCAGCGGCAAGCTCTGGGAAGACGATATCGAACGCTTGTCTCCGGTCCCTGCGGCGGCCAAGCAACTCGATGCCGACCTGCGGCAAGAATTGGGCGCCGCCGACGTCCGGCATCTGCTGGTCATCCGCGGGCCGAGCCGCGAGCAGGTGCTGCGGCACAGCGAGGCCTTGGAGCCGTGGCTTGATGCTCAGGTCCGGCGCGGCGTGATGGAGGGATACGAGCTCGTCTCGCGGTATCTGCCGAGCCGGGCGCAACAGGCGCGCCGTCTTGCGGTCCTGCCCGAGCCCGACGTGCTACGCGCCAACCTGGAGTCGGCGTTGCGAGGACTACCGTTCCGGGCCGGCCTGTTCGAGCCGTTTCTTGCCGACGCCGCGGCGCTGCGCCGCGCAGCCTGGCTGGAACCACAGGCTTACGCCGGCACCGCGCTGGCACTCCGGCTGGCCGCCCTGCTGCAGGAGACACCCGAGGGGTGGGTAAGCCTGGTGCCGCTGCACGGGCTGCGCAATGGCGCGGCTCTGAACGCGCGCGCCCGGGGGCTGCCCGACTACGTGCTGGTGCTCGACCTCAAGACGCATTCCGAGCGCATGCTGCGCGGTTATCGCAACGAGGCCGTGCGCTATGCCGGGCTCGGTCTACTGGCCATCTTTGCGGTACTGGTGCTGGGCTTGAGACGCGTCGTCGCGGCGCTGCGCGTCATGCTGCCGGTGCTGCTCGGCTTGTGGTTCACGCTTGGCGCGCTGGCTGCGGCCGGCGCCGGGCTCAATCTGTTTCATCTCGTCGCGCTGCTGCTGGTAGTGGGGATCGGGATCAATTACGCGCTGTTCTTCCACCGTCCGATCGACACGCAGGCCGAGCGGCAGTCCACCGCGCTGGCGCTGGCCGTGTGTGGCGCAACGACCTTGAGCGCCTTCGGCACGTTGGCGCTGTCGCAGACCCCGGTGCTGCACGAGATCGGTCTCACAGTGGCCCTAGGCGCCGGGCTCGCGCTGCTCAACTGCCTGGTGCTCGCCGGTCGCCGGACTCTCGGGCCGCATATAGCGGCGCAGGACGGCCAATAGCACGCCCCTGCGGACCGGTTTGGTGAGATGGGCATTGAAACCCGCGGCGCCGGCGTCCAACCCCCGCTGCTCCCGGTTACGCTCCGCGTTATTTCGACCGCGACGCATCAGCATCATCGCCGCGGCTGGATAACGCGCCGATGAGCGGCGCCGGAGCGCGCAGCGCGCAGGCGTCCGCTCCATTGGCTGGTTGGGCGGCTTTCTGGGTTTAACGACGACACACGTTCCGGGTTAATAGCTGACGATGGGCACGTGTTTGATAGATACGGCCTCTAGGTTCAGCAATTAGATTACGGTTTCTGAAGTCTGCGTGAAGATTTTGATCTTCTGAAAACAATAATCTTGCCCCGGAGATCCTTGCCAGAGCTATCACGTGCGGGTCGTTAGATCGAAGATTAGGGTGTCTGCCGAGAAACGTCTCTTCATTGCGGATATCAGCCGCGTCTATTTCAATCAAGCGGCCTGCGCGCTTCAGACTGGCAATAAACCTCGACAGGGCACTATTCCTTACAAGCTCGCTTGTGAGTCGACCACCCGTTACCAAGGTTCCTGATCCAGTAGTTAGCCAATCGACCACAGGCTTAGCGTCATTCGCTAATGGTTCGAACTTATGCGAAATATTTGCATCCACGATAATACACACGTGCTACACCCCGAGGAACCGACGCTCTTCTTCGAGAAAGAATTTTCTATAACTTTCGGGAGCGTTGTTGAGATTTCCGTTCTCTGAGATGTCTATTGAATGGACGTTAACTTCGACTCCATTTCGCTCAAAGAAGAGAATCCCGACGTCTCCTGGGCTTGCTTTCTCGTTATCCCGTATCTCCATTCTGAGGCGGTCTAGCAGATAGTCACTGTGAGTTTCGACGATCAACTGTGCCGATTGCTCGCGTGCTAGCTTTAGCATGAATGTTCCGAGGGCAGCTTGCGCTCTCGGATGGAGGTGAACTTCCGGCTGTTGGAGCAGGAACATGGACCCACGTTTCGATAGCAATGCGTCTACAAGAATGGGTAGAACTTGGCTAATTCCGTACCCGACATCTACAAGATTCGAGGGCGGTCCTTCAATCCTAACCCTAATTTGAAACGGGTCGCTCTCGTGGCGCCCAAGTCCCTTGATCTCTAAGCTCGTAAACAGGCCCGAATCTTCGCCAAAGTCATCTATCGCGGCCTTCAGGCGCCCCCATTCAGACTTGTCCGAGAAGAAGGTCTTAGCCAAGACCATTGGGACGTGGTCACCTTCAGGGAGAGGAATATCGCTTATCGGGTTATACGTCCTTAATGGCTTCGAACGCACTGGCGCCATCGCGACTGGCCGCATCTGCCCTCCAAATCGCGAGGTTTGGATGATCTCACGTATCTCGTCACTGATGAGAACGCTTTGCAAGCGGTCCGACTCGGTACGGGAATCTCCCCGTTGGGTGAATGCGAAAAGAACGTACATCCAATCAATTGGAGCTTCGGGGGCAATTCGGGAAAATGGTGTAGCATCGTCCAAAGTCTTATTTAGCCTTTTGTTGCCTGACCGGATTTCCAGTTTAGGTGTTCCAGTGCCATCTGGAATTGTGGCGGTAATATGGACATCTTTGTACCGAAGCATCTGCTTACAGATGGCTGGGTGCGAGCCGGAACGACAGAACTCGGCCTCCTGGAACACCCTTAGGCTGGGGGTCGCTTGAGGCGATTTGCGGCGTCGCCCCAGTGGCCGAATGTCCGATTCGAAGCTGAGTGAGAACACGTCTGCTCGGCCACCACGCCCCCCTCGAAAGTGGGAGATCTGGTCGAACGCGCCTAGTAAAAACGGCTCTTCGTTGAAATTTACGGGCTTATGCCCGTACGCAAAGTCCCACGCGAGTCTAAGAGCGGCCAGGAACGAACTTTTTCCCGTGCTGTTCTCTCCGACCAGAATTGTTACCGGTTTTAATGGGACCGATGCCGCATTTCGAAAGCAGCGAAAGTTCTTAAGGGAAATCGTGTCCACCATCGGCTCCACTAATGGGCTGCGGTTATTTTACGTGAAGGGCCTAAATAAAGCCGCCCAACCATTGGCTAGGGCACGCCGCGCACACGTTCACAACCGCTCGCGGTGTCCCTCCCGGAACCGCCTATGCAGGTATCTCGGCCAGGGCCGCCCGTCATCCGGTCCTTCCCGGAACCACCCTCCAAACGGTCGTTTCCACTGTTACCGGACAGCCGGTCATTGCCGGAGTCGCCGTAGATCCGATCGCTGCCCGAGCCGCCCGTCGCGGTGTCGTTGCCGCTACCGGCACAGATCCGATCATTACCGCCCAGACCCTTTATGGTATCGCTGCCGCCCAGACCGACAATGACGTCGTTGCTCGGGGTACCCGTCAGCGTATCGTTCCCGCTGGTGCCGGTCAGCGTTGCCGTGACCCCGCGGCAGGTTCCAGAGGGAGGGGGGGCGCCGGCAAGACAGGACGGGAAGTTGAACGTGGCAATTTGGGTTGCCCAATTGCCGCCGGCGGCGACGTATTCGTTCGTGTACCAGAAGGTGCAGTCGTCCGCGGGGTCCACGCTCATGGCGCTGTAATCGCCCCAGCGCGTGTTGGTGGTCTGCGAGGCCGTTCCATTCAATATGGTCGCCTCACCGCTCGGCAGCGTCCCGGCAGGGTCGCTAATCTGCCGGCCCGCATAACGAATGGAAGGGAACACGGCCGTGGCGTCCGAGACACTGTAACCCAGCGCGATGTTGCCTTGCCGGTCCATGGCGATGCTGCCCATCCAACGGTCACTGGCATCCGGGGCATGCGTGCCTTGCTGGAAGGGCGCCCAGCCACCGGCCCCGCTCTTGCGCAGCTCATACCAGCGGATCCCGCCGTGATCGGCACCGCTCACGTCCGTCACGTGATTCAACACCATGACCTCGTGGGTATTGAAATTCCGATACGCGGCCCGAAACATGATGACCTCGCGCAACGGGTCGAGCGTGTTGGCGGTACCGGGCTGCGGGAAGCAGTTGAAAGACGCCAGCCCGCAGAGGTCCGAGCTAAACTCGGCGACCGGGATGGTCGCGTTGAGCGCGAAAGTCGAGTTGGCCGGGGTTACGAAATCCACATGGAAGGCGTAGACCTCGAGAAAATCCTGGTTCGGGTTGTTGGTGCCGGGGAAATGCACCTCATCGTCCACGTGGCGAACGAAATAACCGGGCGAGCCGGCCGGTGGTGCGGTCGGCCCGTCCAGGTCCGCGGGCGTGAAGGCCTGAAAAGGGAATCCGGCAAGATTCGGACCTACGAAGCGTTGTCCCGTAGCGGGGTTGCCGGCCAGCATGGCAGTGCGACCCAGGGCATAGGCGGCAGGCCCCGACGCCTCGTTCGTCGATACATAATAGGCATCCGGCCACACCCCGTATTTCGGGTAGTCCGGAAACTGTGGGACCGTGAAGTCGTATAGGAAATAGCTCCCGGTGGGACTCGCTGTTTGCGAGATATACACACATAGATGGTTACCCGCGCTTGCGAACTCGCTCAATAACCAACGATCGGCGAGCGGGTCATAGAGGACTATCGGGTCGCCGGCGCCGGAGGCACAAGCGCCTCCGGCCGTCCACAGCGAGTCCAGCACAAAGCCGGCGAGTTGGACGCCCGCCTTGTCGAAGATCCGCACCTGGCTGCTGACCGCGCTATTGACCATCTGGATGTAATGGTTGGGACCCACGTCGCCCACCGTGTCGGGCGGCGCGACGCCCGTAAAACCGACGCCGGCGAAGTTGAGCTGCGGTGGCGAAAAAACGCGCGGCAGCGGACCCTCTATGCCCCGACTCTGCGGCTCGAGCAGGGGATCGGGGGGTGACGGCTGGGGCGGGCCGGCAGGCGCCGGCCGCGGGTAGACCCGCCGCGGGACCTCGCGGACCCGCTCCCCGGGCGCCGGGGCCTTGGGTTGCGGGACCTGCCGCACGTCGCCGGTGAAGACACCCGGCGCCACCGGGCCCAGCGTTTCAGGTCCACTGGACGCCGGCGCATCCGCAGGGCAAAGGGGAGGCGCAAGGGCCATTGAGGCGAGGAGTGTGATGCGCTTGAGGGTGTTGTTCATATTTGGATACCTCCGAGTCACATTAGACAGACGACCCCCTAAGACAACGGGCAGTCATTGCGCGCTTTCACTACGCGGTGCAAGGCCGCGGAGTGGAAACCGACTCGATCATATGCGCCGATACCGGCCGAGGCAACGGAAACGTAAGGAAAAGCCGACCGGGGTCATACACGCCGCTGGATCAATATTGTCGGCGTGGCCGGATTACGCGTGACCGAGCGCCCGTGTTCAGCGCGTTGTCATGCCGATTCGATGTTCTCCGTCGGCACCCGCGTGTTTAACATGTTCCACCGCAGGAACTCGTCCTCCGGCAGCGGGCGGCAGAACAAATAGCCTTGGAAACCGTTGCACCCCAAATTTACGAGCAGATCGCGTTGCGCCGTCGTCTCGACGCCTTCGGCAATGACCATCAGATTCATGTGCCGGCCGAGGGTGATAATGGTATCGACGATGGGATATTTCTGCTCCGTTTCCAACTCATCGACAAACGCCTTGTCGATTTTAAGAATATCGAGCGGCAGGTCCTTGAGGTAGGCCAGTGACGAATAGCCGGTCCCAAAATCGTCCAGAGACACTTTGAGTCCCCCCGATCGCAGCGCCGCCAACTTCTCGATCGTCTCGTGCACGTCGTATAACAGGGCGGACTCCGTAAGTTCGAGGACCAGGCGCGCGGGATCTATCCCTTGCTCGGCAATAAGCGCGCGGATCGATTGAACGAAATCGCGGCGTGCAAACTGCCAGGGGCTGACATTGATGGTGAGATAACCGGCAAGCCCCGTTCCCGCCCGCGACCACGCCGCGAGCCTTTCGCAGGCTTGACGCAGTACCCACTCGCCGATCGTATGAATCAATCCGGTCTCCTCGGCGACGGGTATGAACTTGGACGAGGAGACCACGCCCAGTTCGGGATGACGCCAACGCAACAGCGCTTCGGCGCCGAATACCTGCCCTGCGGCGGTGACTTGCGGCTGGAAATACAGTTCCAGCTCGCGATTCGCAAGCGCGGCGCGCAGCTCCCGTTCCAAGCGCAAGCGTTGGTCCGCCACGGCTTGCAGCGCGGGTAGAAAAAATTGGACGTTGCCGCGGCCAAGATTCTTGGCCCGGTACAGCGCTATATCGGCACGCCGCAGGAGATCCGGGCCCGCGACGTGTCCATCCTGGAACAAGGCCGCGCCGATACTGGCGCCGACGTTGAAGACCCGCTCGCCGAGCACGATGGGGTCCGCGAGGCGCGTGGCTATCTCTCGGGCAAGTGCATCCGCCGCCGCCGCGGCCTCCACCTCATCCGGCGACAAGCCCGCCATGACCACCACGAATTCATCCCCGCCCAGGCGGGCGAGAAAGCCACGCTCTCTTACCGTGCCGGACAGCCGCCGCGCCACCGCACGCAAGACGTCATCCCCCACGTCGTGGCCCAAGGCATCGTTGATGGTCTTGAAATGATCCAGGTCGATGAGCAGCATGGCGCCCTGATTCCCGGAACGTCCCGATTGTTCCAATACCTGCCCCAGGTGTTCTTGCAACGACACTCGATTGGCCAGTTCGGTCAGACCATCCTGATAGGCCATGCGGTGGATCTGCGCCTCGGCGCCCTTGTGTTTGGTGATGTCCACGTTCATACAGGTAAAACGCGGCCGCCCATCGACGTTAGGCAGGGCGAAGATGGTCGAAACACCCGTCCGCCGCGTTCCATCGCGGTGTCTGAACGTATATTCCGTGGGTTCATTGGGTTTGCCGGTGCGCTGAACTTTCGAACAGACGGCTAAGAATGCCGCCGTCTCTTCCGGCGTATGAATGAGTTGGTCCAGGGTCTTTCCGATCGCTTCCTCTTTCCGCCAGCCGAACATGCTTTCAGAGGCGCTATTCCAGAAGAGTATGCGCCCGTCTTGGTCATACCACTGTATGGCTACGTTCGGTGTGAACTCGATGGTGGCGTGTAACTGCTCCGTGCTTTGGTGTAACGCCTGCTCGGCATGCAGGCGCTCGATTTCGGCGGCGGCGCGGGCGGCGAAGATATCGAGGATGTTCCGCATCGGTTCGATGTGTAATAAGGGCTTGGTATCCACGACGGCAATCAAGCCCAGCGGGTGCCCGGCGGCTCCGAACAGACAAGTGCCGATATAAGCTTCCGCGCCTATCTCGGCAAGGAGGAGGTCTTCGGGAAAGAGGCGCTGGACGTCCCGTGGGTAGACACGGGTTTCTTGTCCGACCACATTCGCGCAGGGGGTGCCGGCCAGCGCATAGCTGAAGTTGTCGACGATTTCCCCGTGCGCGCACACCACCAGAGTGTTTATCTGCTCCGGATTGCCCTCCCCCAGCATGCCGATGTAGGCGTAATCGGCATCGAACAGTTTGGCCAAGTGTTGCACCAATCGCCGAAAAAAAAGCTGCCCGCTTTGTGCCGAAACACCGGCCGCGATCTGACGGATGGCATCCTCGACGTGCTTTTTCTCGGTCACATCCTCGTGCATGAGGATCACCTCCGACACCCGGTTCGTGCCATCCTTGATGGGGTAGATATGGGCGCGTATCCAGCGGTCGCGATACGGGCCGCGCACGACCGGATTGTCGGCCGGGTTGTAGATGATGGTCGGGACTTCGGTCGCTACTCCGGCGAAGCCCCGCGCCACGTAGGGCATGGCTCCCTTGTCGATCAGTTGCCGGTCTTCGAGGAGGTTGTAACCGGCCAGGGCGTCCAGCTTGATCCCCCACAACCGCTCCCAAGCCGGGTTGACCGTCAACGTGCGGCCGTCCGGCGCCAACATCTGGATACTGAACGGCGACTGCTCCACGAGGGAACGGAAACGGCTCTCGGAGCGGTACAGCCGTTCGCGCGTTTCATAGCTCAGGGTCACGCTCATCGCGATGACCATGGTCAGATAGCCGAACGGCCCCAGGATTACAAAGTCGATCACGGACAGTCTGACCAGGATACCTTCTACACTCGCCAGCACGAACAGGCCGACGGCGAGCAGCATGATCAAGGCCGTGCGCTCGCGGGTGCGGCGATACCAAGCGCCCAACGCGTACAGCGCAAAGCCGAAGGTCGCAAAAACGACCGCTACCCCGATTTGAAACCAAGCACTGACGCGGCCCACCGGCTTGGCCAGCGCTTCACCCCACGGTACGTACAGCCGTTCAAGGCTCCGGATGTCCTCGTACTGGAGACTGTAGGGTTGCATCAGATTGACCACGAATAGTACGGCGAACAGAACGCTCAATCCCGCCAACAACGGCCGCGGACGCACGCCGGTGTATTCGGCGACGAACCAGAGAAACAGGATGAGAAACGGTACTAGGGCGGCGAGACTCCACTTGAGCGCCAGCGCAAAGTGGGCCACGGTTTCCGCCCGATAGCCCCAAACTTGGCATACACCGAACGTCACCACCAACAAACACATGCCGCTGAAAAAGAGATGGACGCGATCGCGCGGCCGGCGCAGTGCGATGGCTAGGTGGTTGATCGAGGCGCAGGCGCAAATGCCGGATAACAGATACAAACCTGGAATGACGATCTCGTTCATCATCTCACCTGCGTTGTCATGTCGGCGTCCTCTAGCTCTGGCGAGTGAATTCTACACAAAGATATTTAAATTTAAGTACCTCGATGAATTCCCTCTCCTTCCGGGAGAGCAACCGTGTTTCATGTCAAGCGGTTTTCGGGTTCCAGGCGGTATTGTTTTTCAGCATGGCGTTCATGATGGTCAGTAGCTTACGCATACAGGCGACGATGACGACCTTGGCGGGTTTCCCGGCCTGTTTGAGGCGTTCGGCGAACGCCT
>JBOIDW010000011.1:0-2181 GCA_050740655.1 Gammaproteobacteria bacterium | reverse complement strand
GCCCAGGCCGGCGGCAACGCGCCGGACCAGCTCCCGCAGGCCCTGGCAAGCGTGGCCGAGTGGCTGCGCGAGAGACTGAGCGGTTAGGGCGCGCCGTAGGGGGCGGAGGGCAAAGGGTAGCACTTCGAATACGCTCTCGGCGCGCCGGGCGCTTGCACGACGCTTCCGCACCGATGCCTCGATCCACGTTCGTGACGATTTCGACATGTCCTTGCTAGTACAAAAATACGGGGGCACCTCGGTGGGCAGCCCCGAGCGCATCCTGGCGGTCGCGGGCCAGGTCGGCGCGAGCCATGATGCCGGTCATCGACTGGTGGTGGTGGTCTCGGCCATGAGCGGTGAGACCGATCGCCTGATCGCCCTCGCTCGGCAGATCGCCGCGCGGCCCAACCCCCGCGAGTTGGACGTGCTGCTCGCCACCGGCGAGCAGGTCACCATCGCGCTCTTGTGCGTGGCCTTGGAGGCACGCGGCTACAAGGCGCGTTCCTATACCGGCGCCCAGGTGCGCATCTTGACCGACAGCGCCCACAACAAGGCGCGTATCCTCGATATCGATAACGGCAGGCTACACCGCGATCTCGACCAGGGCACCATCGTCGTGGTGGCAGGATTCCAAGGCGTGGATCAGCACGGCAACATCACGACGCTGGGCCGCGGCGGCTCGGATACCACCGCGGTGGCCTTGGCCGCGGCGCTCCAGGCCGACGAGTGCCAGATCTACACGGATGTCGACGGCGTCTACACCACGGACCCGCGCATCGTGCCCGCGGCGCGGCGCCTGGAGCGGCTGACCTATGAGGAGATGCTGGAGATGGCCAGTCTCGGCGCCAAGGTATTGCAGCCCCGCTCCGTCGAATTCGGCAGCAAGTACAACGTGTCCCTGCGTGTCCTCTCGTCTTTTCACCAGGGCGGCGGCACGCTCATCACCAACGAGGAGGCCGGCATGGAACAAGCGCTCATCTCAGGCGTCACGGTGAATAAAGACGAGGCCAAGCTCACGGTGCTCGGCGTGCCGGACAAACCCGGTGTCGCGGCGCGGATCCTCGGCCCCATCGCCGAGGCCAATATCGAGGTCGATATGATCGTGCAGAACGTCGGCGCCGACGGCAGCACGGACGTCACCTTTACCGTGCATCGCAACGATTTCGACCAGGCCATGGATCTCCTGCAAGCGGTGGCCGAGGAGATGGGCGCGCGCGGCGTCGAGGGCGATAACCGGATCGTCAAGGTATCGGTGGTCGGTGTCGGCATGCGCTCCCACGCCGGCATCGCCGCGCAGATGTTCAGCGCCCTGGCGGCCGAGGGCATCAACATCCGCATGATCTCGACCTCGGAAATCAAGATCTCCGTGGTCGTCGATGAAAGGTATCTGGAACTCGCGGTGCGCACCCTGCACAGCGCCTTCGGTCTGGAGAAGGTGGGCGCCGCCCGCGTCGCTTGACCCGCGCGAACGCCAGCCTCGACTTCCGTCATATCCATTATTAAACTATGCAGGCTGGACCATGGTTCGAGTCCCGGCGGGGGAATCGGCAAGACGCTACCGGAAAGGAGGAGGGGGAGATGTTGATATTGACTAGGAGGGTCGGTGAGTCACTGATGATCGGCGATAACGTAAATGTCACCGTGCTGGGGGTAAAGGGAAACCAGGTGCGGTTGGGCATCAATGCGCCGAAAGAGGTGGCGGTCCACCGAGAAGAGATTTATCAACGAATACGCCAGGAACAGGCGGCCGCCGGCGGGCCGGCAGGCCAGGACGCCGAGCCCCCTCTCGATAGCGGCTAAGCGTCAGAGAGGGTGGGCGATAGGGCTCCCGAACAATGCTGGGCCCACTCGCTGTTTAGAAATTTCACCGGAGAGATGGCCGAGTGGCTGAAGGCACTCCCCTGCTAAGGGAGTATGGGGCTAAAACTCCATCGAGGGTTCGAATCCCTCTCTCTCCGCCAACTGCGGAGCAGGGTAGTAAATACTCGTAGCGGGGTTGGGTCCCATGCTCGGCCCCTCGCTGGACAGGCACGGACGCCACAGCCGCAGCCGTTCTCCAATAGCGGGTGGCCTCCACCTCGACAGTCAGCCGTGCGCCCGTAGCTCAGTTGGATAGAGTACCTGGCTACGAACCAGGGGGTCGGGAGTTCGAATCTCTCCGGGCGCGCCAAATCGACAAGTTGCAGCGATTGTCTAGCG
>JBOIDW010000010.1:0-3142 GCA_050740655.1 Gammaproteobacteria bacterium | reverse complement strand
CTTCCCCGGCGGCGCGGTGGCTTCAAGCGGAGGCGGACAGGGCCGGGCGGCTGAAGGTCGGACCGGACCTGTCGGTACCCGGTCTTGCGCAGGTGTTCGCCATTGGGGACACGGCCCTGGCCGAGGCCTGGAACGGCCGTCCGGTGCCGGGCCTTGCCCCGGCGGCCAAGCAAGGCGGGGACTATGTGGCCCGCGTCATCCAGGCCAGGATCGCGGGGCGCACTCCCCCCGGTCCTTTCGTGTACAAGCACCTCGGCAGCCTCGCGACCATCGGCCGCAAGGCCGCCGTCGCCGACTTTGGCTGGGCGCGCTTGAGCGGTGCACTGGCCTGGTGGTTGTGGGGGGCCGTGCATATTGCGTTTCTCGTGGGGCTGCGCAACCGCATCTCGGTCATGTGGGACTGGTTTTGGGCCTATCTCACCTTCCGCAGCGGCACCCGCTTGATCACCGGAGGTGAAAACCTTCCTGAGGCGCGTACCCTAACCCAAAAACTCGCCGAAGCCCCCAAACCAGAGGCACCGAAGGGGTTAAGTGCACTGCCCGGTACCGGAGCTTAGTTGAAACATGGCTAGTAGATGTATCTACAAATATCATTACTCCCTGCGGGAGGGGTTGGCAATCAAAAGAGTTCTTTTGCGTTTTTGATCGCTCCCGTCCCCACCTTCCCCGTCGGAAGGGGTCGGGCCAGCAGGTCGAGCAGGTGGTGAGAGAGGTGCCCGGGACGACCTCGGCCTATTCCGAGCGCATCGATCGACCAGCGCCACGGACAACGCGCCCTTGTCCATGTTCGAGACCGTGGTGACCCTGAAGCCCGAGGCGCAGTGGCGGCCGGGGCTCACCTGGGAGGGCCTGATCGCGGAGTTGGACGAGCGACTGCGCTATCCGCGCATGCCGAACGTCTGGTGGATGCCCATCCAGACGCGCACCGAGATGCTCGCCACCGGCCTGCGCAGCAACCTCGGTATCAAGCTATACGGCCCGGACCTGGCGACCTTGCAGACCAGCGCGGTGCGCATCGAGCGGGCCTTACAAGAGGACCCCAGGACCCGCCCCTATACCCGCAGCGCCTTCGCCGAGCGACTGACCGGCGGATACTTTCTCGACTTCGTCATCGATCGCGATCGCATCGCGCGCTATGGCCTGACCGTCGGCGACGTGGAAGACGTCATCGAAACCGCGGTCGGCGGCCTGGAGGTATCGCGGACGGTGGAAGGCCGCGAGCGTTACGCGATCAGGGTGCGCTATGCGCGCGACTTCCGCGAGGACCCCGAGGCCCTGGACCAGGTGCTGGTCGCAACCCCGGGCGGCGCCCAGGTCCCGCTCGCCCAGCTTGCACGGCCCGAGTTCGTCACCGGTGCGGACATGCTGCGCAACGAGGACGGACAGTTGGTGAGCTATGTGTTCGTCGACGTCAAGGACCTGGGCGTGCCGGATTACGTCCAGCGGGCCCGTCAGGTACTGGATGATCACTTACTCATCCCCGCAGGCTACCGGCTCGCCTTTGCCGGCCAATACCAGTCTTTCGAGCGCGCCAAGGCCAGGCTCCAGGTACTGGTGCCGGCGACCTTGCTCATCGTGCTCTTCATCCTGTTGATGAATCGCAGCAGCCTGGGCGAGGCGTTAGTGGTCATGCTCGCCATCCCCTTTTCCCTGATCGGGGCCGTGTGGTGCCTCTATCTATTGGACTACAAGCTCAGCGTCGCCGTAGGGATCGGGATGATCGCCCTCGCCGGGCTCGCGGTGGAACTCGGCGTGCTCATGCTGCTTTACCTCAAGCTCGCCTACGCGCAGCGCGTGGCACAAGGCCGCATGCGGGACCATCTCGATCTCACCGAGGCCATCGTCGAAGGCGCAGTGCGGCGTCTGCGCCCCAAGCTCATGACCGCGATGGCGCTGCTGCTCGGCCTCATGCCGATCCTCTGGGGTACGGGCACCGGCGCCGACGTGATGAAACGGATCGCCGCGCCCATGGCCGGCGGGATCCTGTCGGCCTTGTTGATGACGCTGCTGGTATTTCCTGCTATCTACGCGGCCTACGTTACCGGCATCGAGCGGCGTCTCGCGCCCGACTATAAACTCACATGAAGACCTGACCCGCACTACGTATCGAGGCGATCGCGATGCGCTACTGACCGAGATTTGCTAGCGCGTTTCGGAGTGGTTCGCTAGAAAGCTCGATCAACCCATCGTAAGGCCGGTCTGCTGCAGCGGACTCACACCGAAGGTGTATTTGATTTCGAAGTCTTGAAGCTTGCCGTCGGGTCCGTCGGTGTTGACGTAGAACTTGCCCGCGCGCCTGAAGAACGTCGAGGTGATGCCTGCATAGGAGAATTTCGCACCGGTGAAGTTGCCGAGCACCGTCTGCGCATTCGCCTCTTGCATCGCGAGGTCATGATGCGATGCGCGCCACGCTTCGTACGCCTGCGCATGACATTCGATACACGCCTGCCCACCGACGTACTGTGCGGGCGGATTCACGGATGACGGTGCGGGCGTGGTGGTAGTCGCAAGCGGCACGTTTGCTTTCCCCTCTCCTTCCGGAAGAGGGCCAGGGTGATGGCCGATGTACAAGATATAGAATAGAAGGCCGCTGATTGCGAGGACCGCCACCATCCCCGCGGCGAACCACCTGCGGTAAATCGCAACCGTGCTAGACGAGGGCGACGGTTTCGCCGCGCGGATCTCGGGCAGCGGTGATAGGCGGCGAGGTGGCCTCTTCTTTTTACTCACCCGTGTCGTCTGAATTTTGCGGCGCGCCGGATGCAAAAAATCGGTATCTCGGCCGGTTGTTCTGATCGAATGGGAGGTGGACCTGAACACCGAGTCCACCTACCCCGCCAGATTTATGTTTGACAAACATAATGTTTGACAGACATCAAGGTCGCGGGCATGCTGTCCCGCATGAAACTGGATTTCGTGAACCGGGAAGCGGAACTGCGCGAACTGCACACCGCAGCGAAACGGGGCGGACTGCTGGTAGTGTATGGCCGGCGGCGCGTGGGTAAGACGCGCCTGTTGCGGCACTGGCTTGCGGCCCGTGACGACCTGTACAGCCAGGCCATCGAAGCGCAACGCGATTTGCAGATTCAGCAGGTGTTCGAGGACCTCCGCGCGCGGCTCGAAACGCAGCTTGTGCCCAAGA
>JBOIDW010000009.1:0-3509 GCA_050740655.1 Gammaproteobacteria bacterium | reverse complement strand
ATGGCGAGCAGCTCGGTTACCCACTCCTTGTTTCTGGTCTTTACCGGCGCGGCCTGTCTCGCGACCGTAGCGCTGTATGCCCGTCAGGCCATGCTGGTCGCCTACATCGTGCTGGGCGCGGCGTTCGGGCCCTGGGGTCTGGGCATGGTGTCGGACGCCGAATGGATCCGCGAGGTAGCCGCGATCGGGATCATGTTTCTGCTCTATCTCATCGGTTTGAATCTGCCGCCGCAGCAATTGTGGCGCATGATGGGCGAGGCGCTGTGGGTGGCGATCGCGAGCTCGCTGCTATTCGTGTTGCTGGGCGTGCTCATGGGGCTCGTGTACGGCCTTAACGTCAAGGAGGCGCTGTTCCTGGGCGCCGCGCTGGCCTTTTCCAGCACCATCATCGGCGTGAAGCTGTTGCCGACCACGGCCTTGCATCATCGGCATACCGGCCAGATCATCATCAGCCTGCTGCTGCTCCAGGACCTGCTGGCCATCGTCATCCTGCTGCTGCTGCAGGGCTACGGCAAGGGCGGCGGACTGCTCTCCGACGTTGCCTTGCAGTTGGCCGGCCTACCGCTGATGATGGGGGTCGCCTATGCGCTGGATCGCTGGGTCCTGGAGCGGCTGGTGGCGCGCTTCGATCAGATCCATGAATATCTCTTTCTGCTCGCCATCGGCTGGTGCCTGGGCATGGCGGAGCTCGCGGTGCTATTCGGTCTCTCGCACGAGATCGGCGCCTTCATCGCCGGCGTCACGCTGGCCTCCAGCCCCGTCGCCTTGTTCATCGCCGAGAGTCTGAAACCGGTGCGGGACTTTTTCCTGGTGCTGTTCTTCTTCTCGCTCGGTGCGGGCTTCGACCTGGGGCGTCTCGCCGGGCTCATCGTGCCGGCCGCGCTGATGGCATTGGCCGCGCTGTCGATCAAGCCGCTCATCTTTCAGCGCCTCTTGATGCGCGCCGGGGAGGCGCGCGAGATCTCGCTGGAGGTGGGTGTGCGGCTCGGCCAGAACAGCGAGTTTGCACTGCTCATCGCGGTGTTGGCGCTACAGACCGGGTTTATCAACGAGCAGGTCTCTTATCTCGTGCAGATGGCCACGCTGTTGACGTTTATCGTTTCCTCCTATGTCGTGGTGCTGCGCTATCCGACACCGATAGCGGTCTCGGATAGGCTGCGCCGCGATTGACACTATGGGCAACACAAAGAGGGGCTGGTAATGGACACGGGGATTATGATCGAGAAAAGCGCCCGGACGGAGGTACCCATCGCAGCGCTGTTGAGCCGGCGCTGGAGCGGCCGCGCCTTCGACAGCGAGCGGCCGGTTGCGGCCGCCGATCTCCTGGCCCTGATGGAGGCCGCACGCTGGGCACCGTCCTGTTTCGGCGATGAGCCCTGGCGCTTCGTCGTATGCGAGCGCGAGCGTGACGGGTCGGCCTGGGCCGGGGTGTGGGACTGCCTCGCGCCCGGCAATCAGGGCTGGGCCAAGGAGGCGCCGCTGTTGATCGCGGTCACGGCGGCGAGCCGCTTCCAACGCGACGGGCGGCCGAATCGCTGGGGCAGCTACGATACCGGCGCCGCGGCCATGAGCCTCGCCCTCCAGGCCACGGAGCTCGGCCTCATGGTCCATCAGATGGGGGGCTTCGATGAGGCCAGGCTCAAGCTTCGGTTGGGGATCCCCGAGGACTATCACTGCATGAGCGTGATGGCCGTCGGCTACGCGCTCCCGGCTGCCAGGGTCCCCGAGACGCTCCGGGAACGCGAGCAGGCGCCGCGCAGCCGGCGGCCGTGGCGGGAGAGCTTCTACTTCGGGGCTTGGGGAAGGTCGCGAGACACGAATCAACCAGCCGTCCGCGGCGAGTCACCCTCGTGAGCGGGCGTATCGAAGCATGAACGGCGATCCCGAAAAACGCGCGACGTTCAGGCCTCCACGGTTCGGCGGCCTTGTTTGATCTCCATCTGGTGGTCGATAACGAGGCCAGACGGTGGCGTGCGCTTCCCGTCGCCGCGGAAGTTCCACCGTTCCTCCAGAAGCTTCACTTTCAAACTGAAGCTATTCACTTCCGGGGACAGGAATTTGGCCAGGCTGTATTGATCGGTCAACGCCAGAAAGGCCTTCTGTTCGGAGTTCAATCCGTCGAGCCCCGGCAGGCGGCCGAATTCCTTGCGGCGCACGTACTCGATGCATTCCAGCGCGAATTCCATCCACGCCGCGCACAGGTCCATCACCGGTTGCGACTTGCGGTAGGCCATGATCCCGGTGCTGTAGAGCGGCCGGCCGATGAGCCGCCGCGAAAGACTGGCGTCTTCCGCGCATTCGGTAATCAATAAATCATAATCCTCCAGCCACGCGAACGCCTGCATGATTTCGCCGCTGCGGCACACGGTATCCGCGTCGATGAAAAACGTGTGCTCGTAGGGCGTGTGCCGGATGCCGTGGATCTTGTCGATGAGCCCGTTCGCCCAGTCGACGTCGATGCGCCTCGGCGAGGCGATGGTTTCGACGCGATCGAAGCATTGGGCGATCGGTCCGGGGATCTGCAACACGTTTGTAAACAGGGCGATCGGCAGTTGCGGCGCGTACCGGCGGACGCTTTGTGCGGAGGCCGCGGCGAGGATCACGTAACCGTCGTTGCGGGTGGCGACATAAACCACCCCGCGTGCTGCGGACAGGTTCGGCGTCCCGGACATCATGTATCGGGGCCTGACGTGGATGCGCAACGCGAACCGAATGCGAATTCTCGAATAGTCATGCCGGCCGGATGATCCCATTGCAGACGATCGCTATGCGCTCGCCCGCCCCGAAAAACGGATGCACCGTGTGCCGCAGATAGGCCGGGAACACCAACAGCATGCCGGGTTTGGGCACGATGCGACAATGCGTCGTGTTGGCACCGGGGATGAAGGTCATCTCCTGGAGCACGAGCGGGTTCAGTAAATCGATGCAGCCTTGCGGCTCGGGCTTGTCGGGAACCTCGACGTAATAGGTCGCGCTCAGGTTCGATCCGGTGTGCACGTGCGGGGCTTGGTAATCGTTGGCGCGCGTCAACGCCCCCCAGCCGTGCAGGTGGACGCGGCTATCCGGGATCGGTTGGATACGGCCGAATCCCGTCTCCGCGACCTGGTCGATGTAGGTGCGGATCGCGGAGCGGAACAGCTCGCATACCTCGCGTACGCCGGGAAGGTCTTGCTCGAACAGCGTGCCGGGCGTGTAAAAGCCACCTTGGTGGGAACGATACAAGTCGTGCGATCTTCGCGTACCGGCGAGGTTGCGCATCGTGCCCGCCAGTGTCTCGTTCAGGACGGCCGCGCCCTCCACTTGCCGTACGAACACCGGCGTTGCAAATAATGGGGTGAGCACGTCGCTGGGAATCTCCGGGGATGCCGTGCCGTCCCTGGCATCGCATCCGGTAGTCGGCGCGGTGAATTACGGCACGCCGCTGGCGTTCTCGCAACCCGTGGCGGTGTCGGTGCCCGAGCCGCCGATACACCGGTCGGTCGCGGAGCCGCCGCTCAAGCGATCGTTGC
>JBOIDW010000008.1:0-8229 GCA_050740655.1 Gammaproteobacteria bacterium | reverse complement strand
CGCTCGGCTCGTCACCGAAGCTGACAACGTTCAATGCCGGTCGTGCGACGAACGGGCGTAACGTACCTACCGCGTGAATTCGGCCGATGAAGCGCCCCATCCAGGCCAGGGTGTTGCGATCATCGAGCTCCGGTGAACGGCCGCCTTGGCGAGGATAAAGCGTAAATCGGAATTCGCCGAAGGTGTGCAATGTCGTTGCGGGATGCGCACCCGCGCCGGAAGCTTTGATCGCCAACGGCGCCACCACCGGGATCTCGCGCTCGACTAGTTCCTGCACGAAGGCGTGTTCTTCAAGGATCGCCGCATCGCTCCAACGCCCAGGACGGTAAAATTTCACCACCACGGGCATCCCCTCTTCCATGCCAACCTGGTAGACGCGGTTTTCGTAGCTGTTGAGCGCCAGTAGGCGTCCGTCACTCCGCAAGCCCACGCTATTCAATGCATCGAGCATGCAATCGGGAGTCAGCCGCCGATACGGAGCAGTATTGGTGTCTTGTGTTACCGGGACGATGGCCATGATAGACAGCGTAATCGGGATCATGTCCGTCGCTCAAGCAGGGATCTGATCTCACTGATTTCTTGCCGCAACGCGGTGATCTGCTGCTCGATTTCCGACAGACGATCGTGGTCCGAACGGTGAGACTGACGTCCTTGGCTGGGGCGGCTGTGCTCTGGGCAAGCCGATATGAACCAGGATCTTGGCCATCAGTGAACGAGCTGCGGTGACCCAGACACCTCAGCTACGCTTGACGCTCTTAGCATTTTCCTAGTAAGCTCTTCTACGTACCTTGTACGTAGAAAGATGCCAATGTCTTCTCAAGGTTCCGTGATCTGGCCAAACCGCGAGGGACTGGGAAAGTTCCTCGGCGACCTCGAACTGTTCCTGATGAATATGATCTGGGACTGGCCGGGCGAGTATCCCCTCACCGTCAAGGCGGTCCACGAGGCGGCATCGTCAAACCGATCGCTGGCTTACACGAGCGTGCTATCGACGATGACCAACCTGGTCCGAAAGGGGGCATTGAGAGTCGAGAAGAAGCATTTTGCGCACCGGTACTGGCCGACGTGTTCACGGGCGGAATTCGAGCACCAGGTGTTCAGTCGGCTTATGGGACGCTTGATGCAGGACGCCTCCTCGCCGGTGCTCCGGCATCTGGTGGGCACGCTCGAAGCCGAGGATCCCCGTCTCCTGGAGGCGCTGTACGAAGAGATCCAGCGCCGCCGTCGGGCAGGGGAATAGATGGCCCTGGGAATAACGTGCGGGAGTCGCCCTCCATGCGCTTAAGGCCTGTGCCGGTAGGCTCCCTTGTCCTCGTGCCCGTCGTGGCCCTCCTGCTCTGGCCAGCGCTTCTGCTTATCAGCGCGGACGCCTTTTCCCTCTATGGCGTGATCCAGGGCTGCCCCCTCTTCGCGGACGGACCGCGGGTGGCGCTGATAGTCGTCGGTCTCGCTGGCGCCAATGGCCTCCTGTTGGGCAGCCTGGCCTACCACGCGTACGGTCTCTTCAGGATTGCCCGGCACGTTTCCCACCTGCCGCTGATCGATGAAAGGAGGGCGACAGCGCTGCAAGGGCGCCTGCCTGCGCTGAAGCGCGTCCCGCTCCGCCTGTGCGAGCAGGACCAGCCCCACGCCTTTACCGTAGGCTGGCGGCGTCCTGTGATCGTCCTTTCCCGGTGGGTGCTGCTAAACCTGGACGGCGAGGAGATACTCGCCGCCATCGCCCATGAGCTGGCCCATATCCGGCACCGGGACAACCGGCTGATGTTCTGGGTGCACAGCTTGTGCCCCGGCGGGCTCGGGCTGGGCATGCTCCGCGGGCAATCGGCCCATCTCGGTGCCCTCCTCGAGGCGCGGGCGGACCGCATCGGGGCTGCCATGATGGGCGACCGCCTGGCCTTGGCGAGCGCGCTCGTCAAGGTGCGGCGGGCCTTGCTTTCACCGGCCCCCGTGCAGGTCACCTCGCTCACGGGAGAGCCCTCGGTGCTCAGACGGCGCATCCGTGCCCTGCTGGACGGGCGCGACCCGCCGCGCGAGGTGTCCCTGGGCGCATGGGCGCTCGCGGCGCTATTGGGGCTTTGCACCGCGCTATTGGTCGAGCAGGCCGATGAGCACCTCTGCTCCAATCACCGATGCAGTATGGTAGAGAGGGACTTGCCCGAACCGCGGTCTTCCCATATCCCTTGATGCTGACGAAGCATCGCATGCGCCTCCACACGCATGCGCTCCTCATCGCCCTGCGCCTCTGGACCGATTCTGGGGCGGCGGCGGAGCTTGCGGCACCCTCGCTGTCGCTCGATGCAGCCTTGACCACCGCGCTCGAGCGCCATCCGAGTCTCAGGCGCTTGGGGGAAGAGGGTCTGGCGGCGGAAGCGCGGGAAGAGGTGGCCAAGAGCGCGTTTTTCCCCCGTGTCACGCTGGAGGCGCTCGGCAAGGAGGGGCCTTCCAGCGCCCCGGGATTCGGCTTCCGCGGCTTGGCGAACTCGACCATCGTGCAGAACGCGGGCGCGAGCGTGGTGCTCGAACAGATGATCTTCGACTTCGGGCGCGCGCAACACCGCACCGAGGCCAGCCGCTGGCTCGCCGGCGCCGCCAAGACCCAGGTGCAGTCGCAGCGGGCGTTGGTGACCCTCGGTCTCTACCGGGCCTACTTCCGCGCCCTGCTCGCGCAGCAACTGGTCGAGCTGGCGCAGGAAAATCTAAGCGCGCGCGAAACCATCGTGAAACAGGCAGAGGCCCGCGCCAAGGCCGGCCTCACCTCCCGCGTCGACGAGGGCCTGGCGCGTGCCAGCCTGGCCGAGGCGCAGGTCGGATTGGTGCACGCCCGAAACGAAACACAAAACGCCTTCGCGGAGCTGAACAATGCCATGGGCGTGGCCGGCGCTCAGTCCTATCGGCTCGGAGAGCCGCCCGAAGCGCAACCGGCTTCTGACACGCGCGCCACCGCCCTGGAGCAGGACTTATTGCGGGCGCTCCAGCAGCGGCCGGAAATGCAGGCCTTGCACCGGCACATCCAAGCGGCCGCAGAGCAGGCCGAAGCGGCCCAGGCCGAAGGGAGGCCCCTGGTCCGCGCCCTGGGCAGCGTCGGCTACCTCAACGCGCCCGATGAATTCGGGGACGACCGCGTCTGGGCCGTCGGCCTCAGCCTCTCCTACCCCCTCTTCACCGGCGGCCAAGTCGAGGGGGAAGTCTCAAGCGCGAGGCACCGAGAAGCCGCACTCCAGGCCGCGCGGGACGAACTGGCGCAAGCCATACGCCTCCAGGTGGCGCAGGCGCGTATGGCCTTCGATGCCCTCACGCAGAGCCGGCAGGCGATCGCCGAGCAGCTGACCTATGCGCGCGACAGCGTAAAGCTCGCCACCCAGCGCTACCGCGAGGGGCTGGGCGATATTCTGGAGCTGCAGCAGGCCCAGCTCGGTCTCGTTAGCGCCGAAACCAGTGCGGCGCGCGTGCGCTACGACCTCGTCACGGCGCAGGCGGCGCTGCGCTACGCCCTGGGCACGCTAGTGGGCGAAGCCACCGAAGGCGCCATGCCGGGCAAGCGCGAACCGCCAGGAGAATAACGCCATGTGGTTGATCCGTCTCGCCCTGCACAACCCCTATGCCGTGATCGTCCTGTGCCTAGTGATTCTCATCATCGGCCTGACCACCGCGGCGCGCCTGCCGGTGGACCTCCTGCCGCAATTCAAGGTCCCTGCGGTCCAGATCCTGACGCTCTATCCCGGCATGCCCACCCACGTGGTGGAACGCGACATCACCAGCCGGCTGGAACGTTGGACCAGCCAGGCCAACGGCATCGCCCGCCAGGAGTCCCGTTCGCTCTTGGGCGTCAGCGTTGTCAAGGACTTCTTCCGCGAGGACATCGACCCCAACACCGCGCTCTCGCAGGTCTCGTCGCTGGCCATCTCGGATCTGTATTATCTTCCGCCCGGCACTATCCCGCCGATGGTGATGCCCTTCGATCCGACCGCCGCCCAGCCGCTGGCGCTCTTGGCCCTCTCCAGCGACACCGTGGATGAAACGGCCCTATACGACGTTGCCTACTACGAGATCCGAAACCTCCTCTCCGGTACGCCGGGGGTCATCGCCCCGGCCGTCTACGGCGGGAAGCTGCGCCGCATCCTGATCTACACCGACAAGGACAAGCTGAACGCTTACGGGCTCTCGCCTATGGACGTGGTCCAGGCCATCCGCCGGCAGAATGTTTTCATTCCGACCGGCACGGCCAAGATCGGCGATTACGACTACCAGATCGAATCCAACGCCATGGTCCCCGAGGTGCCGGATTTCAATGCCATCCCCATCAAGTACGAGAACGGCCGGCCGGTCCTGGTGCGCGATATCGGCGAGGCCAAGGATAGCTTCGCCATCCAGACCAACGCCGTGCTCATCGGCGGCAAGCGCGCGGTGTACATCCCGATCTACCGTCAGCCAGGCGCCAACACCATCGAGGTGGTGGACGGCATCAAGGTGGCCATCCCTGGGATCCGGCAGACGGTGACCAGCGGCAAGCAGATCGACATGGACGTGGTCGTGGATCAATCCGTTTACGTCCGCGCGGCGATTGCGAGCCTCGAACAGGAAGGTCTCCTCGGCGCGGGGCTAGCGGCGCTGATGATCCTCGTCTTCCTGGGCAGTGTGCGTTCGGTGCTGATCATCGCCCTGTCCCTGCCGCTGTCGATCCTGGCGGCCTTCGCGGCGCTCTATTACACCGGGCAGACCATCAACGTCATGACTCTCGGCGGGCTGGCGCTGGCTGTGGGCATGCTCATGGACAACGGCATCGTGGTGCTGGAAAACGTGGCCCGCCACCTGGAGTCGGGCAAGACGCCGGAGCAGGCGGCGCGGATCGGCACCCTGGAGGTGGCCACCCCGGTGCTGGTCGCCACGATGACCCTGTGCGTCGTGTTCGCGCCGGTCATGTTCCTCACCGGCATCGGCAAGTTTCTCTTCACCCCGCTGGCCCTGGCCGTCGTTTTCGCCATCCTGGCCTCCTACGTGATGTCGATGACCCTGGCGCCGGCCGTCTGCGCCCGGTTCTTGAAGCCTGGCCGTTTCACCCATGAAGAGACCGGGCGGCGCTCCTTTTTCGAGCGCGCCTACGGGCATCTCCAGCAGGGCTACGGGCAAGCGTTGCGGGCCGCCCTCCGGCAACGGCCTGCCACCCTCATCGCTATCCTCGTCACTTTTTGCCTCTCGGCTCTGCTCTATCCCCGGCTCGGCCAGGAGCTGTTTCCGCCCCTCGACAGCGGGCAATTCATGGTGAACGTGCGGGCGCCTTCCGGGACACGGATGGAAAAGACCGAGGCTATCGCCCGGCGGGTGGAAGAACTGATCCGGGCGGCGATTCCGGCCGAGGACATCCAGAAGATCGTCTCCAACATCGGCATCCTCTACGACTGGCCCGCCGCCTACACGCCCAACGCCGGCACGCACGACGCCTTTGTCCTTGTGCAGTTGCACGAGCACCGAAGCCAAAGCGCGCCCGCCTATGCCAGCGAACTGCGCCGCACCCTGCCCCAGCAGCTACCCGGCGTTCACCTCACCTTCGACACGGGCGGATTGGTCTCCTCGGCGCTGAATTTCGGCCTGCCGTCGCCCATCGACATCCAGGTGCAAGGACCCAGCATGGAGAAGGCCTACGCGATCGCCCGTCTCCTCCACGAGCACGTCGCGCAGATACCGGGAACGGCCGACGTGCGCATCCAGCAGATGCTCGATGCCCCAACGCTCAATCTCGAAGTGGACCGCCTGCGGGCGGCCTCCATTGGTTTGACGCAGGAGGCGGTGGTACAGAACGTGGTCTCAGCCCTCAATTCCAGTGTGACCTTTCTGCCCTCCTTCTGGCTGGACGAGAAGAGCGGCAACCATTATTTCGTCGGGGTCACCTACCGCGAGGAGGACATCAACTCGCGCCAGACGATCGAGGATATCCCGATCACCGGCCCCGGCCGGCCCAAGCCTGTCTCATTGCGGAATATCATGGCCATGAGCACGGCCAAAGCACCGGTCGATGTCAACCACGTGAATATCCGGCGCGTCATCGATGTCTATGCCAATGTACAGGGGAGGGATATCGGCTCCGTGGCGGGGGACATCAATCGGTTACTGAACCGCCTGGAACTTCCCGAAGGCTACAAAGTGACCCTGGCCGGCGAGACCGCCGCCATGCAGGAATCTTTCGCCAGCCTCGGCTTTGGACTGCTGCTCGCGGTGGCGCTGGTGTATCTGCTGCTGCTGGCCCAACTGCGCTCGTTCCTGGACCCATTCATCATCATGTTCGCCGTGCCCATGGGCTTCATAGGCGTCTTGCTCATGCTGTTTCTGACCGACACCACACTGAACGTTCAGTCCTTCATGGGCGTGGTGATCATGGTGGGGCTTTCGGTTTCCTACAGCCTGCTCTTGGTCAATTTCGCCAACCAACTGCTGGCGGAGGGGATGGCCTTCGAGGAGGCGATAGTCAGCGCCGCCACGATTCGGCTGCGCCCGATCCTGATGACCTCGCTAGCGGCGATCCTGGGACTCGTCCCGATGGCTTTGCACACGGGCGAGGCCAATATGCCTTTGGCGCGGGCGGTCATCGGCGGCCTGTCGGCCTCGGCCTTGCTGACCCTGTTTCTGGTGCCCATCCTGTACACCTACTTGAAGTGGACGCCATCGACTTCGGGCACGGACCCAATCTCGAAAGAGGAATGATCAACCTGGTACCAAAGACCTGGCGCGCCTTGGCAGTACCGCTAGTCGCCTTCCTGCTCGGTGGGGCAATCGTGGCGGGTTGGCAAAGCTGGGGGCAGGCCCCTACCGCCGAACCGCTCATCATCGCGCTCCCGCCGCCCTCGGTACAAGTCGCCAAACCGGAGCGGCGCACCGTCGTGCGCTCCATCGAGCTTCCCGGCGACGTGTCGGCCTACCACCAGGCCAGGCTCTACGCCAAGGTGGCGGGTTACCTTGAGAAGGTGCTGGCAGATAAAGGGGATTCTGTGACGGCAGGGCAGTTGCTGGCTGTCATCCAGGCCCCGGAGCTGGAGCGCGAGGTACGGCAATCGAAGGATGCCTCCCAGGCGGCAACGGCCAGGATCGCGGCGGCGCGCGGCGAGCTCGAGCTGCATCATAAAACCTACCGGCGCCTGAAGGGCGTATTCGACGAGGACCCTGGCCTCCTGGCCCGCCAGGAGCTCGACATCGCCGAAGCAAAGGCGAAGGAGGCCAGCGCGAAGCTGGCCTTGGCGGAGGCCAAGCTGAAAGCCGCCCAGCAAGCCGCCCGGCGGGCCACCGACATGCAAGCGTACACCGAAATCCGCGCGCCGTTTGCGGGCACCGTCTCGCAGCGTTTTCTCGACCCCGGCACCCTCATGCAGTCGGCAACTAGCAGCGCGCAGGGCGCGACGCAGCCGATGCTGGAGCTGGTGAATGATGGGACGGTGCGGATCTCCGTGCAGGTGCCGGAAGCGGAGGTGTCGAAGGTGCAGCCCGGCAGCAAGGTGACGGTGCGGCCGGAGGCCCATCCTGATCTCGAGATCCCGGCCCGGATCACCCGGATGGCCGGCTCACTCGATACCGCCACGCGTACCTTGCTCGCCGAGATTGAACTGGCCAATGCCGAGCATCGCTTGAAGCCCGGCATGTTCGTGAAGGTCGTCCTCACGCTTGAATCCCATGCCAATGCCCTCGTCGTGCCGGCCAGCGCCGTAGCGATCGAGAAGGACAAGCGGGCAGTCTTCGTGGTTAGAGACGGAAAGGCGGAGAAGCTCGGGGTCAAAACCGGCGTTGAGGGACCGGATTGGACGGAGATCGCGGACGGATTGACGGGGGAAGAGGCGGTGGTCGTGACCGGCAAGGAGGGCGTGAGCAGAGGGGGGACGGTTCAGATCATCCCCGGCGCGGGAGGGTCATGATGCAGGGTTCTGATAGACAGCGTAATCGGGATCATGTCCGCTGCTCAAGCAGGGACCTGATCTCACTGAGCTCTTGCTGCAACGCGGCGATCTGCTGCTCGAGCTCCGACAGACGATCGTGGTCCGAAGGCGTGATACTGACTTCCAAATCCGGGCCGGCAGCGCCCTCCGCTGCTTGCACCTCCCCACTCAACAGGTGGGCGTAACGAGATTCTCTTCTCCCGGCTTCGCGCGCAAGCTTCACAACGAAAGGCCCATCCTCCCGCTCGATCAAACTTCGCAGGGCGGCTTCAACCTCTTGCACATCATTGAACTTGCCAAGCCGCCCCGCACG
>JBOIDW010000007.1:0-2500 GCA_050740655.1 Gammaproteobacteria bacterium | reverse complement strand
GGCGTCTGCAATGCGGGCGAGATCGCCGAGTGGGCATTGGGCACGCTCGGGGCGGGGCAGAGCCGCACCGTGCAGCTGGGCTCCACTATCAACACCGGCAGCAGCGCCCCACCCGATGGCTCGCTGATCGTCACCAGCGCCTCGGTGAATGCCGATACCGGCAGTGCATCCGTCGGTAAGGTGCTGCGGGTCGGAAGTGCGCCCGGGATATAAGTGACTCTTCAAGGTACGTATGCTCGCTCTGGCCAGCAGAGCCGAAGGAGTTTTGCACGGCCCCGCTTCGCTTCCAGCCAACTTCGTTGGCGCTCGGGTACTCGCCCCTGGCCCTGGCTTTCGATCGACTTCAAATCGCCTGATCCCAAACCGTGACCCCCTCCCATCCGGTTCAGCTCACTGAGCCGACAACCTTTCCTTGGCCGGCACTCGCGCAAGACGCAAATACGCTCCGAAACCTGCGCCTCAAGTCAATAAATATCCTGGAAAGTCCCCAATCCTGGATCCAGGACACGCGTGATTGACACCCCGCAGGTTAAGCAGTACCTTCACTCTTGAGGAACAAGGGCGTTTAAGAATCCTATACGTACCGATGCGAAGAGTGATCCTCTTGCTTGCGCTCCTGTTTGTCGTCGCATCGTTTTTCGTGTTGAGTCTGGCATTGCGTATGCCGTCGGCGCGCCCTTCGGCAATGTCAGACGCGAAGGCGGGCCCAGCTAATTCTCCGGCAGTCGAGGACGCGCTCGAACGATTACGAGAGCAGCAGGATGCGAGCCTAACACAAATCGCCGATCTCCGCTCCACGATATCCCGACTCCAGGGCGACCTTCAAAAGGACTCGTCGGCAACCGCGCCCGGGCCGGACGACGCCGCAGAGCCGCAGAGCATCCTCGTTCTCGGCGGCGGCGTTTTCGCCTATGGCGGGATAGAGCCTGCGCGGGCCGCCCAGGACGCCATCGATAAAGTCATGGGAGTCATCCATTCGCGACCCTACGACGGCATCCTTGTGGAAGGGCATTCGGATCGTTTCTCGACGACGTCCAGTTCTGCGGCGGTGTTCGAAGCGAACAAGAAAATATCGCTGCTTCGCGCGCAGGCGGTCGCGCGCATGCTCGAGAGGAAAGGCATATCCGCCGACCGGATCGTGATCAGGGGCTATGGTGATACCCGTCCCCTTGCTTCCAATGCGACGGCAGAGGGCCGCTCGCGGAATCGACGGGCCGAGATCAAGCTGATCCCCTCTCTCCAGAAGCGCTGAGGCATTGACGGGGATGAGCGAGGACAGGTGCATTTATACTGATAATTTCGGACTCGATGCCCTGCCCTTCGAGAACGTGCCCGATCCGGCGTTTTTCGTCAATCAGGGCGATTACACCCGCGTCCTGGAGCACTTGATCGGTTGTTTCAGAGCGGGGCGCGGGTTGATGGTGGTGGTGGGCCCCATCGGTTCGGGGAAGACCACCCTGAGCCAGAGACTCCTGCGCGCGGTCCCCGCCAACACCAAGCTGGCATGGCTTGCCGAACCTCCCGAGGGCAGCGCGGATCTCTTTCTCCTGCTCCTGCAGGAACTCGGTGGCAAACCTCCGGCGTCCCAGGGGCGGAGCTTTCTGCTGCGGGCCCTCAGGGACCTTCTCCTCGATCTGCACACCCAGGGCGGCCATTGTTTGACGCTGATCGACGAGGCCCACAAAAGCTCCGACGAGGTGCTCGAAGCCGTGCGCCTGTTGAACAATCTGGAGCACGGGGCACACAAGCTCGTGCAGATCATCCTGCTCGGACAGGACGAGTTCCTCAAGCGGCTTTCGGCACCCGCGTTGAGCTCCTTCCATCAGCGTATTGCCGCACTGGAAGTCATCGGCAAGATGGACCCCGGTCAGGTGCGGGACTATATCCTTCATCGCCTGGAAGTGGCCGGAGGTCGTTACCCGGTGTTCTCCGATGAGGCCATCGAGGCGATCGCAAGCTCCACGGGAGGCATTCCGAGGGTCACCAACTCGCTTTGCGACCGGGCGCTTATGGCCAGCTTCCGCCATGCCGGGAAACAGGTGGATATCGAGGATGTCAGAGAGGCGGCCAAGCGCCTGGGGGATGCCGGTGTCGACAGGGAACTGTTCTTCTACGTCCTGGAAAGAAAGCGCCTGGAACGAAAGGGCGGAGAATCACCGCAGCCACGATCCGCATCGGCTTCGGTAGCGCAGGAGGCGTTTCCTCTGGAATCGACGGCTGCCGGGGTGGCCGCCGCCTCGGTTCCTGCACAGGAGCCGCGATCCAAACACCTCCCGGCCGATGCGCCGCCGTCCCCGGGGCGGGGTCGCCGCGAACATTTGATCGAGGAACGGCAGGCTCCGGGGGCACTGCTGATACCACTAGTCTGTTTGTTCGCTTCCGTGTGTCTTTTCGTGGCCAGCCTTTCGTTCTATTGCAGCCGTGCGGTCTGCTGAAATGGGGTCAGTTGGCTTGCACCGGCCCGCCGCTGTAAGACCCCTGACAGGCGATCTCTTTACAG
>JBOIDW010000006.1:0-2042 GCA_050740655.1 Gammaproteobacteria bacterium | reverse complement strand
GCCGAACACCACATAGCTCGCGCCGGAGTAACTGCCGTTCGGGTCGGCGCTGGGCGCCCCGATGATGAGGTCCTGCAGCCCATCGCCGTTCACGTCGCCGGCCTGGCTCACCGAGCTGCCCGAGCGGTCACCGAACGAGACGCCCGAGAGCTTGAAGCCGTTCGTGCCGTCGAGGGCCGAGAGATTGAAATTGGCCGGGAAACCGCCGCTCGTGCCGAACACCACATAGCTCGCGCCGGAGTCTGTGCCGTTCGGGCGGGCGCTGTATGCCCCGATGATGAGGTCCTGAAGCCCATCGCCGTTCACGTCGCCGGCCTGGCTCACCGAGAAACCCGATTGGTCACCGGCCGCGACGCCCGAGAGCTTGAAGCCGTTCGTGCCATTGAGGGTCGAGCGATTTAAATTGGCCGGGAAGGCCAATACGGCCGGGGGTAAGGCGAGCAGCCCGCTCAACAGCAGCGGGCTGTAACGATGGGGCAGGCCCCGCGCGACGCGCAAGGCGCGGGACGATTTCCGGGGCGGGCTGTCACGACGTTTGGTCATCGGATCTCCTCCATGTCGGTGCTCTGGTTATTGTGATGCGGCAGCGCCGCATTTGGATAATTAATTTGAAGCGCTCTTTACCAATAGACATCAGCAGTATTCGTGCCCTGTGCGTGGCGGCGCGTCCCGCGGGCCCGTGCACTTTACATGTCGGGGACACGCGTTTGTATCTTCCGGGGCAGTGAGCTGCGTCTGATGACCGAAGACCATTCGATGGTCGGCGAGATGGTCAAGGCCGGCATCCTCACGCGCGAACAGGCCCGCCGCCACCCGGACCGCAACCGCGTGTCGCGTTCTCTGGGGCTACGTCCCGAGGTCGAGATCTATAGCTGGCAAGCTCGTAGCCCGGGTTGAGCGTTGTTTGCGATACCCGGGGATTGCTGTCCCATGCGATCCCGAGATCCCGGGTTACGGCGCAAACGGCGCGCCTAACCCAGGCTACGATTACTGCTTCGTCTTGTGCTCGGACGGCCTCTACGATCCGCTCAACGTCAAGCCGGGGATAGCCACCTGCCGCGACCTCCCACGGCGGCCCCGATACCGAGGGTAAGGTCGCTTCCAATTGCGTGTCCTGCCATGGCTTTCACCTCTCGACCCGATACGCGATGGACGGTAAGCCACGGCCCTCGGGCCTGGGTAGCACAGTGCCGACCCGCGGGAGTGTCGGCGAGGTTAAGCCTTAGCCAAAGACCTTTCCCAGGAGTGCCCCTCGCCGCCGTCCGGCTTCTTACCTGAGCCTGATCCTGACGCGTATGCGCTGGGTGGGAAACCCGGCGGATATGATCTCCATCACGCCGCGGAGCCTTCGCACGGCGCTCGTACGGACAATCCGCTTGCCAGGACGCGTAAGCTTGAGCCTCACGGTCTGGGTTCGGCCCACCGGGATGGTCGCGACACCGAAGGAGAACCGGACCATATTTGACGCCTGCGCTGCCGTATCAACGTCCCGAATTTCACCATCGATCGAGCGGCTGGAGCCGCGCGGCGGCGGCCGGACACGAACGACGATCCTGTTACTGCAATCATTCCCGGAGCCCGCCGGGTCCTCGCACCTGAACCGGACAGCGCAGTTCCTAGCCCCGCACGAAAAGTTCGTGCTGACGGGCGCTACCCCCGGTGGCGCCCTTACGGCGACTCCCAATGGAGTCATGCCGAGCACCCCTTGCCCGGGATTGCCGAAATCGCTGACCACGGTCCGCTGTCCGCTCAGTCGGTCCACCCGGAACAGCGCCCCGCTGAAACCCGTCCCCGCGTCATTGTCGATGACCAGGACCGTGCCGGCCGCCTCCGGGGCGAGGCCGAAGGGGTCGTCACCCAGCGGCCCCTGGGCGGGGTTGCCGAAGTCCGAGACCAGGGTGCGCGCGCCGCTCGCCGGGTCCACCCGGAACAGCGCGCCGCGAGTACCCGTCCCCGCGGCATTGTCGATGACCAGGACCGCGCCGGCCGCCTCCAGGGCGAGGCCGAAGGGGTCGTCACCCAGCGGCCCCTGGGCGGGGTTG
>JBOIDW010000005.1:0-12183 GCA_050740655.1 Gammaproteobacteria bacterium | reverse complement strand
AAGTAGGGCTGGTACTTCAGGGTCTTGAACTGTGCTTCTGAGTACGGATTGTCGTCGCTGACACGGGCTGGCTGTGGCTCTTGGTGGCCCCGAGATCGGCGAGCAGCATCGCCACGGGCTTGGAGCGCATCGAGGTACCGCGGTCGGCATGCAGGGTGAGTTGCCCGCGGGCGATGTCTTCCTTATCGCTTATAAATAAAAAGCGGACAGTTCTATTTGTTGCTAACACACCGGGGTACCTAACCTTTCCATCCATTGGACAGTCGCCGGCAAGCCATCGCCTGCCGCTCATGTCAAGCGTTGGGCACGGGAAGGACTGAACTTTCGATCGCCTGAACCAGCCGTACTCAGCCGAATGGGACGCAAGCGTCCCGGTCCGGGGCATGCCTCACCGGGCCGGCAACTGCGGCGCCAAAGTACCCAGCCCGGCATGCATGCAGTATCATGCACGCATAACAGAAAACCGCGCGCCCGCGCCCGCGCATGAGCCCCGATCCGCAACCCATCGTCAAGGAATCCGAGCGCCTGGTCACGGTCGCCGCGCCGGCGCGTCTGCACCTGGGCTTCATCGATCTATGCGGCGATCTCGGCCGTCGTTACGGTGGTTTTGGACTGGCGATCACCGGCATCGCGACCCGCCTCAGCATGCAACCGGCGCTGAGTGCCGCGGCGCGAGGTCCGGGGGGAGAGCGTGCCCTGGACTATGCCCGGCGATTATTACGGCATCTGGGCCTGCGGCGACAGGTCGCCATCGAGGTGCACGAGGCCATCCCGGCGCACGTCGGGCTGGGCTCCGGCACGCAAATGGCCTTGGCGGTCTGTGCGGCCCTGAGACTCATGTTCGATATCGATGCCGATGTGCCGACGCTGGCCCGGGTCACCGAGCGCGGGGCGCGCTCCGGGATCGGCGTCGGTGCCTTTCAAAACGGAGGATTCATCGTCGATGGCGGGCGCGGTGTAGCCACGCAGCTTCCGCCCGTCGTTTGCCAGATGCCGTTTCCCGACGAGTGGCGTGTGCTGCTGGTCTTCGACCCGGCGCTGGCCGGATTGAACGGCATGGCCGAAGCCAGGGCCTTCGCGGAGCTGGCGCCGATGTCGCCCGAGCATTGCGGACGCATCAGCCGTCTGCTCTTGATGCAGGTACTGCCGGCCGTGGCCGAGCAGGATTTCGAGCGTTTTTGCCTGGCGATCACCGCGATCCAGGACCTGCTCGGCGATTATTTCGCGGCCCTGCAAGGGGGGCGTTACACCAGCCCCGCGGTTGCCGCCGCCCTTGATGGCCTGCGCAGCCATGGCGTGCCGGGGATCGGGCAGAGTTCCTGGGGCCCGACCGGATTTGCCTTTCTGGACAGTGCCCAGGCGGCCGAACAGGCGCTCAACGAACTCCGCACGGAGGCAAACGCGCGCCTGCGATACGCGGTCTGCGCGGCGCGGAACCGCGGCGCCGATGTCCTCGTGCAGCGGCGGGCGGCCTAGCCGTCCTGAGCTAGACCAAAGGCTGCCCGAGCGATTCAGAACGCCCTGCCCCTGGGAGGGAGAGGGGGGATCTACGAGGGCTCCCCAATGATATTCCCATCGATTCAAACCAGACCGAGGCCATGAAAGACCCTTATCTGTTGCACATGTTCAACCCCACCAAGAACGTCAGCCCTTTCGACGTCAATATGGCCTACGAGGCGGCCTACAATGCGGTGATCCCGTATACCGACGTAGGGCTGGAGGACATCCACGCCCTGACGCAAGACACCATCTTCTCGCGCGGCCCGACCGGCGTGAAGCGCACCGGGATCTTCATCGGCGGGCGCGACTTCGGTCTCGCCATCGATATGCTGGAGGCGGCCAAGAAAGCCATGGTACCGCCCTTCGAGGTCTCGGTGTTCGCCGATCCCAGCGGCGCGATCACCACCGCCGCGGCCCTGGTGGCCGCCGTCGAGAGCTGCATCAAAAAGCAGGGGCGCGGCGGACTCGCCGGCAAGAATATCCACGTCTTCGGCGGCACCGGGCCGGTCGGGGTGTGCGCTGGGATCCTGGCGAGCGGCGCGGGCGCCAATATCTTCGTCGCGAGCAGCCGGGGCGCCGAGGCCGGTAGCAGGGCCGCCGAGCCCTACAACCGGCGTTACGGGGTGAGCCTATGCGGCGCGGACAGCGGCAGCGAGGCGGGGATCTGCGCTATTCTGGACAGCGCAGACATCGTGGTCGGTGCGGCCAAGGCCGGCGTGCAAATACTCTCCAAGACGCAGCTCGCAACGGCGCATCGGCTGCTGGTTGCGGCCGACGTCAATGCCGTGCCGCCATCCGGCATCGAAGGCGTGGGCGTGCAGGATATGGGCAAGGTGCTGGACTACACGCCGGCCCGAGCCGTCGGGATCGGCGCGCTGGCTATCGGCAATCTCAAATACAAGGTCCACTACCGGCTGTTCCAGATCATGATCGAGGCGCAGAGGGCGGTCTACATCGACCACAACAAGGCCTTCGAGGTAGCCAGGGAGTACGCCGCTGCCTTGTAGCCGCAAGCCTAGCGTCGCGGCACCCGCCTATATCGTCGTTGCGCAGTCCGGCCGGGCCCTGGCCCGCTCGGCGTTGCGCGCCGGGTGGCGGGCGCATGTCCTCGACCTATGCGCCGATGCGGACACCGCACACACTGCGCGCAGTCTGGAACAGGTCGGCGATCTGGCCTCCGGTTTCGACGCGTCGTGCGTATCCCAGTGCCTGGCAGAGCTGTATGACCACTCGGTTATTGATGGTTTAGTACCGGGCACCGGCTTCGAGGCCCGGCCCGATCTGCTAAAACGGATCGCCGCGGGGCGGACCCTATATGGCAACCCGCCGGCCCTGGTGCGACAGATGAAGTCCCCGCGGCATTTCTTCGCGTTGTTGGAGCGACTGGGGATCCCCTATCCCGAGACCGTGTTAAGCCCCCCTGGCCAGGCCGGCGGCTGGCTCGTCAAGCGCACCGGCGGTGCGGGCGGCGCGCATGTGCGCCACTATTACGCGGCGGATCGGCATGCCCCGGACGATTACTTTCAGCGCCACGTGGAAGGGCAGGGTTGCTCGGTGGTGTTTCTTGCGGATGGCCGTGAGGCGCGTACCCTCGGTTTCAACGAGACCTGGGTCGCCACGCCGGGATTTCGGTATGGCGGGGCCGTGGCCTTGCCGGCCATCGATCCCGAGTTGAAGGCAGCGCTCAGCGAGGCAGTCACCCGGCTGGTCTCGGCCACCGGTCTGCGCGGTTTGAACGGCCTCGATTTCATCGTTGCCGGCGATGGCTGGTATGCCTTGGAGCTGAACCCCCGTCCCCCGGCGAGCTTCGAGCTGCACGAGCACGGCGAGGGCCTGTTCGCGGCACACGTCGCCGCCTGCCGGGGGCGGCTGCCGAGCCGGGATACGGTCGCGCGGACGCTAAGAGGCCATGCCCTGGTCTATGCCGAGCACGACCTGAGGATCCAGCCGCGTACCGCCTGGCCGGAATGGGTGAGCGATCGGCCCTGCGCGGGTACCGCGATCGCCAAGGGGCTACCCGTCTGTAGCGTGCACGCGGAGGCCGAGGACCCCGCGACTACCCGAGGGTTGCTGAGCAGCCGTAGCAGTGAGTTGCGAGCCCTGCTGGGTATGCAGGACGACGCGGGGTGAGACAGTGCTCGGCTTGCGCTATACCCGGCCCCGTTGCCGCGCCGCGATCGGTCTCCGAAGGGTTTGCGCGACAACGCCTAACTTGAGCGGCGTGCCGTTTTTCGCGCGTCCGCTCGCCCGCCGGGTTGCGCGTCTACGCGCCGCTTTTCTCGCTGAGGCACAAGTTCGATTTTGAGCTTGCAGCCGACCGCTTCAGCGTATTTCTTGAGCGACGCCACAGAGGGCGCATGCTTGCCGGCTGCTTCAAGGCGGGAGACCGCGCTCTTAGTCGTGCCCATACGAACAGCGACTGCTTCCTGCGTAAGGCCCGCACGACTGCGAGCCAACAGCATTTCGCGCGCAAGCGAGTACTCAACTTCCAAGGCGTCGTAGGCTTCGCGAAACCCGCTGCGCCTCGACGCCTTTTCAAGAAAGGCCTTGTGATCGTGCCGAACAGGCTCGTACTTGATTTCAGACATTTCGTATCTCCTTCATTCGCTTGCGGGTAAGCTTGAGTTCATGCTCCGGCGTCTGCTGCGACTTCTTGATGAAGGCATGCAGCACTGTCACGCGTTGCCCGACAAGAAAGCAATAAAACGCTCTTCCGATGCCTGATTTGCCTCGTGGCCGCAATTCGAACAAGCCGTCGCCGAATGTACGCGAATGGGGAAGACGTAAGTTCGGGCCGTGCTCGATCAACAACTCGACGATTCTTGCATAATCAGCCAGCACATCCACAGGCCAGGACTCGATCTCGGCTTGCACTCGGGCATGGAAGTACTCGATCGAATATCCCATGCACGAAGGTTAACATTTATGCGAACAACGGTCTATCCCGAAACTCGGGGCGACTTAGGCATGCTCCGGTACGGAAAACGTCGTCACCAATGGGTACCCTTCGAGTGTCAACTGATATACCTTATTGACCTAACTCAAGTAGCACCGGCGTCCCGATCCTCCTCGCGCATGCGCGCCGCTAAGCGCGTCCAGCGCCGCGCGGCACGGACGTTTTTAACGGCCATGGCCAGGGCCTTGGGCTGGCCTACGACAACCACCAGGCGCCGGCCGCGCGTGACGCCCGTATAAAGCAGATTGCGCTCCAGCAACACATAGTGCTGGGTCGCGAGCGGAATGACGACGGCTGGAAACTCCGAGCCCTGGCTCTTGTGGATGGTCGTGGCGTAGGCCAGCGCGACCTCGTCGAGGTCGCCGAATTCGTAATCGACCTGGCGGCCGTCGTAGTCGATGACGAGCTTGCCTTCTTCGAGATCGACACTGGCGATGCTCCCGATATCGCCGTTGTAGACGTCTTTGTGGTAGTTGTTGACGATCTGGATGACCTTGTCGCCGCACGCGAACCGCCAGCCGTAGCGCTCGACCTTGGGCTCGCGGCCCGGATTGAGCCGCTGCTGCAACTCGACGTTCAGCGAGCGTGCCCCCAGGCCGCCGCGGTTCATGGGCGCCAGCACCTGGATATCGCGAATGGGATCGAGATGGAAGCGTCTCGGGATGCGTTCGCTCACCAGATACAGCAGCTTGTCGCGGATCTCTTCCGGCGTCTCGGCGGGGATGAAATAGAAATCGCTAGGTCTGTCCCTTGCCTCGGCACGCGCGGGCATCTCGCCCCGGTTGATGCGGTGGGCGTTGACGATGATCTGAGAGGCCGCCGCCTGGCGGAAGACCTCGGTGAGGCGCACGGTGGGGACGGTGCCGGAGGCGATGATATCGGCGAGCACGGCGCCGGGGCCGACCGAGGGGAGTTGGTCCACGTCGCCGGCCAGGAGCAGCGCGCAGTCATCGTCCAGGGCGCGCAGCAGTTGGTTCATGAGCACGATGTCCACCATGGACACCTCGTCCATGACCAGCAGGTCCGCCTCCAGCGGGTATTGCGGTCCGCGCTTGAAACTGTAGGACTGCGGATCGAATTCCAACAGGCGATGCACGGTCTTGGCCTCTAGGGCCGTTGATTCCGACAGGCGCTTGGCGGCCCGGCCGGTCGGCGCGCACAGCAGGACGTTCACGCCTTTGGCGCGCAGCACGCGCAGGATGCTGTTGATGACGGTGGTCTTGCCCACGCCGGGGCCGCCGGTCAGCACCGTGACCTTACCGTTCACGGCCTGCACCACCGCCTCGCGCTGCGAGCCGGAGAGTTGCAGACCGGTCCGCGATTCGACCCACGGAATAAAGCGTTCGGGTTCGATACGAGCCCAGCGCGGCCTGCCGGCCATGAGCTTGCGCAGGCGCGAGGCGACGCCGGTCTCGGCCCGATAGAGCGCGGTGAGATAGAGGCTCGGCTGGCCATCGATCGGCTCGGCGATGAGATTCCCCTCGGCGCATTCCCCCGCGACGGCTTGGGCTATGGTTTCCGCAGGGATCTCCAGGAGCTTGATGGATTGCTCGACCAGCGTCTCGCGCGGCGCCAAGCAATGGCCCTCACCGGAGAGCTCCTGCAGCACGTGGCGCACGCCGGCCTGGGCACGCATCAGCGAGTCTGTGGGAATACCCAGCCGTTGGGCGATCTGATCCGCGGTCTTGAAGCCGATGCCGTGTATGTCCAGGGCCAGGCGATAGGGATTTTCACGCACCTTCTCCACGGCGTGATTCCCATAGGTCTTGAAGATGCGCACGGCGCGTGCCGTGCCGACGCCATGGGATTGCAGAAACACCATGATGTCGCGCACCACCTTCTGCTCAGACCATGCGCCGACGATGCCTTGCTTGCGCTTGGGACCGATCCCCTCGAGCTCGGTGAGCCGCTCGGGCCGCCGGTCGATGACCTCGAAGACCTCGGCACCGAAGGCCGCGACCAGTTTCTTCGCGAAATGCGGACCGATGCCCCTGACCATGCCCGAGCCGAGATATTTCTCGATCCCTTCCACGGTGCTGGGCGGGATCACCCGCAACTGCCGGGCACGAAATTGCAGGCCATGCTGCGGATCGTTCGTCCAGCCCCCTTCGCACTCCACGTGCTCGCCGGGCCCGGCCAGGGCCGCGCTACCGACCACGGTGGTGAGGTCGCGGCGGCCCTTGACCTTGACCTGCAGCACGCAGAAGCCGGTCTGCTCGCTATGGAAGGTGACGCGCTCTATCGATCCCGAGATTCGTTCCGATCCGGCGCCCTCACTGGTACCGGCTCGGCTCATCTACCGGACCCCGCGCGTGGAGAAAGCCATGGACTGCGGGAGGCCGGGATGTGGGTGAGCGCAGAGGTGCTGATCCCGACGCCGGCGCGCGTACACCTCGCCACGACTATCGATGATCGGCATGGGCCACGCGGGGGATAGGGAACCGGACGACGGACCTCGTTGACCGGCAACGTACTGGCGGCGCCGCCCGTTGTCAAACCCAGGGCCCTCGATGAAACATGGCTACAAAGGGGTGATCCGGAACCATACGGGGAGATGGAGGTGCGGCCGGCTGCTGGTACCGGCTCGCATAAAAACCCCCGGGCCCGTCAGGCAGGCCCAGGGGTCACAGGGGAATGGGTGTCCTTAAGCGACCTTCTTAACTGCGAGGGGCGCGGCCTTCTTGGCGGTGTTGATACCGTTCTCCAGCGTGCGCTCGAACCACGCCGCGTAGTCGTCCTTGGACTCCGTCATGATCTCGGCGGTCTTGCGCATGGTGTCGAGGAGCTTGTCGTTATGGTCCGCGAACAGCTTGGCCTGTCCCGACAGCACGTCCTTATATCCCTTGGACTCGGTCACCAGCGTAAACTGTTTTATTCCGGCGTCGTAATACGAGCTGGCCAGGCCGAACTGCTGCTCGGTCAGCTTTTCCAGGGTCTTGGCGTTGATATCGCCCAGCGATTTCAGCGTCGAATAGGCGTTGTTGCTGAGCTGGGTCCAGTTTTCTGCGTAGTCGAATTGCATAGATTCCTCTTAAAGACATTTAGACATTGCGGCGCAATGTTGCAGCGCACAATACTATAGCGTGGAACCTTGGTCAAGCTTTATTGCCCCTATGAGGATCGCGTTGCGGCCATGCCCGTGCGGCCGGTCAAAATCGTTCCAGCTCGGGATGCGGAAGCCGGCCCGCATGCACATGCATGGCGCCCAGCTCCGCGCAGCGCCGCAGCGACGGTATAGCCTTGCCGGGGTTCAACAGACCGGCCGGGTCGAAGGCCCGCTTGACGGCATGGAATTGCGCAAGCTCGGCGCCGGAGAACTGTACGCACATCTGCTTGAGCTTCTCGACCCCCACGCCGTGCTCGCCGGTGATGGTGCCGCCGACGGAGACGCAGAGCTCCAGGATCGCCCCACCCAAGGCCTCGGCCTGCTCTAGCTGGCCGGATTGATTCGCGTCATACAGGATCAGCGGATGCAGGTTTCCGTCGCCGGCATGAAAGACATTGGCCACCGCCAGGCCGTAGCGGTTGGATAAGGTCTTGATCCCGCTAAGCACCGGCGCGAGCTGCCCACGCGGGATCGTGCCGTCCATGCAATAGTAATCCGGCGCGAGGCGGCCGACGGCCGGAAACGCCGCCTTGCGCCCGGCCCACAGTTGCCGCCGCTCGACCTCGTCGCGGGCCAGGCGCAGTGCACCCGCACCCTCGGCCTTCAGCAGCGTCCGCACGCGCTGCATCTGCTCATCGATCTCCTCCGGCAGGCCGTCCAACTCGCAGATAAGCACCGCCTCGGCATCGCGCGGATAGCCGGCGTGGCTATAGTCCTCGGCGGCCTGGATGGCGAGCCGGTCCATCATCTCCAGCCCGGCCGGGATGATCCCGGCACCGATGACGGCGGCGACGGCGTTGCCCGCGTCCTCGACGCGCGAGAAGGAGGCCAGCAATACCTGGGCGGTGGGCGGGATGGGCAGCAGCTTCACCGTCGCCGCGACGATGATGCCCAGCAACCCCTCCGAACCCGTTATGAGCGCGAGCAGGTCATAGCCCGGCCTGTCCAGGGGGCCGCCCAGCTCCAGCAGCTCACCGGCCATCGTCAGTACGCTGAGGGCGAGCAGGTTATTTACGGTGAGCCCGTATTTCAGGCAATGTACGCCACCGGAGTTCTCCGCGACGTTGCCGCCGATGGTGCAAGCGATCTGGGACGAGGGATCGGGGGCATAGTACAGACCATGCGGCGCGGCCGCCTCGGAGATCTCGATATTGCGCACACCGGGCTCGACGCTCGCGCAACGATTCGCGGGATCGAGGTTGAGGATACGGTTGAAGCGCGCCAGATTCAGCAAGACCCCATCGGCGAGCGGCAGGGCACCGCCGGAAAGGCCGGTGCCCGCGCCGCGCGCGACCACCGGCACGCCTTCCGCTTGGCACAGGCGCAATACCGATTGGACCTGTTCTCGCGTATCCGGTAGCACCACCAGCCGCGGGACTTGGCGATAAGCGGAGAGCGCATCGCATTCGTAAGGTCGCAGCCGCTCCCGATCGCTGATGAGCGCGCCCTTGGGCAGGAGGCGCGCGAGCTTGCTCGTAAATGACATTCGGGGTACCGGCAGGATCGACTACCGGCCATTAGGGTACAGACTAGCCGAGTACCTGATCAAGAAACAGGAACCTGACGCAGTCCTTTCTAAAGATGGAAACAGTACCGGCTAGTCCATGCCTTGCATGGACATCAAGTCTTCGCTAGGGAGCGGCCGGGTTACCAGGTAACCCTGAATGGCCTCGCAGTTGAGGACCTTGAGCACGTCGCGCTGTTCGGCCTTCGCGACGCCTTGGGCGATGACCTGAAGGCCGAGTATGCGGGCCATGTTCAACATGGCCTCGACGATGGCGCGCCCCCGGCGGCTCGTGGCCACCTCCTGGATGAGCATGCGGTCGATCTTCAAGCGGTCAAAGGGACAACGCATGAGATAACCCAGGTTCGAGGAACCCGTGCCGAAATCATCGAGCGTGAGTTGCACGCCCAAGGCCTTGAGCCGGTCGAGCGTAGCGATCGAATACTCGATGTTTCGCATCACGGCGGTCTCGGTCACCTCGAGATCAAGGCGTTCGGCGGGGAGCCCGACTTCCCTCAGTATCCGCTCGATCTGCTCGACCAAATCGCCCTCGGCAAACTCGCGTGTCGAGAGATTGACTGCGATCCTGAGTGGTACCCCGGGGCGCCGCCAGGTCTGGGCGTCTTTGCAAGCGGTACGCAACACCCAATGTCGCAGGGAAACGACCAGACCGGCCCGCTCCGCCCCGAACAGGAAGTCGGCGGGTGCGATCAATCCGCGTTCCGGATGCCGCCACCTGAGCAGGGCCTCGGCCCCGATCATGGTGCCGCTCCCGAGATCGACCTGCGGTTGATAACGCAACACGAACTCCTGCCGGTCGAGGGCGCTACGCAGCAGGTTCTCAAGGGTGGCCTGTTCGCGCACCAGGGGACTTATCGCGGAGCTGAACACTCGATACGTATTGCGACCCGCTTCCTTAGCCCGGTAAAGGGCAGCGTCGGCTTGCTTGGTCAGGGTCTCGGCGTCACGGCCGTCCTGTGGATATAAGCTGACCCCGATACTTCCGGTGACGTGCACCTCATGGCCGTTGAAAAGGACCGGATCGCCGAGCACGTCAAGGATCTTTTCCGCAACGTGGTTGGCGTCGCCGACGTTACGGATCTGCGACAATAGAATCACGTATTCGTCGCCCCCGACGCGTGCTACCGTGTCGCCTTCCCTCAGCGCGGCGCTGAGCCGCCGCGCTGCCTCGCGCAGCACCTGGTCCCCGGCGGCGTGCCCCAGGCTGTCGTTGACGGCCTTGATGCGGTCCAGATCAATATACAGAACCGCCATCTCCAGGCTGTTGCGCGCCGCGTGCGCGATAGCCTTATCCATGCGATCCCGCAACAACGCCCGGTTGGGAAGACCGGTCAAGGTGTCGAGGTAAGCGAGTTGCTGGGTGCGCGCCTCGGCGTCCTTGCGGTCGGTGATATCGACGGCGGTGCCGACGAAACCCAAGTGGCTACCGTTACCTGCGAAACGCGGTGCTATGCGATCCAAAATCCAGCGATAGCTGCCGTCCGACCGCCTAAGCCGGTATTCCAGATTGATGGCTTTCCGCGCTGTGAGCGCCTGGGCGTAGGCCTGGAGGCACTGTTCACGGTCGTTGGGGTGTACATCCTCCTCCCACCCGCCTTCCAATTCGGCCGCCATGGTGCGACCGGTGAAATCGAGCCACGCCCGGTTGAACCAGGTACAACGCCCGTTAAGCTCGGCCGTCCAAATCATGGCCGGCGCCGAGTCGCACACCGTGCGAAAGCGCAACTCGCTCTCACGCAACTGCGCCTGTGCTTGCTCGTAGTGACCGATCTGCTCTTGCAATGCAGTGTTCACTTTGCGCAGTTCCGTGTTGGCGCGAATCAGATGCTCGGCTAGACCTGCTTCGGGGCGATCGCGCAGACGCGACTCGCTTTCGCGGAGCCGCACCTCCGCCTGCTCACGGAACTGAACTTGCTCGTGCAGACCGGCGTGTAGTTTCTCGAGCTCCGCGTTAACGCGACTAAGGTCCTGCGCCAAGCTTGCTTCGGCGAGGTGCGCGAGCCACTCTCGTAGCCCGATCCCAATCGCGAACAATCCGGCGACGGGCATCATTGCCAGCAGGCTGTCGCCGCTGGCACCGGCGCGGAAGGTCAGTACGGTCGCGACCATGAGGAGCGCGTACAAGCCGAGTAATGCCCACGGCGAGCGACCCAGACGCTGCCTGATCCCTCGCCCCCCGGTAGCGGGTTGAAATTTGTTCAAAGCAGAACGCCGGTCCATTGCCTATCCAGAATACGGTTCCTTCCCGACACGATACCTGTCGAATCTTTCCGATAAGCAAGTACGATGCCACACTATTGCCCAGGCCCGTTGCCCTTGCTCGGGCTAGGTGCGTTACTTCTCGGAACCGATCCAATCGCTTCCGGAAGCGTTCGGGCGAGGCATCGTCCATGATATTCCCGACTCGCTCTCGATCAAACGCGCCGGCGGCACGGTTACCATGCGATAGGCGTTTACAGCGCGGGAAAGGGTGGGGTCGCAGCGTTTCGATCGTGGTGTCTGGCGCCGCACTTGTGACCGACTCGTCAGGAGCGGCGGATGGGCGGGTTGCACCGGACCGCAGGGGCGTCGTCGGGAAGGAAACGGAGTATCAACTCCGAAGCGGCGAGTCTCCCGGGTGCAATGGACTACCTACGAGTAGATTGAGGTACCCACGCATCCCGAGCACCGCTGCAACGCGAGATTCCGTGTGCAGCAGCTTCTCACCAGCTCGGATAGCGCGTGCAGCACCCGGATTGCAAAACCTTGTGAGTTTGCGTTCGGGCTTCCCGTGGCGGAACCTAGCCAGGCATGCTCAGATTGGTACGCCGGAAAGGCGCTGCGCGGCGCTAGCTAGGCGTAACTCCCGGATCCATACGCTCGGGGGACAGCCATGTGCATGAAAAACCCGTCCGCTCGCGCAACGCCGCCCGCCGAGAGCCGCTAGGAGGTCCGGGCCTCGAGCAACGCCGGGCGCGTCATCTCCTGCTGCAGCTTCTTGATGGCGCTCTGCTCGATCTGCCGGATCCGTTCGATGGAGACCGAATAGCGCTCGGCCAAGGACTGCAAGGTGGACTTGTCCTCGCTTAGCCAGCGCTGCGCGATGATCTCGCGGCT
>JBOIDW010000004.1:0-16275 GCA_050740655.1 Gammaproteobacteria bacterium | reverse complement strand
GCCGGGATCAACCTCCGGGTGATCCAACAATACCTCGGCCATGCGCAGTTGGAAACCACCATGGTGTATCTGCATCTGACCCGCAAGGGCCAGGAGGACGCCTACGCCCGCATCAACACGCTGATGGGAGGGCTGTGAGATGGGTGCCATCCAACAGATCTTCCAGCGCTTCGGACCGGAGTACCTGGCGCGCTTCGGCGAGCACATCCCCGCCCAACACCACAAGGTCATCGAGGCCATCTGCCAATGCCGCACCGAGGCCTATGGCTCGGTCTGCTACCAGTGCGAGGACTGTGGCCATCCTCACGTCCTCCCGGCCGCCTGCGGCAACCGTCATTGCCCCCAGTGCCAACACCGCAAGACCCGGCAGTGGCTCGAGCGGGGGCTGCAACGCCAACTGCCAGGCCACCACTTCATGCTCACCTTCACGGTGCCCGAGCCCCTGCGCGTGTTTCTGCGCAGCCACCAGGAACTGGGCTACGACGCGCTGTTCGCGGCCTCCTCCCAAGCCATCAAGGCCCTGGTGCACGATCCGCGCTTCCTCGGCGCCGATCGAGCCGGCTTCTTCGGTGTGCTCCACACCTGGGGCCGACAACTGCAGTATCATCCACACGTCCATTACGTGGTGCCGGGCGGGGCACTCTCCTCCGAGGATGGCGCCTGGTATGCCTCGAGCCCCGGCTTCTTCTTGCCCGTGAAAGCCCTCTCACGACTCTTCCGCGGCAAGTTCCGCGCGCGGATCCGCAAGGCCGCACTGCTCGATCAGATCCCCTCCGAAACCTGGCAGCAGGACTGGAACGTCAACTGCCAGGCGGTCCCCAACGCCGGGGCCTCGATCCAGTATCTCGCCCCCTACGTCTTCAAGGTGGCCATCTCCAATCACCGCATCCTCAAGGTCGAGGAAAACGCTGTCTCCTTCTCCTACAAGAAACCCGGTAGTGCTCGTTTGAGGACCCTCACGCTCGATCCCTCGGAGTTCATCCGTCGTTTCCTGAAGCCACGTGTTGCCCAAAGGCTTCATGAAAGTCCGCTATTACGGCTTCCTCTCGCCCACCGCCAAGGTGCCCTTGGAGGACATCGAGGTCCTGGTCGAACTGGCCCATGGTTTCACCGTGACCGTGCCCGAGATCGAGCTGCCCCCTTGGCCACAACCGATCTGCCGGGCCTGCGGTGGGCGACTGCGCTTCCATAGTGCGGTGCGTATCCCCCGCAGCACTCGGCCTCCCATGAGTGCCGGGCCCCCGGACTCGATCGCCCTCGCAGCAAATGGATAGACCATAGCTACCACCACCCTTGCCAGGGGCCTCTGCGCTCGGTATTTCCTCCGGGCCAGGGCCCCTTTTCGTCCAATGCCAACTTTCCCTTGCCGGACGTGTCCCTTGCCCCCATCTGAATCGAGAAAACCCACCAAAACCCCATCGGCTACTGCTACTCTGACCGCTTTACGCCTCAAGCCACCGCTATCCCTCACCACGCTGCCCACCCGATACTGAAGCATTCCCCTTATAAAGCGCCGTGCCCGATACCGGGCTTCTTGAACAATAAGGATTGAAACGACCATCCATGGTCGTCTCAATCCTTATTGGTTAGCCGGCTGTTCAACAATCGGTCCTCGACAAATTTGTGCAGGACGCTCGAAACAAGTCGATAGACCGGGTTGGGTGCGCTAGCGGGTACCCTCCAGATACCGCTCCGCATCCAGCGCCGCCATGCAGCCCGAGCCGGCCGAGGTCACCGCCTGCCGGTAGATGGGGTCGCTCACGTCGCCCGCGGCGAACACGCCCGGGACGCTGGTGGCAGTGGCCTCGCCGCGATTGCCGCCGCGTACTTGGATATAACCGTTTTGCATCTCCAGTTGGCCGGAGAAGACCCCCGTATTCGGGGTGTGGCCGATGGCGATGAAGACGCCTTGCACGGCGAGCGTCTTGCTGCCGTCGCCGGCGGTGCTGCGGATCTGCAGGCCGGTGACGCCCCGGTCATCGCCCAGGACCTCGTCGGCGACCTGATTCCATTCGATGCCGACCTTGCCGCTCGCGACCTTGTCGAGCAGGCGCCGGATGAGGATCTTCTCGCCGCGAAAGCGGTCGCGCCTGTGAACGACCGTGACATGAGACGCGATATTGGAGAGATAGATCGCCTCCTCCAGCGCGGTATTGCCGCCGCCCACCACGGCCACCGGCCGGCCCTTGAAAAAAAACCCGTCGCAGGTGGCGCAGGCCGACACCCCGTGCCCGCGGTAGCGCTCCTCTGAGGGTAAACCCAGGTAGCGGGCCGAGGCGCCGGTGGCGATGATGAGGGCATCGCAGGTATAGCGGCCGCTGTCGCCGTGCAGCTCGAACGGCCGGCGCGCAAGATCGGCCTTGGCGACGTGATCGAAGATGATCTCGGTCCCGAAGCGCTCGGCGTGCCGGCGCATGCGATCCATAAGGTCCGGCCCCTGTACGCCCTGGTCGTCGGCCGGCCAGTTATCGACATCGGTCGTCGTGGTGAGTTGGCCACCCTGCTCCAATCCCGTGATCAATACCGGGTCCAAAGCGGCGCGCGCCGCGTAGACCGCGGCGGTATACCCGGCGGGCCCGGAGCCCAGGATCAATAATCGCGCGTGTCGGTTCGGCATCGCTCGCCCCTCCTATGCACGGCGCGATACTGCACCAAGCGCGCGGCACCGATCAATAATCGGGGGACTCCTCCCCGGGCTTGGCCTTCGGGCCCGCGATCAGCAACACCAGCATGCCCAGCTCGAACAGCAGCCACATGGGCACGGCCATCATGGTTTGGGAGACCACGTCGGGCGGCGTCAAGACCATCCCGATGACGAAGGCCGCGACGATGACGTGCGGCCGCAGGCGCGCCAGGCGTTCACGCGTGGTCATGCCGGCATACACCGAGAGCACCGTGAGGATCGGCACCTGAAAGGCGATGCCGAAGGCCAGGAACATGGTGAGTATGAAGTCGAGGTACTTCGAAATATCGGTCATGATGGCCACGCCCTCGGGGGCGGTGGCGGTAAAGAATCCGAACACCACCGGAAACACCACCCAGTAGGCGAAGGCGGCCCCGGCGTAGAACAGCAGCGTGCTAGCGAAGAGCAGCGGCAGGGCCAGCCGCCGCTCGTGCCGGTACAGGCCGGGCGCGATAAAGGCCCAGGCCTGGTGCAGCAGATACGGTACGGCGACGAAGACCGCGACCACCAGCGTGAGCTTAAGCGGCGCGAAAAACGGTGAGGCGACCTCGGTCGCGATCATGGTGCTGCCTTGCGGCAGCTTCTCGATCAGCGGCCGGGCCACCAAGGCATAGAGGTCATTCGCAAAGTACAGCAGCGACGCGGTGACCAGCACCACCGCGGCCAGCCCGCGCAGGAGGCGCGCGCGCAACTCGGCCAGATGGGAGATGAAGCTCTGTGTGCTCAGGTCCTCGTCAGGCTCCGGCGGAGTCATCGCTACCCGGGGCGCCGGCTGCGGGCGGTGAGGTTTTTGCATCCAGGTCGGCGCGGCCCGTGCGGAGTCTGCGCTCGATCCGTTTCAGATCATCGAGCTCCATCTCCTCGACGATCTCGGCGCGCGCCTCGGCGAGTGCCCGCCGCGCCTTGCCGATCCAAAGCCCGGCCTCGCGTGCGACCGCGGGCAGCCGTTCCGGACCGAATACGATGAGGGCCACCACGCCCACCAACAGCAGCTCCCAGAAGCCGACGTCGAACATGCGGCGCTAGTGCTGCGGATCGCTGTCCTTGTCCTGGGTGACGCGACCGGGATCGCTGCGCTTGTCCGCGGCCTCGTCCGCCTCGCCCATCGCCGAGCGGAAGCTCTTGATGGCCGAGCCCAGATCGCCGCCGATGTTGCGCAGCTTCTTGGTGCCGAACAGCACGGCGACGATGGCCAATATGACCAGTAATTCGGTAATGCCTATGCCCATGGGTTGGTCCTCGCGGTTCCGGTTGTCATTGATGTCGAGACGCCTGCTCCTCGATCCCCGATTGGCCGAAGCGTCGCTCCAGCTCACGGCATACCGCCTCCGGGCCGCTGCCCAGGTGGCTTAGCATGATCAAGGTATGAAACCACAGATCGGCGGTTTCATGCACGACCTGCTGGAGGTCGCGGCCCTTGGCGGCCAGGATGGTCTCGGTCGCCTCCTCGCCGATCTTCCTCAAGATCGCGTCCTCGCCGCGAGCCAGCAGGCTCGCGACGTAAGAGGATTTCGGATCGGCCGCCTTGCGTGACTCGATCACCGCGGCCAGCCGCGTCAGGATATCGTTCATTGGGTCTTTCCGTATATGAGCGCCGGGTCTTGCAATACCGGATCGACCGGTTTCCAGACGCCCTCATCATACCACTGGCGGAAGAAACAGCTCTCGCGGCCGGTGTGGCAGCAGATGCCATGCCGCTGATGCACCTTGAGCAATAAGGCATCGCCGTCGCAATCCAGGCGCAGCTCGGCGACGCGCAGCGTGTGCCCGGACGCCTCACCCTTGCGCCACAGGCGGCGTTTGGAGCGCGACCAATATACGGCCTCGCGCCGCGCGAGCGTCAGCCTCAGTGCCTCGCGATTCATCCAGGCGAGCATCAAGACCCGGCCGCTGGCGGCATCCTGGGTCACGACCGGAACCAACCCGTCGGCGCCCCAGCCGATCTGCTCCAGCCAGCGGTTTTCGACTGCACCCGGCATGGATTACTCGCGCACCTCGATGCCCGCCTGGTGCATATAGCGCTTGGCGTCCTGCACCGTGTGCTCGCCAAAATGAAAGATGCTCGCCGCCAGCACCGCGTCGGCCCTGCCCAGCGTAACCCCGTCCGCGAGGTGCGCGAGTGTACCCACGCCCCCCGAGGCGATGACCGGCACGCTGACGGCCTCGGCCACCGCGCGCGTCAGCGCCAGGTCGAAGCCGTCGCGGGTGCCGTCGCGGTCCATGCTGGTCAGCAGCACCTCCCCGGCCCCGTAGGCGTTCATTTTCACCGCCCATTCGATGGCATCGATCCCGGTCTTGCGCCGGCCGCCGTGGGTATAGACCTCCCAGCGCGGATGAGCGTTTCCTTCCGCTACCAGCCGGGCATCGATGGCGACCACGATGCATTGCGCGCCAAAACGCCCGCTCGCCTCCTGCACCAATGTCGGGTCCTGCACCGCCGCGGTGTTGATGCTGATCTTATCTGCACCGGCGTTGAGCAGTTGCCGGATGTTATCGATGCTGCGGATCCCGCCGCCCACGGTGAGGGGGATGAACACCTGGCTCGCCACCGCCTCTACCACGTGCAACATCGTGTCGCGCCTCTCGTGGCTCGCCGTGATGTCGAGGAAGCATAGCTCGTCGGCGCCCTGCTCGTCATAGCCCCGCGCGATCGCCACCGGATCGCCGGCGTCGCGGAGGGCAACGAACCGGACGCCCTTGACCACGCGCCCGGCATCGACGTCCAGGCACGGGATGATGCGCTTGGCGAGCGCCATGCTAATTTCTCACCGGTGGCTGGTGGACAACCCTAATATGGCCAATCATAACAAAGGCCGATGTGCTAGCCTCACGCACTCGCGGCACCAAGGATCGCGTCTCTGAACGCGCAAAAACTCCTAGACCGGTTCACTGCCGGGTCGCAAGCCTCGCCCAGGAGGCGCGCCACTTCGACCTTGCGTAGGCCGGTCTTGTGGTACCCGGCTCTTTGCAGCAGGCGCTCGAACGCCTCCCAGGTTCCGCCCGAGATGCTATCGGGATCTCGGTACCTGGCGTGAGCGGAAACCGATGGGGCAACGCGTGGAAAGCAGCGCCGGACGGCCGCCCAATCGCCGAAATACCAGGCTTCGAGTTCCTCGATAGCGAGCCTGCTGACGACCTGCCACGTCCGATCGACCCGACTGGAAGTGCAGCTCCGGAGGCCGGCTTCCGAAATCGCAGTCTCTAGGGTCTGCTTGAGTTCGGCACAATGATCATCGTCGCGGTCGACGACGATTACGATCCGCCACTCGGACGGTAGCCACCGGACATAGCCACGCAAACGTTGCGGAATCGTACGTAGGAGTTCGGCCTTGCACGTGCTGGGATAGATCGCGAACGTCGAGCGGTCGCGCAGTAAGCGTGGCAGGAACATACGCAAGAACGCCTCCATGGACGGCTCCTCAACGAGAATCTCGAAATGTGTCGCAGTCCTCATCCCGGGCTATTCGCGGGCGTGCCTTGATTCACGAGCGGATCGCCCAGGCCGAACCGTCCCTCCATCCAGAGGTGGCCGAGCGACGCACCGGCCCCGATAAACTCCTTTACGCCGCGGATATCTACCGCGCGCACCGCCTGTGTATAACCGCGCAGGTCGCGATAGAGTACTCGGACCTCCTCAGGTTGCAAGCCATTGACCAGGAATGGAGAATGCGTCGTGACCATAAGTTGCCCGCGTTCCGATGCCGCTCGGCATTCTTCCGCGAGGTCCAAGAGCAGGCGGGGATGAAGAAAATTCTCCGGCTCCTCGATCCCGATGAAGGGTGGCAGACCCGGATCGTAAAGTAGTACCAGATAGGCGAGCATCTTCAACGTGCCATCGGAAGCGAAACGCGCCAGGATTGGGTGATCGAACGGCGCATCCTTGATCTGCAGGAGAAGACGCCCGTCCGGCATCGCTTCCGCCAATACCCTTTCGATGCGTGGCACGCGCCGCCGCAGCGCCTCAAAGACCCGATCGATCTGCTCGGGATGACGCTCAGTTAAATACTGGATCACGTTAGCGAGATTGTGCCCGGTTCGGGATAGCCGCTCCTGCGGACCGGCATCGGGTTGACCGCGCGTGTCGTCAACAGAGAAATAGGAAACGTACCAACGGGTGATGAAATCGCGTAGCGCTGCGACGCGTGGGTGGTCCGCGAATTGACCAAGCGCATTCACGGCAATGAGGTCCGGGGCCTTGAGCGGGATATCGATGCGGTGTTCCTGCGCGTCGGGCAGGTCTCCGCTGACGGCGCGACCCAGTCCCTTGCGGTACTCTAAAAAGCGGAATGGCTTACCGTGTTTACCGCGCCGCCATTGCAGCCATTCCTCCACGACGACCGGCGCCCCGCGCTCTTCATCGACCGCCAGGTGGTAGGTGACGATTGGATAGCCAGGTTCTCGGTAGCGGAGTTCTACGATGATCGGCTGCGAGCTCCCGCGCGTCTTCAATTCTTTGGCGCGACCGCGCCGGTCCCAAGCGCGTCTCAGGCCGGACTCGAAGCATTCCGAAAGGAAGGCAAATACGTCGAACACTGTGGACTTGCCACTTCCGTTCGGGCCTAACAGGACGGTCAGTGGCGTAAGATCCTTGAGTTCGACACGGTGCAGCGCACGATAGTTTTCGACGCGCAAGTACTCGATGCGTGCGGGCTTTCCAAATGTATCCTTTCGTCCCTGCGAGTCTTTCATCCCGGATTCTTCGACGCGATCGTGAGGCGCTTAGCTGCCGCCGTCCGCCAGCCGCTGCGCCGCGCCGAAATCCAGGCTGCCCTCGTAGAGGGCACGGCCGGTGATGGCCGCCTCGATCCCTTCATGGGCGACCGCGCAGAGCCTGCGGATGTCGTCGAGATCGGTGATCCCGCCGGCGGCGATGATCGGCATCCTGACCTCGCGCGCCAGCGCCACGGTCGCGTCGATATTGACCCCGTTCAACATGCCGTCGCGGATGATGTCGGTGTAGACGATGGCGGTGACGCCATCGTGCTCCATGCGCTTGGCGAGGTCGAGCGCACTGTGATGCGAGAGCTTGGACCAGCCCTCGATGGCGAGCCTACCGTCGCGCACGTCGAGGCCGACGAGGATATGGCCGGGAAACTCCAGGCACGCATTCTCTACGAAGTGCGGCGTGGTGACGGCCTTGGTGCCGATGATGACGTAGCGCGCGCCCGCGTCGAGATAGGCCTGGATGGCGTCCTCGTCGCGGATCCCGCCGCCGACCTGCACCGGCACCGCCGGCAACGCGCGGCAGATCGCGTGGATGATTGCGGCATTCACCGGCCGGCCGTCGTGGGCGCCGTTGAGGTCCACGATGTGCAGCCGGCGCGCCCCGGCCGCCACCCAGTGCCGGGCCATGGCCACGGGATCGTCTCCGTACACGGTGTCCTCGTGCATGCGGCCTTGGCGCAAGCGCACGCATTTGCCGTCCTTCAGATCGATGGCCGGTATCACGAGCATGGGGGGGCTGTGGTGGCGAGGTTAAGCGCTGTGCCTCAGTCCGTAGGGATGCTGCGGCTGTGCCAATCAATACTAGCATATCGGCCCCCGGTCGGGTCATCGCCCGCCCGGCCCTTCGTGTTCCAAGGCGGCTAGTTCTGCAAGCTGCGGCCGGACGAAATAGACGCCGGTGTCGCCGGCGCCCGTAACCCCGCGCAGGAACAGGTAATACACCCCGCCGAAATGCCGCTCGTAGGCGTATCCCGCGACGCGGTGTTGGAGATAGCGGTGCAGACCCAGGGTGTAGATGCGGTATTGCAGGTCATAATGCTCCTCGCGCATGACCGTGGCCAGCCGCTCGGGCCGATAGTCCTCGGCCCTCGGTCCCAACCAGTTGCTCTTGTAATCGAGGAGATAAAAGCGGCCTTCCCATCGAAACACCAGATCGACATAGCCCTTCATGAAGCTGCCGTGGCCCGCACCCGCGACGCGCCGGTCCCGGCCCCTGCCGTCCGGCACTTGCAGGTGCTCGGCGTCGCGGACCGGATAGCATAGCTCCATCTCCGCCAGGCGCTCATCGCGTTCAATCTGCGCGAGGCTGAGTTGCCGCTTGCGGTCCAACGGGCTGCGCATGAGTTGTACAAGATACTCGCTGAGCGGAGTGCTCCAGTCCTGGTCGATGCCGTGGGCCAGCAATTGCGACTCCACCAGCCCCCGGTGCGCCTGGGCGCTCAGCTCGCGAAAATCCATGTGTTCCAAGATGGCATGCAGGCAGCTACCGGCCCGGGCGCCGCGCGGAAAGGACAGGATCGAGCGGTCCGGCCCGGGTGTGGTGCCCGCTTGCGGCCCCCGCTCGTCGTAGTCGGGCAGCTCCGGCGACAGGCCGCGGGTCAAGGCGGTAAAGCTGCTCACGTGGAGACCGCCGGCGATCCGGCCGCGAAATACCCGTGCGGTGAGGGCCGCACCGTCCGCGGGTACGCTCGAGAAGACCGGTGCGGCGGCGGTCGGAACGCCTAGCAACTCGATGTCCCCATGCGATTCCGCGGCCAGCGCTGCGAGCCGCGCGTACAGCACCATCGGATCGAATTCGGCGCTGGCCGCGTCGGCGTCTTCCGGGCGCAGCAAGCGGCTCAAGGCCGCGTGTTGCACCTGATGGACGTGACCGGTGATCACATACACCCGGTGTATGGCGCGGGTCAAGGCGACATAAAGTAACCGCAATGACTCGGCATCCGACTCGCGCGCCGCGTGCCGGCTTGCGGCGTCGATGTGCGCCGAGCCCAGATCGAGGGTCGCCCGATAGCCGTCGGCCGGGTCGTGGTACAGCACCGGGGCGCGGGTCGCCGCCGGCGGCCGGCCGTCCCATAGAAACGGGCACAGCACGATGGGAAACTCCAGTCCCTTCGCGGCATGCACGGTCAGCACCTTGACCCGATCCGCATCGCTCTCCAGCCGCAGCAGCGCCTCGTCCTCGCCGCGGTTACCGCGCCCGCGCCGTGCCGCCAACCGCCGCAGCAGCGCCTCCGGCAGCAGGTCGAATGCGTGCGCCTGGGCTTGCAGCAGCTCGGCGAGGTGCAGGAGGTTGGTGATGCGGCGCGCGCCTTCCGGCCGCCGCAGCCAGCGCTCGATGACCTGCGCCTCGGCCAGCAGCTCGCGCAGCATGCGCATCAGGCCATGTGCGCCCCAGTGTTCGCGGTAACGCCGGAAACGGGTGAGCTGCGTCTCCCATTGCCCTTCGTCGCTTTCGAGCGCGGCGATCCGCGTCGCGTTCCAGCCGAACAGCTCGGTCGCCAAGGCCGACTTGAGCGCAACCGGATCGCCCGGACAGAGCACGGCCGGCAGTACCCGTTCCAGGAGCTCGGCCTCGGCGCTTTGAAAAACGTCCTCGCCACCCTGCTGCACGCAGGCGATGCCCAGGGGCAGCAGGGCGGCCCGCAGGGTCTCCGCCTGTCGGTGGGTGCGCACCAGGACCGCCAAGTCCCCGCCGGACACTGCGCGCTCGCCGATGCGCAACTCGCCGCGCCGGCCCAGGGACAAGAGCCGCGCGATCTCGCCGGCAGTGGCGCGGGCTGCGCGCGCCGCCGCCTCCTCTTTGGTGAGGCCCGTATCCGGCGCCGGCAGCCACCACAGGGCCATCGCCGGGACGGGTTGGCCGTTCAGAACCAGGGGCGGGTGGCGGTCCGCGGCGGCGGCAACGGGGTGATAGGGGATTTCATCGAAGAGAAAGGGCACGGGACGGCACTGGAACAAGGCGTTGAGGGCCGCGACCAGACCGGGCACCGAGCGCCGATTCACGTCCAGGGCATGGCGCTGTGCGGTCTGGCGGCTGGCCGCCAGATAGGCGAAGAGATCGGCGCCGCGAAAGCTATAGATCGCCTGCTTGGGATCGCCGACCAGGAACACCGGCAGTCCGGTGTCACCATAGAGCCGTTGGAAGATCCGGTATTGCAAGGGATCGGTATCCTGAAACTCGTCGATCAGCGCCGCGGTGAACCGCCCCCGTACCGCCTCCGCGATTAGGCCCCGGGGCGATTCCAGGGCCTGGGCAAACTGGCTGAGTAGCCCCTCGTAATCGATGCGACGGTCCTCCCTCGAGCCACTGGCCGAGGCCTGTTCCAGTGCGTCGAGCAGCCGGCCGAGCATCTCTTGCACGCGGGCCGCGTAGGCGGACCTCAGCTCGGCCAGCGCCGCGGCGAGCCGCTCGCAACACGCGAAGACCGCGTGCTCCGGCGTGGCCTGCCCCTTGCGGGTCGCCTGGCGCAGCGCCTGCGGGGTGAATCGATCCAGCCGTTCTGCCCCGCTCAGGCTGGTGGCGCCGTTCTCCAAGAACACCTCCATGGCCTGCATCCAGCCCGCGACGGCGCGCAACGGGTAGCGCGTCCGATTGAGCACCCCGGCGCCGGTCAGCAGCGCAACCATGCGCTCGCGCGACCCCGGCCAGAGCGCGCGCAACACCTGCCATGCGCTTAAATACCGCTGCTCCGCGTCGACGCAGTCCAGAGCACTGCCTGCACCGACTCGCTTCAGTCCCCGCAGATGGCCCAGCGTCCTCGACTGTTCCAGCCACCAGTCGAGACCATGGCCGCTCTCCAACAGGTAGGCCGTGAAGAGCGCCGAGCCCCGATAGGTCTCCCGCCGCCAGTAGTCCTTGACCAGGGCCTGCCGCTGCGGGTCCGGCGTCAAGGTCTGGTCAAAAGGGACGCGGCCTTCGAAGGCGTACTCGGCCAGCATGCGCTGGCAGAAGCCGTGGATGGTATAGATGGCCGCCCGGTCCAACTCGCGCTCTGCGCGGTGCAGCTGCCGGCCCGCGAGTTGCCGATCGGCCAGCCGGGCCAGGACCGGGTCGGCCGCAGTGCCATCGGCAGCGTCCAGCGCGCTGCGTAACGCATAGATCCGGTCGCGGATGCGTTGTTTAAGCTCGGCCGTTGCCGCCTGGGTATAGGTCACCACCAGGACCTCTTCGACCCGCCGCCCGCTCTCCAGCAGCAGCCGCACATACAGCTCGGTAATCGTGTAGGTCTTGCCCGTCCCGGCACTGGCCTCGATGAGCTGCCGGCCGTACAGCGGCAGGGCATAGAGATCGAACGCGCCGGCGCTCACGGGAGCGACTCGCGGGAGTCCAGAAACGGACGGTAGATGCGCAGCGCGCAACGCTCGAAGGCCTCATCCAAGGGCGTGAGTCCGCGCAGCCCGAGCCGGTAATACACGTCCTCGCCCTCGCCGGCACGTTGCTCGTTGCCCAGCCATTCGCGCTTGGCGGCCCGCAGCGCCGCGTCGCGATCCTGTCGCAGCGAGCGCGCATAGGCATAGCTGGCACGCGGGAAGTAATGCAGCGGCTGGTGCAGTCCCTCCCAATAGTCGGCCAGCAGCTCGGCGAGCCGCTCGCGAGCGCCGGACACCGGCGCCAGCACGAGGACCTCGTCCGCGGCCACCCACAGGCTGCGCGGCTCGACCCCTGCCGGTGCCAGGACCTGTAGCACCAAGTGATGCAGCCAGAGGTTGAGCGCATCGTTCCCGGACAGCCTGCCGAGCCGATAGCCCATCCAGCCCGCTGCCGACAGCCCCGAGAGGGTGCCGCTCAGCGAGCACCCCTCCAGCGCGAGGTCGAAAGCCACGGGCTCCAGCCGGTCCGCGCGGGCCAGCGGTTTAAGCTGCTGATAAAACGTCTCGGCCGCTTGCAACACCTCGTGCCGCAGGCAGTACTCGCCGATGCGGCCGTGCGGCAAGGCCACCTGTTGTTGCAACGCCGGGATCAGCTCGGGCAGCGCGCGCCCGCGCAGGCGTTCTGCGAGCACCGTATTCTGCAGGGCATGGCGAGCGAGCGGGGCCAGCGCAAAGGGCTCGTCCGTGTCCAGGGTCTCTTCGGCGCCGGGCAGGCGCATGGACAGCCGCTGCTGCAGCAGATAACGGCAGGGATTGCGATAGAAGCGCAGCAACTCGTCCAGGCTCAGGTCGCGCCACTCGGGGCCGGCCTCGGCGAGCGGCGCATCGAAGAAGACCGCGCCCTCCGCCTGGCCGCCGGCACCCTGCAAGGCGGTGCAATAATGGGCCGCATAACTGAACAGGCCCGGCGCATTATCGCCCTGGGCCATAGTGAAATAATTAGGGCTGAAGCCCTGCAGGGGATGGCGGAGGGTGAGCACGCGGCTCGGTACCCGATCCTGCGGCCCGCGGTAGGCGCGATCGAGGTAATTGAGGATCTCGCTGACCAGGATGGAAGGCGGTTGCGCGCGGCCGTCGCGCGGGTCCAGGCCTTGATAGCTGAGATAAAAGACCTCGCGCGCGGCCAGTAGTTGATCGAGAAATGCGTAGCGATCGTCTTGGCGGCGATGGCGGTCGCCCAGCCGCGGCTCGCGCGCCATCAGGTCGAAGCCGGCCGCGGGCTCGGCCCTGGGATAGGCCCCGTCGTGCATGCCGATGAGCGCAATGACGCGCGCCGGCAACGCCCGCCAGTGGCTGAGCTTGGCAAAGGTCACGCCGCCGCCCGGCGCGCCGGGGCCCGGCGCATCCAATGAGCGCTCCAGCGCCAGGCGCACGATGCCGAAACCCACGGGCCGGGCCAGGAGCTGCGCGCGGGACGCGGCCTCCGCCATACCCTGTAGGGCGCGGCGGATCGCCGGTAGGGCCGCCGCCGGCTCGCTATCGGCATCAAATAAGCCGTCGATCAGCCGCAGCAGCAGCGCCGCCCACTGCGCTACCGTTCGGGCCCCGCATAACGCGTCGCGCCAGCCGAGCAGCGACTCGGCAAACTCCACAAAGCGGCCCAGCAGCTCGGCGCTCTGACCCTCGCTGTCGCCGCAGGGCAGCACCCCCAGGCAGGGCTCGGGGGGCGACTCGGGCAGGGCGTAGCCCAGCAGCAGGCGCCGCAGCCCGTCGCGCCAGCTATGCGGCTCGGTGGCCGGTAGGCCCAACTGCGCACGCTGCACACCGTCTGCCGCCCAGCGGATCCCCGACTCGATGAGCCAGCGCCGTAGCTGCGGCAGGTCCGCCGCCACAAACCCGAAGCGCCGCTGCACGGCGGGTTCTTCCAGGAGGTCCAGCGCCCGCTCGGCCTCCAGCCGGCCCGTACAGAGATCCAGTACCTCGAGCACACCCTGGATGAGCGGGTGGGTCTCGCGCAGGCCGCGATCGGCGACATGGAAGGGTATCGCGAGCCGCCCCGGTGCGGCGCCGAATACCGCATCGATATGCGGGGCATAACGCGCCGGGTCCGGAGCCAGCACCACGATGTCCGAGGCGGCGAGATTCGGGGAACGATCGAAGAGGCCAAGCAGCCGATCGTGCAGGATCTCGACCTCGCGCAAGGCGCCCGGGCAGGCATGCACCTCGATGGAGCCATCCGCCTTGAAATCATCGGCCGGCGCGCGCTCGCGCAGCTCCAGTATCTCGTCCTGAATCTGCGCGAGCAGCGTCCCGCCCCCAGAGCCCTCGTAGCGTTCTAGCTCCTGGGGGTCGTAGTTGAGGAGCAGCTCGAGGAGGTCCCGAGCCGGCCGGCCCCAAGAGGCCAGCAGGGCATGGCCATCGGGCGGCTCCGGCCCCCGACCCGCCGGCAGGAGTTCGCCCCAGTACTCGCGGCAGGGATTGAGATGCAGCACGTGGACCTCGGCCACCGCGGCGAGCCGCGCCAAGGTATCGAGGTAGGCCGGCGAGAGGCTCCCCAGGTTGAACAGCGAAACCCGCAGCGGCAGGTGCGCGGGGTCGAGGCGGCCGGCCGCCAGTAACCGGAGCCAGCGCTCGCGGACGTTGAGCCAATGGCCGGGGGTCTCCCCGGCCAGGACCCGCCACAAGGCCGCCTGCCAGTGCCGCCCCTGTCTCGATTCCCAGTCCCGGATCCAGTCCGGCCGGTACAGGGAATAGCGGTCGAAGGTCGCGGCAATCCGCTGCGCGAGCTCATAACGGCTGCGCTCGTCGCCGTCCTTGAGATACTCGCGCAGCGGCGTCCAGCAGGGCGCATCATCCAACTCGGCGAGCCGGCCGAAGATGCGCCAGGCCAAGGTCTCGGGATCGAAGGCATTGGGCTCCGGAAGGTCATCCAGGCCGCTCCGGAACAGCTCCCAGAGGAAGCGCCCCGGCAGCGGGAAACGGACATTGGCACACACCCCGAGGCGCTCGGCGATCTGCAATTTCAGCCAGGCCGCCACCGCCTGGTTCTGCACCACCACCGTCTCCGCTTGCAGGGGGGGCGGCAACGGCTCCGCAAGGACCTCGGCGAGCGCCTCCGCGAGGTGCTCCAGGCGGTTGCTTTGATAGAGATACAGCACCGTGGTCCGCGACCGAGCGCAGTCGGCTCAGTGCGGGACGGAGCGCGACAGGCCGTGGATGACCAAGACGCCGGCGATGATCAATCCCAGCCCCACCACGGCCGCCGCGTCCAGCCGCTCGCCGTAGACCAGCCAGCCGACGGCGGATACCGCGGCAATGCCGATCGCCGACCACAGGCCGTAGGCGATGCCTAGCGGTATGTTGCGCAGCGACAGCGAGAGGAAATAAATGGCCAGCGCGTAGCCGGCCACCACCAGCAGGGAGGGCAGCACGCGGCTGAATCCGGCCGCGAGCTTGAGCGCCGAGGTCGCAACGACCTCGAACAGGATCGCCAAGCCGAGGTACCACCAGTGCATGTCGGGGAGGTTGGGTTCCGGTCGATTAAGTCGATTAAAAGTTGTTCAACGCGACATCGATGCCGGCCTAAAGAATTTCGTCGCGCCGCGGGAGAGGGGGGCGGTGTGCATTTTTCACACGCGGATTGTGACAAAGTACCGCGCGTCCGGCGGCGTGCGCGTCTAGCCTCTCCCCGCATCGCCCGGCACCGTTGCTGCGGCGCAGACGGAGGAAAGGGTAATGCAAACGCAAGTCTCCGAACAATGGGCAGGGCATGAGCCTTCCATCGCCGGGCTGCTGGCATGCCACTACGGTGACGGCAGCGTGTATCTCCCGGCGGGCACCCCGGAATGGCTGTGGCGGCGGTGCATCGAGCAAGGCTATGTCAGTACCGAGGGCTTTCTGACCCGCCGAGGCCGTGAGCTGACCCTGCGCGGCGACTCACGGGCGATCGGTGAAGTAATGTAAATCGATAGCGGGCGGGTTCGGCGCGTGCGCCGTAGGTCGGCAACCCGACCCGCGGCGCGGGTGTCCCCCCGTCCCGCGCACCGTGGAGCAGCCCTGCATACGTACAAGTTCATCACCCCGGCGGAGGCCGGAGTCCAGGTATATAAACGTGACTGGATCTCGGCTAGAGCCGGGATACTCTTTCGGAGTTTCCCTGAACGCCTCTATAGCGCTCCATCGGCATTTCATCTAGCGTATCCTTGGTACCGGTGCGGCTGGGTATTCCGCTGCGCATCGGGCGGATCAACATTCATCAGCAACGCATCAGGAGGGCCATCATGTTAAAGACTTCTACACACACGCCCTTGGGCCGGGGCCTGGGGCTGTCGCTGCTCGCGACCCTCGCGCTAACCGCCGCGCCCGCGGCTGCCGACGAGACCTACATGGTGGACGCACAGGCCCCGATAAGTCTTGCCGGTCAAGGCGGGCTGTTCCGGGTGGACGCAACGACCGGCAACCGCACCCTGGTCTCGGACTTCGGCAACGCCGCCCAGGGGCCGCTGGGCTTGTACCCCATCCGCCTCGCCCTGGAGGGGGGCGGCACAGTGCTGGTC
>JBOIDW010000003.1:0-3018 GCA_050740655.1 Gammaproteobacteria bacterium | reverse complement strand
CAATGCCGCGCCTTGGGATTTCAACCCGGTCATCGAACCCGGCGCGGAGCCGGGGGTTCCCAGCCGTGATCTCATCGTGCGCAGTCTGCAGGGACCGAATCAAGGGCCGCCGTTCGCCCTGAGGATCCAGGCCTCGGGCGGGACGATTACACCGGACCCTAGCTGGTACGATAATTTCGATCTTCCGGTCGAGCGCGAGCGCGGCTTGCCCGACCGCGACCATCATCTTTGCGTCGGCCAGGCGAACCTCGGCTTGTATCCAGGAGAGTGGAGCGGGATCGTGGCGAGCCTGCATGCCGACGCCTCGCCGTATCTCGAGGAGGCGATGCGGCGCTTTCACGCCCACGACGCGAGCCTCTTGACGCGCACCCGCGTCCAGGTCGGAGAGCTTCATGGCGCGCCGCCCTGGGTACAGCAACTGGTCTTGGCGGCGGACAATTTCGTGTTCGCGCGACCGCTGCCGGAGGTCCCCGAAGGGGAATCGATCATCGCCGGCTATCCGTGGTTCGGCGACTGGGGGCGCGATACGATGATCGCGTTGCCTGGTCTTACGCTTGCGACCGGGCGCTTCGAGAGCGCTCGGCGCATTCTCGAGACCTTTGCGCGCTTCATCGATAAGGGCATGTTGCCGAATGTATTCCCCGGAAGCGGGGAGGAGGCCGAGTACAACAGCGTGGACGCCGCACTCTGGTATATCGAAGCCTGGCGCGCTTACGCCGAGGCGAGCGGTGATCGGCAAGCCTTAAGCGAGGCGTTGCCGGCGCTCGAGCAGATCATCGCGCATTACCGCGATGGCACCCGCTACGGCATCGTGATGGATCCCGAGGACGGGCTGTTGCGAGCGGGCGAGCCCGGGGTGCAAGTCACCTGGATGGATGCCAAGGTCGGGGATTGGGTGGTGACGCCCCGCATCGGCAAGCCGGTCGAGGTCAATGCGCTAGGGTAACGCCCTCAATTGTCTCGTTGAATTTACACAACGGCTGAATCGCGACGCCGAAACTTACCGCCGCTTAGCGGAGCGCGCCCGGCAAGGGTTCGGGCGCTTCGTCCGGCCAGAGGGCGGTCTCCTCGATGTCCTCGATGGTCCGAACGGAGACGACGCGACGCTGCGGCCTAATCAGATCTTCGCGGTCAGCCTTCCCTATAGCCCCTTGGAGCAAAGCGATCAGATCGGCGTCCTCCGGGCGTGCGGGCGCGAGCTCTTGGTCTCGTACGGCCTGCGCTCGCTCGCGCCCGCCCATCCGGACTACCGGCCCAATTATTCTGGCGGGGTCTGGGAGCGGGACGGCGGTTATCACCAGGGGCCGGTATGGACTTGGCTGCTCGGTCACTATGCCTTGGCCGAGTACCGCGTTCACGGCGACGCGGATGCCGCCCAATCCCGGCTCGAACCGATCCGTGATCATCTCCTCGATGCGGGCCTAGGAACAGTGAGCGAGATCTTCGATGGCGCGCCGCCCCATACCCCCCGTGGCGCGCCCTCGCAAGCCTGGTCGGTGGCCTGTGTTCTGGAAGCCTGGTGGCGGCTCGAACGGGCCAAGCGCCGTGCCGCGAAATTGAACACCGCGACGGCGGAGGGGCAGCATACCGGCAGGCCGCGTCACGCCGCGGCAGGAGGAGTCTGACATGACCACGAAAAAGCCGAACGTCGAACGGCAACGTCTGGCGCGCCAGCAGGCGGGTAAGGAGGACTGGCGGCTGTGGGGACCGTATCTATCCGAGCGCCAGTGGGGCACGGTGCGCGAGGACTACAGTCCCACCGGGACCGCCTGGGACTACTTCCCGCATGATCAGGCCCGCAGCCGCGCTTACCGCTGGGGGGAGGACGGGATCGCGGGGCTGAGCGACGCGGAACAGCGGCTATGCTTCTCGCTCGCGCTCTGGAACGGCCGAGATCCGATCCTGAAAGAGCGGCTCTTCGGTCTCACCAACGGCGAGGGCAACCACGGCGAGGATGTCAAGGAGGTCTACTACTACCTCGACGCCACGCCTACCCATTCTTACCTCAAGATGCTGTACAAATACCCGCAATCCGAGTTCCCCTATGCGAAGCTCCTGGAGGAGAACCGCGGGCGTGGCGCCGCTAGACCCGAGTTTGAGCTGATCGACACGGGCGCATTCGACGAGGATCGCTACTTCGACGTCTACGTGGAGTATGCCAAGGCCGGCCCGGAGGATGTCTTGATCCGCGTGACCGCGTATAACCGCGGCCCGCAGCAGGCGCCGCTGCATCTGCTACCGCAGATGTGGTTCCGCAACACCTGGAGCTGGAAGAACGCCGCCTATAAACCGGAGCTTCTGCTGGTCGGCGAGTCGCTGATCGAGTTGCGGCACGGCGAGCTCGGTACCTACCATCTGCACGCCGACGGCCGGCCGGCGTTCTTATTCTGCGACAACGAATCGAACGCGCTCAGGCTTTGGGGTCAAGCCGATGCCCAGGGTTATCCTAAAGACGCCTTCCATGAGCTTCTGATCGATGGCCGGCAAGACGCGGTGAACCCCAAGCACACCGGGACCAAGGCGGCGGCCTGGTATCGGCTCAATGTGCCTGCCCACTCGAAGGTCGAGGTCGGGCTGCGGCTCGCGCACACCGCGCTCGGCGATCCGTTCGCTAAATTCAACGCGACCTTCGAGCAACGTCAAGGCGAAGCCGATGCGTTCTATGCCGAGCTGCAAGCCGAGATCGCGGATGAGGATGAGCGGCGAATCCAGCGTCAAGCCTTCGCGGGCATGATCTGGAGCAAGCAGTTCTACTACTACGACGTGCCCGAATGGCTACGCGGCGACGAGGCGCAAGTGCCGCCCCCCGCCTCGCGCCGCCACGGTCGCAACTGGGAGTGGGCTCATCTGAACAACGCGGACATCATCTCCATGCCGGACAAGTGGGAGTATCCCTGGTATGCGGCCTGGGATCTCGCCTTCCACTGCATCCCGCTGGCGCTCATCGATCCCGAGTTCGCGAAGGCGCAACTGGTGCTGCTAACCCGCGAGTGGTACATGCACCCGAACGGCCAGATC
>JBOIDW010000002.1:0-13923 GCA_050740655.1 Gammaproteobacteria bacterium | reverse complement strand
GCCGCGCTGGCAGTGGTCTTGGCTTCCCTGTGGATCGGCGTGCTGGGCTACCACGAGCTCGAGGGCATGGACACCACGGACGCCTTCCTCAACGCCGCCATGATCCTCTCCGGCATGGGCCCGGTGCGGCCGCTGCAGACGGAGGCCGGCAAGCTGTTCGCCGGTGGCTACGCGCTTTACAGCGGCATCGTGTTCATTGCCGTGGCCGGCACGCTGGTGGTGCCGTTCCTGCACCGGCTGCTGCACCACTTTCATTTGGACCATCCCAGAGACGAAAGCCCGAATCGACCGGGCTGCGATTGACCGTCCGCCCGGAGCAGGCTGGCCTTTCCAATATCGTCGAGACCGGCAACGACAGCTACCGCTTCAAGAGCAGCTCGACCAAGCAAAAGGAGGGCAATACTAGGCCTCGGTCAAGAGGCGTGCCGCCCACGGGCGGATACCCTTCCGAGTTAACGAGCGGTCTCGTAGGGGCGCAAGGTCAGCGCGAGGCGCTCGATGAGCCGTTTCAAGAACGCCTTGCAGAAATGCAACTGGCAGTCCTTGGAGAGCTGATCCATAAGGGCGGCATTGATCTTGATGAACGAGGCATCGCTCAAGGCTACGATGGAGACCGTGCGGTGGCTGCTACTGAGATAGCCCATCTCGCCGAAACAGTCGCCGCGCTCCAAAACGCCGACCGTGCGCTCGCCGCGCGTCACTCCGACCCGTCCCTCCAGAAGGATGTAAAAACCATCGTCCAGATCGCCCTCGTTGACGATGCGCTGCCCGGTGCGGTGCCGCAGAAACGTCGCCGAGCGCATCAGCTCCCAGACCTCGGCCTCGTCCAACTCCTTGAAGATGTCCAGGTGGCGAGCCTCGCCGACCCGCTCTTGGATGACGATATCGTCCTGCGGCTGGCCGAGGTGGGGGAAGGCCGCAGCCAGATCGGCGGCCAGGTCCAATCCGCTCTTGTAGCGCACCCGCAGGTCCTTTTCCAGCGCCCGCCGGACGATGCGTTCCAGTGCTTCAGGGATGCCACGGCGATAGCGCCGCATGGGCAGGGGGTTCTCATTGACGATGCGATCGATAACCCTCGAGAAGACCTTGCCGAAAAACGGATGGCGGCCGGTCAAGGCTTCATACATCACTACCCCCAGCGAAAAGAGGTCGGTCTGCATCGTGATGGGATCGCCCTGGATCTGCTCGGGTGACATATAGCCCGGCGAGCCGGCGAAGCCGATCTTGAAGGACCCGCCGATGTCGTCCCGCTGCACGCGGGCGACGCCGAAATCGGCGATCTTGGCCTCGCCCTCCTCCGTCAGCAGCAGGTTGGAGGGCTTGATATCGAGGTGCACCACCCCCTGGCGATGGGCATAGTCCAGGGCGCGCGCGCACATGAAGGCGATGCGGGTCACTTCGCTCAGCGGCAGCAGCGTCTTCGGTACACAATAGGGTCGCAAGGTCATCCCTTCCTGGATGTACTCCATCACGATGTAATAGAGGTCCTCATCCACCCCGGCGTCGTAGACCTGGAGGATGTTCGGGTGGCGCAGACCGCCTGCGGCCTGGGCCTCGGCAAAAAACGCACGCCGCGTGCGGCTATTCACGCCGCGCTGATGACCCGCATCGGGCAGCGCCACTTTGATCGCCACGTCGCGAGCGATAAACGGATCGCGTGCCAGATAGACGATACCGTTGGCGCCGCGCGCCAGCTCCTTGACAACCGTATATTTCCCCAGTCGTTGCAATCTGCTGCTCATGTCGGTCTTTGAGCGTGAGCTCCTTTCGTTCCGGATACTACACTCAGGCATTAAAGCAGGGCCCGGGCGCATCGCCGAGGCCCGCTACCAGACCCGCGGATGATCGTTCCCGGGCCCCCGCGTAATCACGACGATCGCGTCACTCGGCGCTGTAATTCGGCGCCTCTTTGGTAATGCTCACGTCGTGCACGTGGCTCTCGCGCATGCCGGCGTAGGTAACCCGCGCGAACTGTACCTTGGTGCGCATCTCCTCCAGCGTGGCACAACCGGTATAGCCTAGAGCGGCGCGCAAACCGCCCAAGAGCTGGTGGACGATGGCCGACATTCCGCCCTTGTACGGCACGCGCCCCTCGATGCCTTCCGGGACCAGCTTTTCTATCTCGTCCGCGTCCTGGAAATAGCGATCCGAGGACCCATACGGCTGGGCCATGGCGCCCAGCGAACCCATGCCACGATACGACTTGTAGGAGCGCCCCTGATATAACTCGACCTCGCCCGGCGCCTCCTCGGTACCGGCAAACAAACCGCCGATCATGATCGCGTGCGCACCGGCGGCGATGGCCTTGGAGCAATCCCCGGCGTAGCGGATCCCGCCATCGGAGATCAACGGTACACCGCTGCCCTTCAGGGCCTCGTTGACGTTGGCGATGGCGGTGATCTGGGGCACCCCGACCCCGGTGACGATGCGGGTGGTGCATATCGAGCCGGGACCGATGCCGATCTTGACGGCGTCCACGCCGGCCTTGACCAGCGCGCGCGCCGCCTCGCCGGTGGCGATGTTGCCCCCGACCACCTGCGTATCCGGGTAGTGCGATTTGATCCAAGCCACTATTTCCAGGACGCCCTTCGAGTGCCCGTGGGCGGTATCGACCACGATGACATCGACGTCGGCCTGGACCAGGGCTACAACCCGCTCGCGCATCTGCGGCCCGGTGCCGACCGCCGCACCCACCCGCAGGCGCTCGTGCGGGTCCTTGCTGGCGTCGGGGAACTCCTCGGACTTTTGAATATCCTTGACCGTCATCAAGCCGCGTAGCTGAAAACGCTCGTTCACCACCAAGACCTTCTCGATGCGGTGCTTGTGCAGGAGGGCGATGACCTCGCCGCGGCTGGCGTTCTCGCGCACCGTGATCAGGCGATCCTTGGGGGTCATGATGCTGCGCACCGGACTGTCAAAGCGGGTCTCGAAGCGCAGGTCCCGGCTGGTCACTATGCCGACCAGGGCCTCGCCGTCCACCACGGGAACACCGGAGATGCGATGCTTGCGGGTGAGATTGAGGACCTCACGGATGCTGGTATCGGGCGTGACCGTGATTGGGTCCTTCACGACGCCGCTCTCGAACTTCTTCACGCTACGCACCTCGCCGACCTGCTGGTCGATACTGAGGTTTTTATGGATCACCCCCAGCCCACCCAATTGGGCCAGGGCGATGGCGAGGCGCGCCTCGGTCACCGTGTCCATCGCCGCGGACAGGAGCGGGATCTTGAGCCGGATGCGGCTGGTCAATTGCGTCTCCAGGCTCACGTCGCGGGGCAGCACGGCCGAATAGGCCGGTACCAGCAGGACATCGTCGAAGGTCAGGGCTTCACCGCTGAGGCGCATATCGGTAACACCGTTTCGAAGCGAAGAGTGGCTGCATTATAGGTGTCCATAGCGGATCGGTAAAAGCCGCGCGGATGCCGGCCGATCTGGCGTATCATGCCGCAATGCACTCGCCGGCACCGCTATCCTCCCTCGGGCGCGACGTCTATAGCGTGACGCGGCTCAACCGCGAGGCGCGCGATCTGCTGGAGGCGGGTTTCATGCCGCTCTGGGTCGAGGGTGAGGTCTCGAACCTGGCGCGGCCGCAGTCGGGGCATCTGTACTTTTCCCTTAAAGATGCCCAGTGCCAGGTGCGTTGTGCGCTGTTTCGCCCTCGCGGCGGCACGGTCAACGTGCGGGTCGATAACGGCATGCGGGTGCTGGTGCGTGCCCAGGTCAGTCTCTATGAGGGCCGTGGTGATTTCCAGCTCATCGTCGAGCGCCTGGAAGCGGTCGGGGACGGCGCGCTGAGGCTTGCCTTCGAGGCGCTGAGACGGCGGCTGGCGGCCGAGGGGCTGTTCGACGAGTCACACAAGCGCCCGCTACCGCGCTGGCCACGTTGCATCGGCGTCATCACCTCGCCCACCGGTGCGGCCCTGCGCGATATTCTGAGCGTATTGAAGCGCCGCTGTCCGCCCATCCCGGTGGTGGTCTATCCAGTCCCGGTGCAAGGCCATGAGGCGGGCGGCATGATCGCCGCCGCCATTCGTCTCGCCGATCGGCGCAGGGACTGCGAGGTAGTCATTTTGGCCCGCGGCGGCGGCTCGCTGGAAGACCTATGGGCCTTCAACGAGGAAATAGTCGCACGCGCCATCTACCGATGCGAGCTGCCCATCGTAACGGGCATCGGCCACGAGATCGATTTCACCATCGCCGATTTTGCCGCCGACCGCCGCGCCCCCACGCCCTCGGCCAGCGCCGAGCTGGTGAGCCCCGATCGCGATGAGATCGGGGCCCAGCTCGCTACGCTGGGCCGGCAACTGGGCCGGAGGCTGGCCGCACAACTGGAGCATCTGTCCATGCGCATGCGGCTGCTCGCCAAACGCATCGTGCATCCCGCGCACCGGCTACGCGAGCGGGTGCAGCGTCTGGACGGCGACTGGCTGCATCTGGCCCGCGCCTGGCAACGCGCAGCGGCCGGCAAAGCCGTGGAGATCGCCGCCGTCCGGGGCCGGTTACAGAACCTCGCGCCGCGCGCGCAACTCGATCGGCACACCGGCCACTGCCGGCAGCTCGCTATCCGGTTGCACCGGGCGCGTAACGGGATGGCCGCGGTGCGCCGGTCCCGCATCGAGACCCTAGCCCGCCACTTGCAGGGGCTCAGTCCGCTCGAGACCCTGGCACGCGGTTACGCTATCGTCACGGATACGGTCAGCGGGCGGGTACTGCGCGACGCCACCGCGGCACGAGTCGGCGAGAGGGTGACCGCACGTCTTGGCCATGGTGAGTTGCGTTGCCGCGTAGAGGAGGTCGGTACGGCATGAGATTCGGGCTGGAGCTTCAAGAGTGGTTGGCCTTGGCGATCGTCGCCGCCGTGGTGTTCTTGTACTTGCGCGCGCAGGCCAAGGCACGCCATGCGCGCAAGCACACGGGTTGCGCCGGCTGTAACGTCTCGGCGCCCGCGGACGAGCAGACCGTACGTTTCGTCAAGAAGGCCCGCAAAGTCCCGCACCCGTAACGGCACCCGGTGCGGACGCGGGTATTCGATGGTCTTTCCCGGGCGCAATACGCGAATTTTTCCGGTTGACGAGTGGCGATCGAACCCGTGTAAGATTCCGCGCCGCGCGGCCCACTTATCGCTATAATGCCCGAAAAAAGAGGGGCGGCCTATGCGCTCGATCGTGGTGCTGAATCCAAAGGGGGGGTGCGGCAAATCGACCCTAGTCACCAACTTAGCCGGTTATTACGCGGAGCGTGGCAAGGCCGTTGCCATCGCCGACCTCGACCCGCAAGGCTCCAGCCTGGATTGGCTGGCGGCACGTCCGCCGGAACGCCCGCCTATCCATGGGATCGCGGGCTGGAAAGAGCCGGTCCGGCCGCCCAGGGACACCGAGGTCCTAGTCATCGATACGCCGGCCGGGGTCCATGACGCGCGCCACCTGGGCGAGCTCTTGAAGCGCGCACAGTCGGTCCTCATCCCCATGCTCCCTTCGGCCATCGACATGCGGGCCGCGACGCGCTTTGTCGTAGAGCTGATGGAGCTGCGTCGCGTAGTGAACCAGGAGGTGAGGCTCGCCACGGTCGCTAACCGGGTACGCGACCACACGCTGGCGGCCCAGGACTTGGCGGAGTTCATGGCAACACTCAAGCTCCCGGACGGCCATAGGCTACCCTGTCTTACGGTGCTGCGCGCCAGCCAGACCTACGTACACGCGGCGGAAAAAGGCCTGAGCATCTTCGAGTTTGCCCGCTCCGCGACGCTGCCGGACCGCGAGCAGTGGGCGCCGCTATTGCGCTGGCTGAACAGCGCGCGCAGCCAGCCGGGTTGATGCGGGCGGCTTTGTGACTGGCGCTCAGGCGCGGCGTTGCGCGGCGTCGAGTTGCGCGGCCAGGGCCAGTCCCTTGCGGCGGCTATCCGCGGCGCGGGCCGGGTCCCCGATATGGTCCAAGGTCTCGGCCAGCAGCCAGTACGCCTCGGTCGAGGGGCGGCGCGCGATGCTCGCCTCCAGGTAGTAGCAGGCCTTGCCCCATAGGCCGTGGCGAAAGCACAAGCGGCCCAAGGTCAGCAGGAGATCGGGATCGTCGCCGTTCAGGGCCAGCCATTTCTCCGCCTCGGAGATCTGCGCCGCCGGGTCTGCGGTCTCGATCAGCCCGAAGCGCCGCACCAGGCTGCCATGCCACTCGCTCTTCAAGGTCTTTTGGATCAAGGGCAGGGCCTTGACCGCATTCCCCCGCTGCTGCAAACACGCGGCGTAGGCCTCTATCAGATCGGCGCGCTTGCGCAACGCCGGGGGGACTTGCGACCAGACCGTCTCCAAGGCCTCCAGGCTACCCGCGCCCCGCATCAGACCGGCAAAGGCATCGATCTGGCGTTCCAGCAGCTCGGCCTCGGGCAACGCCTTGCCCTGTCGGAGCGCCGGTACCAGATTCAGCACCTCGACCCACTCACCGCGCGCCATGTGCAGGCGCAGGAACAGCAACAGGACCTTGGCGTGTCCCGACTTACCCTTCAGCGCGCGTAATCGGCCGAGGAGCGACCGCGCGTCCTCATATTTGCGCTCGTCGAGCAACAGCTCGGCCTTCGCCAGCCCCACGGCCAGCGCCGCCTCCGGCACCCGCTCGCCGGCCTCCCGCAGATAGGCCTCGCGGCGCTCGTGGGCATGCTGGAGCTCGGCCGCCTGCGCTGCGCCCAGATAATGCAGCAGCGGGGTGTCGCTGCCTGCCGCATGGCGGCGCAAGGTGTCCTCGGCGCGCCGCCAATCGCCCTCGGCGAGGGCCGTCAACCCGCTCAGCAGGGCCTGCTGGGCCTTGCCCGCACGCTGCGCATGTGACCATTGGAAATAATGCGTCGGCAGCATCCAGACCCGGGCGATGAGACGTAGGCTTGCATAGAGCAACAGCACGGCGATGAACAACAGGACGGCGAACAGGTTGACGCTCGTGCGCACGAGCTGGCCGCGATAGCCGACCACGACGAAGCCGGGGTCGCTGCTCAGCAGGTGCGCGGCAACGACGGCCAGCAGCAACACCGCCAGGGCGATGAGCAGGGTCTTCATGGCGCTGGCGCGGCGCCCGGCGGTGCGGGTTCGGGGACCGCCGTAGCGGTGCTCGGTGCGGCCTTGGAGGCGGCCGGAGCGGCCGTTGGCGCCCCTGCCGCCACTTCGGGCTTGGCCAGCGGTCCCGCGGCAGCATCCGGTTTACCGGGGGCCGCCGAAGTATTGGTCTTGCGCTCGGCATCCGTCGCCGGCGCCGCGGTGCCTGACCCGTGCGAGCGGATCGGCGCCGGGGACGCCTTCTTTTCCGCGCCCGGCGGCAATCCGGTGAGCGCGAATACATAACCGCGCAAGGCCTCGATGGACTTATCGATGCTGGGCGGCGGTGCATCTAATTTCGCTGCGCGCATCGCCTTCAGCTTGGCGATAATGCTGGCCAGCCCGGGGTCCTCCTGGTCGAAATAACGCTCCAACACCCCGGTCACGATGTCCACCGAGGCCGCGAGGTTGCGCTCGTCGCGATTCAGCACCGCGAGCCGCGCGTTGGAAAGCTCCAAGCGCAGGTGTTGAACGAGCAGGTTCCGATAGGCCGGATCGAACAGCAACGGGTCGCGCGTCTCCATCTCCTTGATCGTGACCAAGCCCTTCAAGTCGTTCCATAGGTCCCGTCCGAAGTCACTCCAGGAGCGTACCGATACGGCCTGCTCCGGTGCCGGCTCCGGATCGGCGGCGGGCGTGATCGGCCCGCCCAGGAAGGGCAAGCGCTCGACACGCTGGATGACATCGGATAGATAGAGCGCGGGACCCGAAGTATCGACGGGTGGCACGCCGCGCAGCTCGCTCATGTCCTTGATGAGCTGAGCCCGTACCGCGCTAAGCTCGGGTCGCCCCAGGCTTAACAAGCGGCCATCCGCAAGCTCGAGCGCGGTCAAGGCGCCCTTCAGGTCGCGCTCCAGGGCGAGCCGCTGGGCCGCCACGTTCAGCAGATATTCGGCCTCGGCCAAGACCACGCGATCGCTCCCCTCGGGTTTCCTCAAGGCCAGCTCGGTGAGCGAGCCCTCCAACGCCTGCTCCTCCCGGCTGAGACTGTCCAGCAGCGTGCCGACCTCACCGTCGCGCTTGCGCAAGGCCTCCAGCCCTGCGCTAAGCTCCTTAAATTCCCGCTTGCTGGCCTCACCGCGCTCGCTCAGCGCCTCCAATTGGCTGCGCAAGGTCTGTGCGGCGGGCGCGTAGTCGTCTCGCCACCACTTGTAGAACGTGACCGCACCGGCCGCATAGACCAGCAACAAGGCCCACGGCCACCAGTTGACGCCGGCCCAGGCTGGCCTAGCCGAGACCGCGGTCCTCTCCTCGCTCGCCGCCTGATTTCCCCAGGCGTCGGGGGGCTGCGGTGGCGGGACCTCCGGCGTCGGCTCGACCGCCGCCAGCAGCGGCAGGGGTTCCTCGACGGTGCTTAAAGGCTTTTCCATTCTTTCAAGGCCTCTATCAGTGCCTCATCCCCGGCGTCGCCTGCCACCAGCGGCGGCTTGCGGATACCTAAACCAAGCGCATGCCGGGCCAAACGCCCGCTCATGACCAGGAGCTGTGCGTCCCGTAACAGCGCGCGTCCCGCCTTACCGAGGAGCAGGCTCAAATTATCAAGGCCTTCGGCGCTAGTGATTATTACGACATCTATTTGACCTTGTTTCCAAAGCGTGATCAAGGGATTGGGATCGGTCGCGGGGCAGTTGCGCCGGTAAACCTCGGCGTAGTCCACGCGGGCGCCGCGAGCCGTTAGCGCCGCGCCCAGCAGCCCGCGCCCACCCCGTCCGCGCACGATGAGCACCCGCCGACCGGATATCTCCTGAGCCTGGAAGAGGGCCAGGGCGAGCAGCCCTTCGCTGCTCGCCTCGGTCTCGGCGCACGCCACGCAATCGACGCCACGAGCCGCGAGCCGCCCGGCGGTCCCCGCACCTACCGCGGCCACCCGCAATCCTTCGTGCAATACGGGGCCAAGACACGGCATGCCGTGCGCCACGGCGTTGAGGCTGACAAACACCACAATGTCTCCCGGTTCGAGGCGCTCGGCCGCCCGCCTTGCCGGGCCGAGATCGGGGAGTGCTTGGATCTCGATACAGGGAAAGGCGATAGCACGGCCGCCCTCGGCTTCGATGCGCTCGCATAGGCCCTGTGCCTGTGCCTCCGGCCGGGTGACCAGCACACCGAGGCCTGCTAACGCACCCTCCCCCATCGCTATCTCGCCACGGATCCCGGCGCGAATTCCGCCAGCACGCGTCCGGCCCCTAGACCCAACAAACGCTCGGCCAAGGCCATGCCCACGGCCTCGGCCTCGGCCGCAGCGCCTGCCTGCTCCCCACGGATCAGCTCGCTGCCGTCGAGGCGTCCGACCAGCCCCGTCAAATGCACGCGATCGCCGCGCAACTCGGCGTAGCCCGCCACCGGCACGTGGCATCCGCCCCCGAGTCGGCGGTTGAAGGCACGCTCGGTATCCATACAGCACTGCGCCTCGGGGTCATTCAGGGGTGAGATGAGGTCCAAGACCCGCGCGTCGCCGGCGCGGCACTCGATCCCGATGACCCCCTGGCCGATGGCCGGCAGCAAGACACCGGGGTCGAGATGGCTCGCGATGCGTTCCGCCAGCCCCAGGCGTATGAGCCCCGCGGCGGCGAGCACGAGGGCGTCGAAATCCCCGCTATCCAGACGCTGGAGCCGCGTACCGACGTTCCCGCGTAGGGCCAGGATCTCCAGGTCGGGGCGCAGGGCGCGCAACTGGCATTGGCGGCGCAGGCTGGAGGTACCGACGCGGGCCCCCCGCGGCAGATCGGCAATGGACGCGCAGCGTGCGGAGGAGATCAGCGCGTCACGCGGGTCTTCGCGCCTCAGGACCACGGGCAACGCCAGCCCATCCGGCAGGTCCACGGTGACATCCTTCATCGAATGCACCGCCAAGTCCGCCGTACCGTCCAACAAACGCTGCTCCAGCTCCTTGATGAACAGCCCCTTCCCACCGATCGCCGCGAGCGCCGCGTCGAGACGCTGGTCGCCAAGCGTCGTTATCGCGAGCAGATCGACGCGCAGACCGGGATGCCGCCCCGCCAATAAGCCCTTGACGTGTTCGGCCTGCCAAAGTGCCAAGGGGCTGCGGCGCGTCACGATGCGTAAGGTCTGTCGCTGCAATGCGGGGTGTACGCGGGATGGAGGGCCGCTATGCTAAGCGCTATGCCGGCAGGCCGCAATTTTCGCTGGACCCCATTTCGATACCGCCTGGGTCTGGCGTCCTTTGCCATGCTGCTGAACGCATGTGCAGCACCGCCCAAGCAAGGCCCCGCCCCGGCCGTCGCGACGCCCAGACTCTATGCGGACCATGCCATCACCGCCGATGGCTATGTCCTGCCGGTGCAGTCCTGGGTCCCCAGCGAGCCGGCGCGGGCCGTGGTGCTCGCCGTGCACGGCTTCAACGACTATCGCACCGCCTTTGCGCGGCCCGGGGCCTTCCTCGCCGGACGCGGGATCTGGACCTATGCCTATGACCAGCGCGGATTCGGTGCAACCCCGTTGCGCGGCCTGTGGCCCGGGATCGAACCGATGGTCAGCGACCTGCGGCTCATGCTGGCCTTGCTGCGCGCCCGGCATCCGGGCCTGCCGATCTACGTGCTCGGCGAGAGCATGGGCGCGGCGCTGGCGATCGTCGCCGGCACCGGGCGGCAGCCGCTCGCCGCCGACGGGCTGATCTTATCCGCACCCGCCCTGTGGGGCCGCAGGCTTATGAACCCCGCGATGCGGACCTTGCTGTGGCTCATGCAGCACACGGTTCCGCGCATGCACTTGAGCGGCCGCGGGCTGCGTATACGTGCGACCGATCATCGGGCCGCGGCCCTCGGCCTCTATTATGACCCCTGGGTGATAAAGGAGACGCGCGTCGATGCCGTGGCCGGACTCACCGACCTCATGGACGCGGCCTATTTGACCGCACCGGCCTTATACCTGCCGGCGCTGATCCTGTATGGGGCCCGTGACGAGGTGATGCCGAAACGCTCATTCGACCATCTCGTGACGGGGTTGGCGAGGGCGCATGCGCCGCACTGGCGCGCGGCCTTTTACCCCGGCGGTTATCACATGTTGATGCGAGACCGGCAGGCCCCCTTGGTGTTGCGAGACATCAACGCCTGGATCGTGGACCGCCATGCACCCCTGCCCTCGGGGCGGGAATACACGCTGAAGCAGACGCGCTTATCGCGCGCCGCTTGGTCGCAGCGTTAGCCGTCTCGGCCAGCCGCCCGGTCATTTGGGCAAGCGTGCTATCATACTTGTACAATTGTACGTGGTAGCTTGGGGTCCCGAATGAATCTCGTCCTTGATACATCGGCCGTCATTGCGGTCATCACCAACGAGTCCCATAAAAAACGGCTGGTGGAGGTGACGACGGGTGCCGATCTGATCGCACCCTCCTCCGTGCCGGCGGAGATTGGGAATGCCTTCTCCGCGATGTTCAAACAAAAACGCATAGGGCTTGAGCAAGCACTTGCGGCAATCGAGTCGTTCCAGGCGATCCCGATTCGTGTGTCCGAGATCGATTTGGCAAAAGGGCTTGAGCTTGCCGACCAGCTCGGCGTGTATGCCTACGACGCTTACGTTATTGCGTGCGCGTTGAGGCATCGTTGTCCCCTCATTTCATTGGACAACGGATTAAACGATGCGGCTCGGCGCGCGGGCGCGCAAATTGTTGAGGTGGAACGATGAAGGTCTATACGTATTCGGAGGCGAGGCAGAACTTGGCGGAAATTCTGGAAGAAGCGCGGCGCAAAGGGGCTGTCCATATCAAACGCAGAGACGGCCAGGAGTTCGTCATTGCTCCCGCGACAGCGCAGGGGTCCCCTCTCGACGTGCCGGGAGTCCGGTTGAACTTGACCGCCACGGAGATTGTCCGTGCCGTGCGCGAAGGACGCGAGCGAGAGCCGGCCAATATCCAGTTCCACCGGACGCGCCAAAAAGCGGCGCCCGGTAAACCGGGGCGTTAGGCCTCCGCGCCCGCACACCGTGCCGCGCCCAGTGTGGCCGGGCTTGCGCGCATGAGAAACATGTTTGTTATCATGCCGCCATGGACTACTCGATTACTTACTACAGCGAGTCCGTCCAGGCCGACATCCTGAACCTGCCCGATACCCTTGCGGCACGATACGTCGTGTTGACGCGCCGTATGGTCGCGCTCGGCCCCAACCTTGGAGAGCCACACACCAAAGCCTTCGGGGAAGGGTTGTTCGAGCTTCGATTGAAGGGGGCCGAAGGAATCGCGCGGGTGTTCTTTTGCACCCTTGTCGGTAGGCGAATCGTCATGCTGCACTGCTTCATCGAGAAGATTGCCAAGACGCCGCCTCGTGAACGCCAGATCGCCGCAACCCGCATGAAGGAGGTCAAGCATGAAAACTCATGACCAAGTCGTAAAAAAACTGATGCGCCGCCCCGGAGTGCGCGCTGAAGTGGAGCGCTTGGAGCGCGAAGAATTCGCACTGCTAGACGCCCTGCTCAAGGCGCGTCAGGAAGCTGGGCTCACCAAAGCACAAGTGGCCGAGCGCATGGGAACACAAGCCCCGGCGGTCGCTCGCCTAGAGCGCGCCCTCGCAACCGGAAAGCACTCGCCTTCCGTCGCGACGTTGCGCAAGTACCTCAAGGCATGCGGCAAGCGCTTGGTTTTGCAAGTTGCGTAGGGAACCGCAGCCATTCCATTGAGCGGACAGCAAGCCGCTGCGTGCCGCTCATGTCAAAGGTTGAAGCCGTAGAAAATCCTGGGCACCAACGCCGGCAATAACAATAGGGCGCGAGGACGTAGGTAATAGATCAGTGGGTTCATGGTGTCGATCCCCTCACCATCATCCGCATCTTCTCCCGGAGCAGGCGATTTTCGAACTCTTAGCGTTCCCTCCCCGTTAACCATGGCCGCCCCAGCCGCTGGGCCAGAAGAACACGATCGGCCGCGACCGCAATTCGATCGTGACCAGGAGCTGACCGGCCAGGCTGGCGATCACCGGCATCGATTTGAGCTTTAGCCGCGAGCGGATGCGCTGCGCGAGTCCGCCGGGATTGCTCAAGATCCGGCCGAGCGGCAACCCCACGATGAATTGGACCGAGCCCTTCTCGACCTGCGGCGGACCGGCGAAGGCGACTATCCCCAGGTCTTCGCGCAGGATCTCGAGCAGTACCTTGCCGAGATGCAGGTACTCGCTCGGCATACCCTTACCCTCCGCGCCGACCGGCAATGCCGCCGGTACCGCACCGGCGGCCTGGCCGATCAGGCGCCGGGTGTGGCGCAGCAATGGCGCGAGGCGCTGGGCCTCGAAGCGCTGCTCGCGCACGGCCTCGGTGAACGACACCAAGGCCAGCACCCGACCCTCGGGCTTGCCGGGCTGGGCCAGCTCGGCCAGGAGGTAATAGAGACAGGCCTCGTCGAGACCCGACTGTTCGCCGGGCTGGGCGGTGCGCAGCTCGAGCGCATAAGGGACCTCGGCGCTGGCGACCCGCCACAGGGATTGATCGACATCGGTAACGGCCACCGCGTCGGACCAAGCGGCCTCATGCAGCTCGATGACCGGCGGCAGGCGCAGCTTGGTAAAGGTCTCGAAGGGCGGAAAACGACCGCTGGCGTGCTGGCATTGCCACAGGTGCTGCACGATCCACCGGCACAGCCCCTGTACCGCCTCCCAGTAAGTGCAGACCTCCCCCGCATAAGGCCCCAACACTGCCTCGTGGGCCTGTAGCTGAGCAGCCACCACGCCGTTATAGGCACGGTCTATCAAGCGCTCGCACCAGCGCTCACGATTCAGGTCCTCCTCGGCCAACGCGTGATGCCAATGACTGGCGCCTTCCTGAGCGAGCAGCCGATCCACGACCTCATGGAATAAGCGGGTCAGGAGCGGATAGGCGGCCGCGCCGGCATCCGGATGAGCGGGGT
>JBOIDW010000001.1:0-6947 GCA_050740655.1 Gammaproteobacteria bacterium | reverse complement strand
CGTGTTGGCATGAAGGCGTTTTCGCTGACTACGGAAGCGAGTATCAATGAGGAGCCCGGTGCGGTAGTTTCGCACGCCGGGATCTGTGCCGGGGGCGCCGGGTAACCGGCGTCCCTACGGCGGCGGCGGCGTGGCTATCGGCGCCGAGTGAGGCCTGAGAGGTCACTATGCTCGGTGCGCTGGGCGTTGGACCGCCGTCCTTGAGGTGACCAGCCATGAGTGTGTACGTGGATCCTAGAGAGCAACTCGTGACCGAGATCGTTGTGAGAGACATAAGGCGCTCCGTCGACTTCTACAGTCGTCTGGGGTTCGAGCTCCTCCGAGACGGCGACGATTTCGTGGAACTGACTTGGGAAGATCACCGTCTCTTTCTCGCCGAGCTCTCCGCGTTCCACGAAGTCCATGACGCTGAGTTACCCGCATCTCCGAAGTTTCCCCTCGCCAACGTCCGAGTGATGGTTCCCAACGTGGACGAATACTGGAAGCTGGCGAACGAAATCGGCGCACAGATCATAGTTCCAATTGCGGATCGATATTACGGTCTCCGCGACTTCATGATCGCGGATCCAGACGGGTTCGGCGTCCGCTTTGCAGGTATGTTGGAGAGGCGATAACGCTCTGAGTTTCACCTGATTGGAATGTGTTGCGAACGAGACGACCTCGAGCTGACAGCGGGCCGGTCTGGACGCCGCCCAACAAGGCGCTGGAGCGGACCCGCACGCAGCGGCTTGCCGCGTGCGAGCGTTGGTGGGCGCGGGCCGCTCAGCGCCAGGTTAGGCATCCTGTCTCAGCTCACAAGGGAGAACACTATGCGAAGACTCTTGCGCCTCTATCTAATCGCCGCCGGCTTCGGATTGATCTCGCCTGTCGCCACCGCCCAAGAGTACTTCGGCGAGTTCTTGGACGGGCTGAAAGGCGCTTTTGTCAAAGCGGAGCCAAGCGCCTGCCCTGGCAAGAATGTCCGCAAGCTGGAAGTGATCCAGGAGGTCCAGGATCTCATGGTCACACGGCATACTGGAGAGCACGTTATCCAACCAGGAGTCTAACCGAGTTCGGCCCTACAACGGCTTGCAGCGGACGGCGCTCCGCGCCGCCGCTGAAGCAGAACGTTTTATGGCGGCGATGATCTTCAAGGTGCCATCGCACGGGGGGCACTGCTCGATGTCGATCTCGAACACTTGTTTACGAAAGCCCTCCCTGGCTTTCGCCCTTCCGGCCGGCGTTCGCCGTTCAAAACCGCTCCCGGCCGTTTTATGAACAGCCGGGCACCCTAGCCAAAGCGCGGAATGAGCGTGACGGCGCCGGTGTGGGCTTCGGTAAATGCCCCTCGCTCTCGAAGTCGGCAGCGAAGACCAAGCAGCCTACCGACTCGAGGAGCGTCTGTTCACTGGCACCGGCATCGACCTACGCTATAGTACGCCGATCGGTCCCTTGCGCGCGGACATCGGCGTCCCGCTCGACCGCCGTTTGGGTGTCGACGACATCATCCAGATATATGTCATTATCGGACAAGCGTTCTGACGCTGCCGTTACCGAGACGCGGCGACGCGGGCCCGTTCGGCAGACTTTCCGCGTGCTCGGATGGACGCTCTTGGCGCTCATCCTCCTGATCCTCGCCACCCTCGCCGGTGCTTTGGGCGTGCTGCAGACGGGGTGGGGCGAGCGTGAGATCGCCTCGCTCGCGAGCGGGGCGCTCTCGGGCGAGGGCAAGACCGCGGAGATCGCTGGCATCGAAGGCTTCCTGCCCTTCGACCTGCGGATCGAGCGCGTGCGCCTGGGCGACCCGCAAGGCGAATGGCTGGAGATCGATGGTGCCCGCTTCCACCTCGTGCCCTCGGCCCTGCTCAGTCTGAAGGTCGAGATCGCGGCCCTTGGTGCGGAGCGCGTTGCGCTTAAACGCCTGCCGCCCTCGGCGCCAACGCCCGAGCCGCAACAGCCATTCACGTTCCCGAGCCTCCCGCAGCTCCCGGAATCCCTGTCGGTAGCGGTCGGCGTGCTACGGGTCTTCGTCGATCGGCTCGAGCTGGGGCAGCCGGTGATCGGGCAGGCCGCCGCCTTCCGGATCGGCGGCCATGCACGGAGCAACGAGGCCACGAACCGAGTGACCGCGGACCTCCGCATCGACCGTATCGATCAGGCGAGCGCGGACGCCCGGCTTGTGCTCGATGCCGATCTCGAGGGCAAAACGCTCGATCTTAGCCTGCGGGCGAACGAGACGGGTGGCCTGCTCGCGGCTGTTTCGGGCCGCCCCGAGGCCGGCGGGCTGCATCTCGATCTCGACGGCAAGGGGCCGCTCGCCGATTGGCGCGGGCGGCTCACACTCGAGGCGCAGGCCCTCGCGAGCCTTAACTGCGACCTCGAGCTTGCGCTCGCCGACCTGCCGCGCATCGGGATGCGTGCCCGTTTAAACCTGGCTCCGGGCGTGTTGCCACCGGACCTGGAGCCGCTGACCGGGCGGACGATCGATCTGGCGGTCCGACTGCAGCCGACCGCGCCGCAGCAGGTCGAGCTGCAGGCACTCCATCTGGGTGCCGCCGGCTTTACGGTGGAAGGTCAGGGCAAAGGCGACCTCGCCGCCAACACCGTGGATGGAAGCCTCGTGTTTGAGGTACCGGATCTGGCGGTGGCCAGCGGGCTTATGAAGACGCTGCTCCAGGGCCGCGCGGTCTTGAACCTGATCGCGAGCGGCGCCCTCGAGCAGCCGGTCGTCGATCTCACGCTCGATGCCAGCGGGCTCGGCTATGGCACCTACGAAGTACGGCAGCTCGCGATGGCGCTGCAAGCCAAGCTCCTGGCGCCGTTCGAGACGACGTTCCCGGGCGCCACCTTGACGGGCAATGCCAGCGTCGCGGGCATGAGCCAGGGCGGCAAGCCGGTGGCACCGGACGAGGCGCAAGGCGGGCTACTGACGCTCGATCTGGCGGCGACGGCACCGGCAGAAGGGCCGATCGACATCCAGAAGGTCCTCCTGCGGGCGCTGGGCGCGCAAGCCAGCCTGGGTGGCCAGTTCGACCCGCAGCGCCTGGCCGGCCGGCTGCGGCTCGAGCTCGAGGTACCGGCGCTGCGGCCCTTGGTGGCGGCGGCAATCCCCGACCAAACATCGCCGATCGACGGCAAGATCAAACTCGTATCTGACGTCACGATCGGCGCGGGGGCGGGCAAGATCGACGCCGTCCTGGCACTGCGAACGGCGGCCTTGCAGGGTCTGCCGCCGGGCGCTACCGAGCTCCTGGGCGGGAAGCCGCGACTCGATGCGCGGGCGTCCTTAACGGCCGGCAAGACCGTGCAGGTCTCGAAGCTCGCCTTCACGGGGGCGGCGATCGAGCTCACCGGCAAGGGGAGCCTACAGCTCGCCGGCGAAGAGAGGCTTGCGGCCGATCTCGACCTCGAGCTGCCGCGGCTGGCCGCGGCTTCCGGTTGGGCGGGACAGCCGCTCTCGGGCAGCCTCGCGGCGAACGTGAAGGCGTCCGGTAGCATGAGCGAGCCAAACGTCGTGTTCGCGACGCATATAAACCGGTTTAAGGCGGCAGGCCTCGACTTCCCGGAAATCACGCTCGACGCCGATGCCGGCGGGCCGATCGACAGGCTCACGGGCCGGGTCCGGCTGGATGCGCGCGAGGTACGCGGTTCGATCGCGCTGGCGAGCGACTACGCGCGCGAGGGCAAGAAGCTCGATATCCGAAATCTTTCCCTGACCGCCCCAGGGACGCGGCTCGTCGGCGAGGCCGGTATCGATCTGGCGACACGGCTCGCCAACGGCCGAATCAAGGGGCGTATCAGCGATCTCGGTGCCTTGGCGCCCTTCATCGGCCAGAAGGCGAGCGGCACCATCGACCTTACTCTCTCGCTCGATGCGGCGGAGGGCAAGCAGAACGCCCGGACGGAGGTGAGGGTGCGCCGGATCGGCGGCTCGTTCGGCACACTGGCGGCCGCTACGGTGACCGCGCGGGCGAGCGACCTGCGGGGAAGGCTGGGTCTCGATGCCAAGATCGCCGCCGATGATTTCGCGCAGCCGGGGCTGGCGATCAAGACAGCGGCCGTGACGGCTGCAGGAGACCTTGCGGGGTTGCGGTTGACGGCCAGCGTCGACGGCAGCCAGGGTGCCAAGCCCTTCGATCTGGCGACCCGGCTGCGGGCCGATGTTGCCGCCGAGACCACACAGGTGGCGCTGCAATCCCTGACCGGCCGCTTCGCCAAGCAGCCGATCAAGCTGTTGCGGACCGCGACCCTGCGCATGGCGGGCGCCTCCTACGCCTTGCAGGACCTCGATGTGAGCTTCGGGCGCGCCAGGCTCCGCGCAGATGCGAGCCTCGGTGGCGGTCGGGCAAACGCCAAGGCATCGCTCGATCCGACGCCGCTCGCGATGTTCCAGCCCTTCGGGGCCCCGGAGTTGGGTGGTACCGTCGCCTTGACTCTCGAAGTCTCGGGCAGCAGCGCCGCCCCAAAAATAGACCTCGTGGTCGACGCGAAGGGCGTAAAGCCGCGGGGTAAGAACCTGCAGACCGTGCCGCCGGCGAAGCTCGCACTGCGCGCGGTTGTCGCTGGCGACCGCCTCGATGCGAGCGCCGAGCTTGCGGGCGTGACGGACGAGCCCTTGCGCCTTAAGACGGCTCTGCCGCTGCGGATCGGGCTCGAGCCTTTCGCCTTCGAGCTGCCGAGGGGCCGTCCTATCCAGGGGACGCTCACCGGCCGTACCGACCTCGGCCGGCTCGCCCAGGCGCTCGTGCTCGACGGACAGCGGTTCGAGGGCCTCCTCACGATCGACGCCCGGTTCGCCGGGACGCTGGACCGCCCGCTTGCCGACGGCAGCATCGCGATCGCCAACGGGCTGGTCGAGGATTCGATCTCGGGTGTGCTGTTGCGCGATCTCACCTTGCGCATCGTAGGCGATCAGGGCCGGATCAACCTTACCACGCTGAGCGCGCGCGATCGCCGCGACGGCACCTTGAAGGGGTCGGGCAGCCTCGATCTCGCCGGCGCGTCTCTTACCGGCTTGAGGACCGGACTGGAGCTCACCAATCTGCAGGTCTACAACGCCGAGTTCGGCCAGGCCCGGCTCAGCGGCAAGGTCGATGTCAGCGGCCGGCTGCCGAACCTCGACGTCGCGAGCCGGCTCAAGGTCGAGCGCGCGGATATCAGGTTACCGAACCCGCCTCCCGGCAAGCCGCCGACCCTGCCGGTGAGCGTCGCAGGCGCACCACCGGCACCGCCGTCAGCCCCAAGCGGTCCGCCGCTGCGGATCGGCCTCGAGGTCAAGGTCGATATGCCGAAGAAACTCTATGTTCGCGGTCGCGGGCTCGAAAGCGAGTGGCACGGCAACATCTCCGCCACCGGGACGGCGGACGCTCCCTTGGTTGTCGGCTCAATCAACTTCCGCCGCGGTTTCTTGACCCTGCTCGACCGCCGCTTCTCGATCGACCGGGGCACGATCACCTTCAGCGGCGCGAAGCCGCCGATCCCGGAGCTCAATATCCGGGCGAGTGCCAAGACCGCAGGTGGCTACACGGGCATAGTCCAGATCACCGGGCCAGCGACGAAGCCGAAGGTCGAGCTGTCGAGCGATCCAGCGGCCCCGCAGGACGAGGTGGTAGCGCGGATCATGTTCAACCGTTCGTCCAGCGAGATCTCACCCATCCAGGGACTGCGCCTCGCGGCGGCGGTCCAGCAGCTCCAGAGCGGCGGCGACGGGCTGATTGGCATCGGTCGGGAGGCCCTGCCCGTCGACACCTTCGACGTTGCGGGTGGTGGCGAGGCCGGCACGACGGCGAGTGCCGGCAAGTACATTTCCGATAACGTCTTCCTTGAAGTCCAACAGGGCATTACGCCCGGTAGCGGCAAGGCCAAGCTAGAGATCGAGCTGACCCCGAGCATCTCCGCCCAGACCCAGATTGGCCAGCAGGGCCAGACCGGCGCCAGCATCAATTGGACTCGCGACTACTGAGCGACATGGACGGCAGTCCTGAGTACGTGTCGGGGCCTCGAACGCGTCAGCAGGCCCGCGTGGCTAGCATGGAGGGATCGTTTACGCCGCGCCGCTTACGAGCGCCGCCGTGAAGACCCGCTATACACTATTCCTCGACCGCGTCGAACGCCATGCAGGGCGACTCGCCATCGCATTCCGCACGCTATCGGACGGTGCGATGGACCTGGCGCACGCTTGTGGCGCAGGCCTGAGCCGGCAGGGATTCCACTTATCGAGCCGGGCGGTGCTGTCCGGATAAACGAAGCCAGCCCTCCGGAGGGAGAACGCATGAAACTCAAACTGCTCGTACTCTATGGGTCCGTCCGCTCGACGCGGCAAGGGATCAAGGCCGCACGCTTCGTCACCAACAAGTGCCGAGAACGCGGGCACGAGGTCTTCCTCGTCGATCCGATCGAGTTCCGGCTGCCGCTGCTCGACAAGATGTACAAGGAATATCCGCCGGGAGGCGCGCCGGAATTGCTCGAGCGCCTGGCCGAGCGTGTGAAGGCGGCGGACGCGTACGTGATCGTGTCGGGCGAGTACAACCATACCATTCCGCCCGCGCTCGCCAACCTCCTCGACCACTTTCTCGAAGAGTACTTCTACAAGCCGAGCGCGATCGTCTGCTATTCGGCCGGGGCCTTCGGAGGCGTTCGGGCCGCGATCGCGCTGCGGGCTACCGATCCCGAAGGTCCAGGACGCGTTCCGGGAGGACGGCTCAGCGACCGACGAAGGTTACGAACGCCGCAGCGTGAGGTTCCTCGACGAGCTCGAGTGGTACGCGCGTGCGCTCAAGGCGGCTCGGGAACGCGAACAAGACTGCGAGCGGAGCAACTGCTCGGCGCAGCAGCTAATCGGGTCGCAAGCGTGAGCTAGACCGGTGGCGCGGCACACGCTATCGACCCTGAATCTTGAGCCTTTGCACCCCGGCGATCCGATCGAATACACCGCGAACGGGCATAACTCTCCTAAGATGCAAGACGCC